>CAZRBF010000064.1:0-3057 GCA_964598195.1 uncultured Candidatus Peribacteria bacterium | reverse complement strand
ACAAAGGGCGTATGAAAGACGTAAATAAGACTCCACAGACAAAGGGTGTTGATGCTCCGGCAGAAAACCCCCTTAGATCCAGGCTCACCTCGATGGTGAGTCATCTTGCTCATTCGGTACGTTCGATAGTGAGATCTCTTATGGGTTGAGAAAGATCCATGAAACTTCAATCAGGCAAACTTTCATCGACGAGTGTTTCAAAGGCAACCAGAAAGACATCACTCATTACCCTTCAAGATATAAAAACTTCTGTAGTGCCAGCACAACCAACACTTGAGGCTATTTATGAGTTTGTAAATGAGAATGGGTGGGTAGAAGATATTATTCCTATCTTGAAACTTGGCATCACTAAAATCTTATCAGATACAGAAACAACTATCGCTGAATTTGAAGAAGACATTGCACTCTATTTTCAAAAATTTTGATATAATGGAGATGGTTCTTTTGAAAGTATTAAGTTATATCCTCAATCACACAAACTTCCAATACAGAAGGAAAAAATTATACTCGAATCTTTATTGCATATTGATGCTATTTTTGAGTCTCTTAAATTTAGTCGAAAATATCGTCTGCCAAAAATATTAAAAGAAACAAGATGGCATATTCAAAATCTGGTATTATCAAAAGAAAAAGACGAGGCTTTTATGAAAAACATACGAGAAATTCTCGTCACTATTGCAAACGACCGTGTTTCTCTGGAACAGTTTCAAAAAGATTTTGCTACACAGACGTCCACGGAAAGATGATTTGGAAATATTCAGTCGTAATTTTTGCATTTTATGAAAAAATAGGATAAAATAGGAGGGTATTTTAGTTTTTTATATAAAAATAAATATGTCGGTTAATAAATACGAGGTCCAGAAAATGTATGATGCAGCCAAGGGTGTGACTTTGGAGACTGCTTCTAAAAATGACCCATTCCTTTCCTTCAATGACGACGCCAAGAATCCGAACATTATTTTCAAGAACGAGTACGATCACAGGATGTTTCTTGTCGGACTCAAGGCTCCGCAGATTGAAGAAGCAATCAAGGCTATAGACGCTGATAAAGTTGGACTTTCTACAACTGAAAAGACCGAATATCTTGCTGTTTTGAAAAAAATGCAGGCAGAAATCCAAACGATTCAATGAAAAGCTTATTCAGAGCTTGAGAGAATGAGCTTTGTAATCAAGGGACTTATCCCGAAAGTGGAATCAGTTGTAGCTCCTGTTAATTCAGCCCCAGCCACAGTAACAACTTCAGTTCAAGCTCAACCTCCAGCATCGAAGCCAGTAGAAACATCTACTGCAGTTGTTACGACTCTTGAAAAGATTGAAACTTCAGATCAGATAATCAAACAAGTCGCAGTAGCTCTGAAGATAAAAAAAGGCGTTACTAAACAGGTACAAAACAATGCTGACAAGATTCAAGCTGAACTCTTGAGTGGTAAAAATAAAGTTGCAATTATACCTGCCATAAAAATTCTTCTTGATGGAGCTAGAACAAACAAGGATTTTCAAAGAGCTCTTGATATGCTTACAAGTGGTGAAAAACCTGCAGATGGAACTATAGGAATGGATACGATTAATATCTTGCTTGAGAAGGTATGATCAAATTATAGATTGGAGGCTCCAGTAAAAGTGGTGAAGGATACAAAGAAGGAGAGTCGGCCAGTAGCTTCTGCTGTGAAAACAGTAGAAGTACCTCCCGTTGCTGCAAAAGCAACCCCAGTAGCCTCTGCACCTGTATCTCCTATTTCCGTACCAACCCCTGTTGTTTCCGCACCCTCACCAAAACCACCAGCTTCAGCCCCTGCTGCAGTGGCGAGTGCTATTCCTGCAGCTACAGTTGCTCCAAAACCAGTAGAAACGAAGAGAGAACTTAAAGAAATTCTCAATAAATTCAATGGCAATAATGTATTGAAATCAGTTGATGATAAAACAATGTGGCTTTGAAATCCTAGTGATCCAGATATCGCAAAAATTCAATCAATGAGATATACTACGATTTGGTGAGAAAAAAATAAAGGTATACGACCAATTTTTGTGTATGATAACAAAATGACTCTTGTTGCAAGTTTTGATTTGAGTGCAGAGAAAAACAGATTCAATGAGACTAACCCATGAAATATTGAACTAAACGATATTCCGTATATTCCAACCATAACTCTATCCAATTAACAGCTTATATATGTGAACATTACAAAATATTATAGCCTGAACAACAATTGCTCTTGGTGCAGCAGGGACCCTAGCTTCAGATAGGCCAAATCCTATGGAGGGGCTTTCTTTTCCACATAAAATTACACTTGCCCCCGAGTCTATTAAGAAGCTTTGTAAAGAAAATCGAGATACAGTTGATAAAATTGTTTGATTGGATTGCACAAAGAAAGAGGAGGTTCTCGAAATCTCCCCAACTAGTTGAAGCGGCTTGACAACCACGCAGAAAAGTTTGCTAGCTAGCGGCGTCCTTATTAGTGTTGGTTTAGGTACTGCTTATGTGCTCCGTCGTCGAAAAGAGAAAAAACCGACACTTACGAAAGATAAAGAGCCTGTGATACATGAAGATGAAGAAAATATAGGAGATATTCCTGAATCTTCAGATTCTCACTCTCCAGAAGCTAAAAAACCAGAACAAACAACACCACAAACAGGAATATTCGGAAAAGTATTTAAATCACAAGCTGAGAAAGCAAGAGATGCAGAACAAGATAAGCAAAATGCTTTACGTGAGGCACAAGAAAAAATAAATGCTGAAAATGCGCGCAAGAGAAATTCATGAAAATCTGGTTGAACTCAAAACTCAGATGCTGTCACGGCAGAAATAGTGCAAGATTTTGAAGCGATCCGCAAATGAAGGATGGAAGGTGTAGGCCTTATGTACCATAAATATCTTGACACTGTTAGATTGAAAAATTCTTCCGAAGATTCTTCGAAGACTGCTAAAGATTTCTTGAAGAATTATAGTATAAAGGCAGGTATAATCCTATCTGATTCAAGACATTCAGATGAAGACAAAAATGAAGTCAGAAAAATGGGTCGAGAGATAGATCCAGAAAATTCGCTGTATCAGAAAAT
>CAZRBF010000063.1:0-8199 GCA_964598195.1 uncultured Candidatus Peribacteria bacterium | reverse complement strand
CCGAATATATCCCGTTTTTCTGCCAGTTGTTTGCTAAAAGCTTCCATGAACCGGAAGAGAAATTCTTTCGGGGATTGGTAGGTGTGTCCAGTATCCAGTTTTTTGTACGGAAATACTCGTGCTTCTACAAGGGTTGAGACGATTCGCGAGAAGTTTGAGGCATCAATAGTCAGATTGTATTCGCTCATCTTTACCGGACCATATTTGCTCAAGAGATCTATGATAATGCCTTGATTGATGGCGATCATAGTGTCAACACTGTTGTACCCTGCTTTTTCTACAAAGAATCCGATTTTCTTGGCGCTATCACGGAAATCGGGATAGTAGTTCGCATCGCGTACCCCAAAGTTTCCACTATATCCCTCGAGACCGCTTGGAGGCGTTTCCTTGTATGGGTACAGTTTCCAATCGTAGTCGTAGACATCACGTTTCTCAAATTTTTGAACACGTCCTTTATAGAGTTCAAAAGAGAGAATACTTCCAGGAAATCCACCATTTGCTCTGAGTTCATCCTGGTTTTGATTCAGGATCATGTATCGCTCTGGCTTTGTATCACCGAGCATGCGCATAATGTCATCAAAATGCGAGAGTGAAAAACTGAGAATCTCCTTGATGCCCAGAAGCGACTGCATGTTTTTCTCGAGTTTTTCATCAAAAAGAGGATTTCCGAGGGATTCTATACCCGCATAATACGAGAGTGCACGACCAAGATCTGTATCTATCTTCTCGAGCTCTGTTCTATGACTTTTGAGAAAATCGGTCACTTTCAAACCACAACCATCCTGAACCAATACACCTGTTCCAAAAAAAGAAGACACGGAACATGATCCGTTTTCAGGAAGTGCTTGTGTAAAGTCGCTCGCTATCACGAGTCCTTGACTGATGGTATCAGAAAGAGTGAGTCATCCATGGATGACATTACTCGCGAGGCGCACCTGAGGGTGGCTATAAAAATGATTATCGAGAACGGCTCGAAATGGACTGAAAACAAGGGCGATGGTTTCAAATGAGTCGTGAATACTTTTTACTTCTGCCCGAATAGCCACAAAGTCACGCATATCTTTCAGTGCTGCGATACGATTGTAGTCGCGTATAGTCTCTTGTTCTATATAACTTCTCGCCGCAAGGGACAGAAACACGAGTGATAGAGTGAGGCTCGTAACCACGACACTTCCGATAGCGATTCATTTTCTATGTTTCTTCAGAGTTTTTCTTACACGCCTCGAGAATGGAACTGGGAAGGTATAGATATCAGTATATGTTCGCATAGAAACTATTTTCTCAAGAGGTCGAATATCGAGAGTGTTGAAGTGTATCTTTGGAAGAGGGGAGATTACCGATATTGGATTCAAGCGAACTACCCTATTTCTGGAAAATATCGAGAGAATACCCGGTATATATTTTTTCCTATCATACAGATCCTCCAGAGATTTTTTGCCAAGGCGTTTGAGAGAGAGTGTGTATCTTTTGCTGAGATCGAGTCGAGTTCATGCTCACCCGCGTATATCTGTAAAAATATGTGCATTATTGTGCGATATAACATCCAGAGAAATCTTTGGAAAAAAATCCCGAGCATCTATGGTAGCCGATGTGAGAGGATCTTCCGGGAGGTATATATCATTTAGAATGTCGGTCATGAAGAAAGATTATAGAGAGTAGATGTTTCGTAAATACCTCATAAAGCCCTCATCCCCGACCCTTCTCCCAGGGGGGAGGGGAATAATTCCCCTCTTGAGGGGTGCCTGAAAGGCGGGGTGGAGTTTTTCTTCCCTCTCCCCGAGGGAGAGGGTTAGGGTGAGGGCTATTCTTTTCCGCACTTTCGGCAAATAGGGAGCTCGTGGTAGGTTTCTTCCTTGCATTTTCCGCACTTTCTGAATTGGTTCTCTCCGCAGAATGGACAACATATGTCTCATTCTCTCAAGTGTTTTCCACAGAATTGACACTCTTGTTTCTCGATTCGTTTCTCGATCAGACGCTTTTTATTGAAGATTTTTTTCTGGAGGAAATAGATACTAGCAAGCGCTACTCCGATCGCGAGGAGGATCAGAAAATAGTACCAAAACATGAGGATCTGCAGATCCTGCAAAAATTGCATGAGTTTCTGTAAGAGCTGTTTCGGGATGATCTCGAAAATAGCATAGCAGATCTCCCAAAATATCGGAATAAACACCACAACGAGCAGATGCGAAGACACGAGAGTCTGTGCACCACTCTCATGTTTGATGGAACGATCATTCCAGACCATTATGAGGAGAAACAATGGGATCAGAAACAAGAGCTCTACACCAAGCCGTTTAAGTGGGTAATTGAACTCCAAACGAGCCAGAGTACTTCTCAAATTCTTTGCCAAATCAGGCGTGAGATATGCAAGAATCCCCTGTAAATTATTATCCTGTTCTATAAGTGCCATATTTGCCTTATCCTCTTCTGTTATCTTTGCGAGCTCATCACTCAGTTTTTTCAGATCCTGCTTAATAGTTCCTGCACTCGTCTCACTAATAGAGTCCTCTTTTGGTTGATCGGCCATCTTTTCCAGAAGTGTTGTGGGGTAGATTCCGCGTAGACTATTGATGTCTGATTGAATAGTCGATTTACGATTACTCATCTGATCTCGTGTATCAAGAAGTTTTATGAGCTCACTATCTGCCACAAGCTTCCCAAAGAGCTCTTCTATTTTTCGACAATCTGCATTCAAATCCTCTGGATGTCGACCACTGGATGAAACGTAATATGGGTTCGTAGAATCATACTGATATGTTCGCACCTGCGACAAAACCTGATCCCTCTTCTGTGCGGCATCATAATTTTCCGTATCTATAGCGATTGCCCGGCAATTATATGGGATAACATCACTCGGAGTCGTAAAACTCGCCGTCTGGTCAGAGAGCCCCTGAAAAAGTGCAACAAGCACAAATATGTCCAGAAATATTATAATCACCAAAGACAGACCCGAAAGTGGCTCACTCTTACTGATAGAACGAAGTCGACCAAAAACTGACTGGATCTTAGGAAGTATGGAGAAACGCATATATCACAGGGGTTAATATATACTTAATGCCGATCATTATACTCAAACACCCCAAAAAAACAATACGTCCCCCATAGGGAACGTATTGACAAATGTGGAATTGTGGGTACTTAATTATAAGTTTTAACTTTATCATCTATAAAAAAGAATCTATCGCACTTATTCATCAAAGTTTTTGCGAAATATCATTTAAAGGCTCAATTCAAAATCACTTTTTTTAATTTTCTCTGTGCTAAATCAATAGCTGGATAAAAATCTCCATCTCAAGTAATAATTATTCAAACATCAAAAACATTATCAATAGCTTTTTCTATCATATCACAAGCAAGGAGCATATCTACTGACTTTTCAGTATCTCATCATTTATTGAAATATCAAAGTTTATAATCAACTCAGCTTTCTTTTAATTTTGATAAAAAATGTTGTTGCTTAACTCTTAAATCAGTATAATACTCTCTCGCTTTTTTATCTTTTCACATGTGAATATCTATTTCTCAAACATAATAGCAAATTCAAACTATTTCCCTATTTCAAGCGATTTTTTCACAAATATTTTTTAGATTTATATTCTCAGCTCCAAGTCTTTTTACTCATCTATAAAAATATCATCAATCTACAAAGAAAAAAACTTTATCTTTCATAATCAGCTTTTATAAAACAAAATGAGGAGAGACATGCTCTCCTCCACAGGTAGTAGTTATATATTATTGAAAAATATTAATTTTGCAAATTTTTCTACATTTTTCTACATTTTTCTTTCTATCACAGGGGTTAATGTATACTTTATACTGATCATTATACTCAAATCCCCAAAAAAACAATACGCCCCCCTCAGGGAACGTATTGACAAATGCGGAATTGTGGTTTATTTAAATATAGGCTTTAACTTTATCATCTATAAAAATATTATCAATCTACATTTTCATTCTAAATCTTCTCCACCTCATAATCTCCGATATTGCGAAGCCCTGTATCAAAGTTAAATCCTATGAGATAGATTTCGTTATCTCCTCCTTGATACTTCTCGTAGTACTTTTTTTCTTGTATCTGAGCCAGTGCTTTTCCTCACTTTTCCTCTACTTTGAGTTCTATGATGTAGATATACTTCCCATACTTCAAAGTAAAGTCTATACGTCCACGATTGGTAAAGTCTTCTGCTATGAACTCTATTCCTGTGTATGCCATAAAGGCATAGAGGACACTCCCATAGAATCACTCGTAGCTACTGAGCTTATTTTTGGTATAGTTACTATAGGGAATTCCTGCAAATATCTCTTTAACCGTCGAGACATATGAATCAACGTCTCAAGTGGAAAGACACTTGTGAAGTTTTTTGAGTTTATCCATCTTGAAGTCATAGTCACTAAAGAGGAGATAATCTTGTATGAGATAATCATTCAAACTACTCCGTACCTCTTCATTTGGTATACCAAGAGTATAGGTTGTTCTTGATCCGAGTTTCTGCATACTCTTTATCGTAAGATACCCTGTCTGAAACAAGAGAGTTCGGAGGTTGATCTTATCGACATCAAAACTATCGAGTATCTCATTCCCCACTTCCAAGTTCTCAAGATCCGTAAGTCGAAACTCATCTAATCTCTCATTTATAAGTTTCATGAGAAATGTAGGAGTCGCAGAAGAGAACCAGTAGTTGTTGTAGATATTACTATTTCAAAAGAAATTCAAGAGTCAGAAAGGATTGTAGAGAGTTTCACTTGTATTTCAGAAACTGTATCCATTGTAATAGACTCGCATCTTATCCAGATCTACTCATTCAAGGTATCCTTCTGGTCAGAAGTTATCGATGATTTCTGTAAGTGTATATCCACATATAGCATTATATTGTGCATTGAGAGTTATATCCTGGAGGTTATTAAGCCCACTAAAGAGCGACACTTTGGAGAACTTGGTCACTCCGGTCAGCATCACAAACTTTAGATACTCATCAGCTCACTTGAGAACTGAATAAAATCCCTTGAGCTCATCTTTGATCTCTCCGGCTATATCAATCTTGTTAATCATATCGAGAATAGGTTTGTCGTACTCATCTACGAGAACAACAACTTGACGACCAGTTTTTTTGTAGAGCTTTTTTATGAGATCCGAGAATCGGAGATCTATGCTCGTATAGGCACTCTCTATACCATATTCCTCATAAACCTCATCAAGATTTTTATGAACATTTTCCCGAAGTTTTTCCTTACTATCGATAAAGCCTTCTCCAAATACTATCTTCACCACAGGATACTTCACTTTCCAGTCCCACTGATCATAGATATACAACCCCTCAAAAAGCTCTTTCTTTCCCTCAAAAAGACATCTGATAGTATCTATGAGGAGGGATTTCCCAAACCTACGAGGACGGGAGAGGAAATAGGGAGCTCTATTTTGTACAAGCGAGAGTATATATTTTGTTTTGTCGATATATACCATATCATCATCCATACGTAATGATGCAAATGACTGCTTACCAATGGGGAGTTTTTTCATGATCTTTTTTGTTATACGGTACTGAAGTTGAGTATAGTATAGTGGTTTTGAAAAAAACACAAAAAGAATTTAAAGTTTTTCTCTCCCTATAAACTCCCCAAAAAAACAATACGCCCCCTATAGGGAACGTATTGACAAATGATGATTTGTGGTTAATGAGTTTCTCTTTTTGAAATTATGGATGTAATCTGATATATTCATTTACATCTGCTAATGTCATGCCAAGTCTATTTGCAACTAATTCACGTACTCAAACTAGTCACTGAGCTTCTACTTCTTTAATTTTTGCTACAAGAAGAACCACTGGAGACTTGTAGTCTGGGCGTGCCTTAGCTTCAGGAGTTAAATTTTTATCGTTATTTAGTAAGTCAGTGATGTATTGATTCACTATTGCTTGTCTCTCTATCACTAATCTTTGAGCATCTGCTGCTTGTTGAGCTGCTACTCTTTCTGCTTCTGTTTTTGCTGCCGCTAGAGCTTCAGCCGCTACTCGAGCCTCATCTGCCACGGCTTGTATTCGTTGAGTAACCGCGTTATCGACATCTGCAATAGTAAAGGCATGACTTGTTTCAGCAAAAATCGCGGAATTATTTATACTATACACAACCTGCACCCTCAATCATGTTTTTGTTCAGCCACTTTCTAGATTAATAATTCATTGTGCTATGGCTCTTATTGCTAATGTTGAATTAAGTGTTCAATTTAAACTTCGGGCAGCTGCTAATATATCCTTTATTGCCTGATCTACCTGAGCCTGTGTATATGTACCCGTAATGCCTGGGATATTTGCTTCAGTTAAAGTATACACAGGATTTCGAACAAGTGTTGCAAGTTCGATGGTTGGCATGATATATTTCATACTTGTGTTCGCCAGTCCGCCATTTATGAGTTCTTTTACACACTTGAAGTCCATCTTTACACCATTTCATGATTGTGGTCAAACAAGAATAGCTCATTCAAATGTACCGTCTGCTTTCAAATGATTTCATATTCAAACATTGGTACCAGTAGTAAGCGATATTTGACATCCCTTGTAACCATACGATTTATCAATCTTAAAATTAATTTTTCCATCTGTTGCTAAATTAGTTGCGTCAACATAAAATAGTCGAGTTGATAGTAGGGCTAGTCGAGCCTTTTCTATATCTGCTGCTGTTACAACCACTGGAGCAACACCTTGGACATAGAACGTTGTTTTAGTAGCGTCTGTTGCGCCAGGACCTGAACATTTATATGTATATTTGGATTTTGCGGTAGTTGTAAAGCCTGTAAATGTCTCTGATCCACTCGTACTGGCAAGTCCATTAAGTTTACCATCTGGACCATCTATGAGACATGAGTTAGCGTTGGTACTTCACCATGTGAGAGTAATTTTTCCATCACTTGTTGCATTAAGAGTTGTCTCATTTGCAACATCTGAACCGTTATATTTAATGAATACAGTTGGTGCTGGGGTTGCAGCAACAACTGCTGGTGGAGCGAGAATCGTAATAGATGCTGAACCGGTTCCTGCGAGGGTACTGTTGGCGTTGTAACACGCGAAAGTAACTGTACGTCCAGTATTGGTAGTTGTTCCTGCTGGTATATTAAATGCAGAAGCATTTATAGTGACATTTCCGTTTGCTGTTCAGCCATTTCCTCCAGCTAGATTATAGCTACATCCACCAGCTGCATTTGAAGAGTAGCTGAGTACAGAAGAACCAGTAGCTGATATAGTTGCTGGGTTAAAGCTTGCGGAGAAAGTGAATCCTGTTGATTGTTGAGTATTTTCGGTAAATGTCAGGACTGTTATGAGGCTGGAAAGTGCAGTGTTCGTTGCCTTGAGGCGAACATAGAGCATCTTGTTACCATTCAGATCCTGAGTGGCTGATGTAAATGCACCATAGCTGTTTCATCCATCACTTGAGAGAGATGCTTCCATGGTTGCTGCATTCCATCCATTGACAGTATCGGTGGTGTCATTTGCAGTAACCGCAGGGGCTGCTGGAATTGGGCGCAGATTACTGTCGTCAACAGGTCAATTCAGTCAGAGTCTTGATCTAATTTCTCCAATGACAGAAGTAGTCTGATCAAGTTTTAATTGTTCGTGGAGTCGTGGATAGATGTAGCTAAAGATAAAAGTATAGTCTTTATCATATATGAGTTTACCATTATTATCTCTTTTCCCCTGTAGTTCCGTATCGAGTAAATCGAGTTGGTTGAGTTTGTCATTGAGATATGCATTGTATGCAGGTACACCTCACTGTGCTGTAGCTCCGGAGAGTATTTTTGCAATGTAGGCGTTGAGAATGGCTGCCCCCTGTCCATTGGTAGCATTACTGAGGACAAGATCACCTGTTGAGCTTCGGGTCATGTAAGGGGTTGACATAAAGGCGCTTTCTGGTGTGCTCACGGCACCGTATGTTACGAATGTAGTTACTCCGAAAATTCCGAGTATCACGAGGAATTTTGTGAGGAGTGTAGAGTCTGTTTTTTGGGAATGTGATTGAGGTGTTCTTGAATGAGTTTTCATAGAAAAGATTATTAGTTATAAGATGTGTCCATATAATACGTAAAAAAGAATAGGTATAGGTATATCTATTATTAGTAAGGTTTGTGGACCATAAATATGAAGTTATGTTTTAAATATGGAGATAGTATATAGTAATGTTATTACAAAAGCAAATGATTTTCTTGCTTTT
>CAZRBF010000062.1:0-8362 GCA_964598195.1 uncultured Candidatus Peribacteria bacterium | reverse complement strand
CCAAAACCCTGTTGCCCACCAGAAGAACCACCACCAAATCAACCACTGTGAGATCCGAAGGTGTCATACTCTTTGCGTTTTTTGGCGTCACCGAGAACTTCATAGGCAGCACCCACTTCCTTGAACTTGTCTTCGGCTTTTTTATCCCCTTTATTTTTGTCAGGATGATACTGCATAGCGAGCTTACGATATGCTTTTTTTACCTCGTCCTGGGTTGCAGACTTGGAAACCCCAAGAACGCTATATGGATCTTTTTTGGTCATATATAAATGAATTAAAGTATATGTCTTAGGTTATTTCCCATTCCTCAACTCCTCATTCTACCATATGAAAAATAGGATGCGTGCACAAAGGACTACTCTCTAAAAACACTATTCTTTCTGGGTCACGAGAGGTAAGTTTTTTTTGCAGATGTGCTTTTTCATAGACACATTGCTCAGTAGTAACCGAAATGTGAATATTTTCATTAATACGCTCAATTTTAGAGGCATCGAAGGTATATGTTCGTCTTGCGGCCTCAAGGGCAATTTCTGAAAGATAATATCCGATGGATCCAATAGGATCAGTGCTTGCTCGAAATCGAATCAGCTGAGGATGGTGTTTATATCCCTTGGTACGATTTTGTAATACTTTTTGAGCCAAAAGTCACTCTCGCCAAACAGCCAAAAGTCATTGTCTATCGAGATATGATGGATGGAGTGACCAGAGTCGCATAAATGGGGATATTATTCATCAAAATACCGTTCATCGAAATAATTATCGGTTCCGTCGCCTTCAGGATCGAATGTCTGAACTTTGTGTCAGATGTTCTCGTTCTCTTCCAGAACCTCCACATCATCGAGGGTAATTTCGGGAATCACTCCGTCGATAAGAGCATCGTCAAGAATGATATCGTCATCTAGATCCAGGCTGATATCATCATCGAGCAAAAGCTCATCTATTTCTTCGTCTTCTTCAAAGTGAGCAGTCATAAAAATGAAAGGTTATGAATTAATAGAGATCCTTGACGATTCGACTCTCTTCGGGGAGGAGTTGATGCATATATTTGCTTCCTGGTCGCTTGTCATAGGTATTTTCGACCGTGCCATGAATAGTCTCAAAGGCAAATTGACCGATTCTCATTCCAGGCTTTAGTGCTATGGGCACCTCATTAATATTGGTGATCTCCAGGGTGATCGTCCCCTCAAATCCTGGGTCTATAAATCCTGCAGTTGAATGGATAATAATTCAGAGCCGGCCGAGAGAACTTCGCCCCTCACACCGGGCCACGAGGAAATACGGAACCTTGATCTTTTCGATGGTGACCCCAAGGACAAACTGTCCTGGATGGAGGACAAAAGTCCCTCCATCTGGCACTTCTATCGTCTCGATAGCCTCTGCAGGAATAAGCTCACCCGGGTCGATAATCTGGAGCTTATCTCGCCTATATAACTTGAAGAAGTTCCCGAGTCGAAAATCGATACTGGCAGGACCGATCTGCTGAAATATATCGTACTCTGGACGAGTTGTGAGGCCAATATCACCGCACTTAAGGCTGGCACGAATGGAGGTATCAGAAAGTATCATAATAAAAGGGTTAAATATTTACTTCGCGACTATTCAATATAATTTATTCGGAACAAATATCTCTCTCGCAACCGTGAGTCCATCCAACCATTTAGTAATCTCAGGATCTTCCATAACACGGGATGCAACCTCTTCTTGTGAGACTCCATTCAAGAATACGTGTGTTCCACGAAGCTTTCCATTCACCTGAATGGCGATGGTCACCTCGTCATCAACGAGCATGAATTCTTGATATTCTGGCCATGAAGCATTATACACAGAATTCTCATTATCGTATCATCAATTTGCAATAAGCTCATGAAGCATCTTGTCTGGCCACGAACTCATTGGGGCCACATGAATAATCCCCCAGAGCTCTTCTGCGAGGTGCGGAGCAAATGGATGGAGGAGTATCGCAAATTTTTCTTTCCATTCCATCTGCATTTCTTGGTCTCTTGGCAGCCCCTCATTCACAAGAATCATAAGAGCCGCAATAGCTGTGTTAAATTTGAACGCTTCGATATCCTCTCCAACTTTTTTGATGGTTTTATGGAGAAGCTTCATAGCTTTCATGTCATCGCTTGCAAAACGTGGCGCTTCAAAGAGAGCACAAGCTTTTTCGAGAAAGCGTCGTACTCCAATGATAGCATCGGTATCCCATGGGGCAGAATCCTTAAAATCTGACATATACATTTCATGAAGACGGAGAGTATCTGTACCGTATTTTTCGATGATCATATCTGGATTCACCACATTTTTGAGACTCTTGCTCATCTTCGCAACGATTCTTTTCACGTCTTTTCCAGTAGAAATTTCATAGAAATTTCCGTCTCGTTCCTTAACCAAATCAACTGCTACGAGTCCACCATGCTCCCGCTCAAAGGCATATGCCAGTATCATCCCCTGATTATGTAGTCTAAAAAATGGTTCATCTGTCGGAACTACCCCTATATCAAAAAGGAACTTATGCCAAAACCTGGCATACAGGAGATGGAGAACTGCGTGTTCTGCACCACCCACATAACTATCTATCTCGCCCCAGTATTTTGCCAACTTTGGATCAACGAGAAATTCATCATTATTCGGATCCATAAAGCGAAGATAGTACCAGCAAGATCCTGCCCACTGTGGCATGGTATTTGTCTCACGTTTTCCATTCAGATTATCTGCAAGTTTTACGTTTACAAACTCAGGAACGAGTGAGAGTGGACTATTTCCATCACCAGCTGGTTCGTAGTTCTGTACTTCTGGAAGCTCCAGAGGAAGTTTATAATCACAGATAATTTTCCCGTAAAGACCGTCATAGATTTTGGAATATTCTTTTCATTGTATATACAAATATTCACTGTCTTCTCTTACCTTAATATATGCTTTGTTAAATAATTTTGTACGTGTTTCTGAAAGATAGTATGTCTTCACAAAATAACCCCCTCAAGTGTCTTTTCAAAGCACTACACGGATAACATGATTTTTATATACAAAATATCACACAAGCTCTGATTCATATACAAGGTGAGTTATAGCTCAAAGAACAGTAAATCCCAATGCTTTTCTATAATGGAATTCTTTTACATGCTTGCCATTAAAATGCTCAAGAATTTCTTTTCAGGAAAATCGGATATTTCACTTTTCAGTCTTAATTATTGTATCTATGGAATGGAGATGAATATTTTTTCTTTTTTTCTTGACTTTGTGTACGCTTTCGAATATAATGCTCGCAAATGAGATTTTAGCCAGGTCATCGTGACCAATCCGACTCGTCGGAATGCAGATCTCATTTTTTTTATGCTCAATTTTTGGAAGCTTCTCTATATCCTCAATAGCAAGATGAATGAGTGGAATCGGTTCACCCCAGTAACGCTGTCGACTAAAAAGCCAATCACGAAGTTTATAGTTCACTTTTTTCTTTCCAAAGCCTTCAGCCTCGGCTTTTTCTGCGAGGCGTACGCGAGCTTCTTGAGAACTCAGGTTCATAAATGCATCAGAAATTCCTCAAATTGCTGCACCTATATATCCGTCAGTCGTAGATACACTTTCCGCACATACAACATTATTCATAAATTCCTCATACTTTTCTGGATCATCGAGATAATCACTAAATCATCGCATTTCTTCTGCAGAAAAGATGGTTTTTGATATAAAAAGATTATACTTTTTCGCAAATGCAAAATCTCGCTCATCATGGGCTGGAACAGCCATAACGGCTCCAGTTCCATAGCTCCCGAGTACATAATCTGCAATCCACACCGGAACTCGTGCTCCATTAAAAGGATTCATAACGTACGATCCGGTAAATACTCCTGTTTTTTCCTTACCTTCATTGGTTCTATCCTGATCAGATTTATTCTTAGATTCAGTGATATATTTCAGACAATTCCCGCTCTGATCGTCTGTAATAAAGTCATTCACATTCGGATGATCTGGAGCCAAAACTGCATACGTCATACCAAAGACAGTATCAACTCGAGTGGTATACACCGACAAAGACTTGGTATCATCATCTGATTTTTTCATCTCAAATTCACATCACTCACTCTTCCCTATCCAATTTCGTTGCATCTCTTTGATTCCTTCTGGCCAGTCGAGACGATTCACATCGCTCAAAAGCCGTTCTGCATATTTGGTGATAGCGAGTACCCATTGTCGAATCTTTCTTCGTTCCACCTGAGTTCCACATCGATCACAAAGATTATTCCCAACGACTTCTTCATTGGCGAGTCCAGTCTTACAACTCGGACAATAATTGATAGGAAGGTCCTGTTCATACGCCAGTCCTGCTTCAAAAAGCTTCAAAAATATCCACTGGGTCCATTTATAGTACTTCGTATCAGTACTAGCAATCTCCCGATTCCAGTCGTAAGAAAACCCAAGAGAGTGAAGTTGACGCTTGTAATTAGCGATATTTTCATCGGTTACTTTTCTCGGGTGTATCCCTGTTTTGATAGCATAGTTTTCAGCCGGAAGACCGAAACTATCCCAACCCATCGGATGCAATGTACGAAACCCCTGAGCATGCTTATAGCGCGAAACTACGTCACTCGCAATATACCCTTTTGGGTGCCCGACATGGAGCCCAGCTCCTGATGGGTATGGGAAAAAATCAAGGGTATAGTATTTTGGGGTCAAAAAATCTGCCTCGGTAGAAGGGTTTTTGGTCGCAAAAACCTGCTTCTCTTCCCAGAACTTCTGCCATTTTGGTTCAATGATTTTTGGATTGTACATAAACAACGTAAAAAATGAAGATATATATCTCTTATCATATAGAAAAACCCTCTTTTGTCCACTTTTTGTGGACCAAAAAATCCCTCTCGAGTACTCGAGAGGGATTGAGAAATGTATATAATAATTATTTTGTAAGAGATTCAACGACAAATTTAATCAAAGAAGATGCAATGAAGATAACAAAGAGTCCAAGAACTGCATTGATGAGAATCTTCTTTCCTGATTTTACCTTGTCATCCTCTCCCCCGGCAGTAAGAATCTGGAACCCTCCATACAGAGCAAAACCAACAGCTATAAGGTAAAGAAAATTTGTTGCAAAGCTCATAAGAGACTGGATGGCAGTAGGGAGATCATCGGTACGCCCTTTTAATTCATCCTTTATGCCTCCAACACTAATTGCTGCGAAAGACTGTTCAAGAGTTGCAAGAGTTGCAAGAGAAATAAAACCAACTTTTTTAAGTATCTGCATAAAATTTAAAATTAATAAATATAAGTAACAGGGGCATTATATAGAACCATTGCCAAAAAGTCAAAAAAAAGAGTGATAAATCACTCTTTTTCTTTTTAGATGAGTCCATCTTCTGAAGAAACTTCAACAGTTACTGCTGGAGTAGCTACGAGAATCTTTGCGGCAACTGGAGCAGCTGCGCGAGGGTTCAGAACGTATGGAAGCAGTGCCATGTAGCGAGCTCGCTTGATAGCCTGAGCAAGTTTACGCTGATTCTTGAGACAAACATCAGAATAGTATCGTGGAACGATCTTGTTGAACTTTGTAATGTATTTTCTAAGAAATACAGTATCTTTATAATCGATATGCTTGATACCGAGTGCCTCGATTGGACAAGGAGTTTTTGACATAATTTGAAAGGTAAAATGTAGAGATGTAGCATTGCTACATCTGTACGAAAATAAAATTAAAATGTAGAGATGTGCCTCGGCATATCTGTACGAAAGTAAAATAATGAAATTAAATACAGAGATGTAGCATTGCTACATCTGTACGATCAGAATATTAAAATTTATCATCAGCGAGGTCATCGAAGTGTTCCAGTACGGCATCATCAATCACCTCTTCATCCTCAGCGAAATCTTCTCGTTTGTTGAGGAATATGAGATTGGAGATAACCACTTCTGTTTTATGAAGCTTTGTCCCGTCATCTTTGTCGATCACACGAGTTTTCAGACGTCCTTCGATATAGATGAGTTTTCCTTTTACGAGGAATTGCTCTGATCGCTCAGCGAGAGGTCCCCAGGCAACACAGTTTGTGTATTCTGCCTCGCTCTGGTTTACGCCCGCAGCATCGCGATAGTAACGATTGGTAGCTACTGTGAAGAGTGCTATTTTCTTGTCTCCGACAGTTGTTTTGATATATGGATCCTTGGTAACATTACCAATGAGTATGACTTTATTAACGGTTCTCATGATCACAATGAAATAATGATAAAATCTTTAGTTTTTCGTAAGTCTTAGAAATGCTGAAGAACGATAATATTCGTATGAAAACTGCGTATCGTAGTGAGCTGTACAAATGTACAGAGAACGAGAAACGTAAAGTTTGAATGCGAAGATTGAAGTTATTCTGCACTTTCTAGTCGGACGAACATGTTTCTCCAAATATCCTTTTTCAGATTAAAATGTTTGGTTACAGCGAAAAAATCACCTTTCTCGAGAGAAAGATTGAAAAGAGCGTAGTAACCAGTCTTTGAGTTATTGATCTTGTAAGCAAGATCCTTTACCCCCCAAATATCTTCTTTTTCGATCTTCGCACCTGTAGCTTCTAGTTCAGTTTTTACCTCCCCGAGGAGGGTTGCAGCACCTGCATCTCCGAGTTCCGGATTGAGGATGAGCATAAGTTCATATTTTCTCATGAGTCTTATGGATTAGGCATCTTACAGTTATAGAAACCGTAAGAAAGATATAAAGTAAAAATGAATCTTATGAGAAGAAAATGAGAGGCTCCCTAGCACCCCACCATCCATCTTCCAAAAAGTTCCGCTGGATTATAGAGGAAAGTCACGAAAATGCAAAAGATTTTATTCTTTAAAACGGTCATGCCGCACTGTAGCCCGTAAATGCAGTCGACAGGGTAGATCCAGTACCACTTGCCGTGGTAGTACTATTGAAATACACCACATATGGGGTGTTGGTATTTGAGATCTCGAGAGCTCCGGTGCTCGTGTCCTGAATGGGCACGAGTGTACCGGATTCAAAAAGCGTTCCAATGAGTTTTCCTATGGTTCCAATTTTCCTGCCTGCATAGACTCCTGATTTTATGGTATACGCAGGAGAAGAAGTACTCGCATCAAGGGTAAGCTTCGTGGTATCATAATCCTCAAAATAACCGATGATTTGTGCCTGTTTCTTTTTCCTGTCTGTCGTGTAAATATAATACGTCCCATCCTTCGGATCTTTTCCTCATTTTTCAAGCTTAATCGTGTTCATCGTGACCTTTTTTACGTATCATTGATATGTTATAACTTTTGTGCCAAAGGTAATGGTTCTGGAGTTCTCTGGAAACGGAAGGGCACTATTTGATCATAAAGAGAGGTTCAGCTGATCATAAATACTCTTCATATCAGTGAGTCTGACACTATCCCGAGAGCTCACGAGATACCCTGCCATAGAAACAAAACCAATAACTCAGAGAATGCCGACAATGATTATAGCCGCCATAAGTTCTGCAACGGTAAATCCGAGTTGATTTGTAGATATCTTCATAAACAATAATTACACAAGTAATAAAATTCACCCTCTAAAATCTGCTTGCACAGCGAATTCAATTCCAAGCATATGCCCTATTTCAAGTATATGGAGGTCCAGATGCATCAGCTCATTGAACGCCATTTGAGAAATTTTGTTCGTATGAACCGTACCAACTCCCATCAGTTGTACTTGACCAATAATGATTCCACAAAAATCCACCTCTCGATTGTACCTTAAGATTCGTATAAAAAACGTTAAGTTCATCTTTTGCTGGAAGATACCATGTGCGTTGAATTTGTGATTTGATAGAGCAAAAAACTGGTGCTTGTTGGGACGAGGGATAAGTTATTATATAATTTAAAACATCCTCGGTATTTGCCTGACCATCGATAGTACTTACCACAAGACCAAAACCAAAGAGGGTTGTACTTCACCATGGCCATAATCATTGATCGTCATCTGCAGCAAGTCCTGCCACAAGGATTGTTGATCAAACGGTGGTTCCAGCAATGATAGCTCAGGATCCTCCGGTATAGTCGGAAATAGTACAGCCGAGATAATCAGAAATACGGGAATAGATTTCAGACCTGTGAGCAAGTGCCTGGGCGTTAGTAATAGAGGCGTCGTGACAGATTGATGGAAAATATTCACAAGCCTGTGTGAGTACGGGATTACTCACTGCACAGCCACTTGGCCATGCAGATATCAATGTTCGAGTTTGTGTGCTGTTTGGCTGACATGCTCCGTAGTCACTGTATGTTGTGTTCGTACACGCAAATATAGTGGAACTATTGGACACAAAAGCAGTTTTTAGAGTTGCTCATGTTCCAGCAATATTCGTAGTATTATCACAATACATGGTATATATTCCATTGGTATTGGCGATATCAA
>CAZRBF010000061.1:1707-8475 GCA_964598195.1 uncultured Candidatus Peribacteria bacterium | reverse complement strand
ATTCACAAATGCTATGGTTCCGAGTATCACAAGAATAGTGATGACGACAATGAGCTCCACCAAGGTAAAACCAAGATGGTTACTTGGAGTATTGAGAAGTATTTTTTTGCCTGAAGTCATGATATGTGCATTAGATAATCTTTAGGTGTACTTTATGAAAATAGACGGGTAAGTCAAAATTTTTTTACTTTCTAGATCCTACAGTATGTGGTCGGATTTGAAACGAGACGATTGATTTTTGCACAAAAATCAATAAAAAACACGGTATAAAAACCGTGTTTTTTTGAATCTGCGTAAAGCTTTGTTTTTACTTTAAATTAGAGGTTTGTTTGGTGGTATTTTGTGCAAGTTTATTGAAGGTGAATAGAGGGTGATTAAGCTCGATATTACTCGAAGTTTTTGTGTGAATGAAAGGGTCTTTGGTGCATGAGAGATTCGATTTTTTCTATATTGTGAAATACTATATGTGACTCTGTCATCTTCTCTTTTCGTACAAAGTCGTAACACTCATTCATTCATCGGAGAATTTTCCTAAAGAGTTTTTCTACAATATCATGGGTCATATCTTGAATCTGGTTTTCACTCAAGGTTGGTTCGGCTTTTTTGAGTCGCATAATCGTCTTGGAGGAGTTGTAGGTTCTCTTAAGATAATCTTGATAATATCAGGATGCTTCGCGAGAGAGATTTTCTTTTGTGAGCAGCAAATGAGTATTTGTGAGTGCTTCTGTCTCTATAATCTCTTCCCAGTGAAATTCTCGTAATGTGTGTTCCAGTTCATGGTTTCAAAATGTCTGATATCGATCAACCATACGAATGCCGTTATAGAGGGAAAAAATAGCTCTTCGTGGATCATCTATGGCATTTTTTATGAGATTTTTTCGTAAGATACCAGGGGGATTTTGTCTCATATACTCGCGCATGCGAGAGGCAAGATCTATCTCCTCTGCGATAATTTTTTTAGGGTTGAAACCCCCGACTAGTGCATAGATATGGGCAGAATACGAACCAAGTCAGACGTTGCTATTCCCGTGTGTGTAGAGTCTATTGAGTCCACTTTCTAGAGTTGCGAGAAAGTGAAAAAGGGGTACTTGTTGAAGTGCTATCTTTGGGTAGCGTGACTCACTTTTGTAAACGTGTATATTTTCATTTCGGTTGAAAATATCTATGACTTTCGAAAGAAATGTTTTATTCTTCTCGCGCGCATCAGCACCGCCGGTTCGCAGTATGAGTCTTTGTGCCTCTCTTGAGTCATTTCTCTGAAGATTGCGAAGTATGGCTATATCTGCAATGAGTTTATAGATAGCGCCCATGATAGGTTTATCTGGAAAATGAAAAGTTTTTTTGACCACATGAATGTGATATTGAGGATAGTCTTGTTGAAATTTTTGGATTTGTCTCTCGGTATGTGCGTCGAATGGTACGGAATCATTTGGACGATTGAGGAGTATATTTATCTCAAACAGATCAGGATTCAATGTGTGTCATTCTTCTGTCTTTTGTTTCACGCTATAGGCAAGCAACGTGGGATAAATATTATCCCCTTCCTGAGAAGCAGGGAGGTTTATAGAGAGGATGCAATGCGAATGCATCGGAGGAATAGAAAGAGCTAATGTGCTGAGAGATCCACTTTCTATAGAGTCATAGCTATTTCACAGATAAGCACGTTGTATTCATAGAGAGTCTTTGTAACATTCTTTCTGAAGGTCTGGAATAATGAGTTGACCACACCTCTCTCGTATTGCCGAGGTAAACAATTCGAAAGAAGGAAGTTTATCCGCCACAGGATTCATGGGCTTGTGAGTGATTCTTGTGGAGTTCATATGAAGAGTATATGATCTTGAGGTAAAATATGAAGACGGTATTTGTAGTATATACACTTTTTCAAAAGAAAGAAAATTGTTTTTCGAGTGTTACTATTTTTTCTGAAGATTTTATTTTGTTTTCCTTATTTTTTCGGTATACTATACCATATAAATAGATGGAATCTATATTATTATCATCTCCTATGAAAGCAATTAGCTGGAATGTTAACGGAATTCGCTCGGTACTCACCAAGGGTTTTTTGGAGTATCTCGAAAAGGAATCGCCAGATATTATAGGCCTCCAAGAAGTAAAAGCCACCGAAGATCAATTTCCTGCAAGTTTGGACCTCCAGGCTCTTGGTTACCAGAAGTATTGGAATGCAGCAGAACGCAAGGGGTATTCTGGAACCGCAGTTTTTACCAAGATTCCACCCCTTTCTGTTCGTTATGGATATGGCATGCCAGAACATGATACAGAAGGGCGAATTATTACTCTCGAATTTGAAGAGTATTTTTTCGTGACGGTCTACACACCCAATTCTAAGCGAGAACTTGAACGTCTGGAGTACAGACAGCTCTGGGATAGTCTCTTTCTTGATTATCTTAGGCGCCTCGAAGTCGATAAGCCAGTCATTGTCTGTGGGGATCTCAATGTTGCATATGAGGATATTGACCTCTCGAACCCCAGGACCAATCATCAAAGTGCTGGATTTACTGATGAGGAAAGAGATGGACTGAGGAAATTCCTCGCCAATGGCTTTGTAGATACATTTCGTCATTTTTATCCAGACAAAGCTCTAGAATATACATGGTGGAGTAACTTTGCCAGTAGTCGAGACCGAAATATCTGATGGCGTATCGATTATTTCCTTGTTTCCCAGTCTCTTCGTGAGAAACTTAAGAGCGCATTTATTCGTCAAGAGCGACGTGGCTCGGATCATTGTCCAGTTGGAATCGAGATTTTATAATATTTACCGTTTTATTTTTACCATTATGACAACTTTTGCATCAGTTGAATACCAGGAGATTGAAGGAATATTTGTTTTTACCTTCACAGGTGAGATCGACGAGACCAATGCGGACGAGATTTTTAAGAAAATATACAATATCTTTTCCGGACGATTTATTATATTTAATTTCTCAGGACTCACATATGGGAACTCTAAGTTTCTCGGGTATGTTGCATCTATGTATGAGTATATATGAGAAAAAGAAGGAGATATGGTGATCTGTGAGTGTGGATCAGCCGTAAGTACCATGTTTGATATCGCCGGTATATTCCTCATCATTCCAGCAACTAATACACTTGAGGAAGCACTGGTGAAGATTGGGGCTACTGTGTAATAAAAATAATTCCCGGGTACTCGGGAATTATTTTTATTACATTTCTCCGCTTCCAAGCTCCAAATACTCAACTTTTGGGAGCTGTGCCCCAATGAGTCCCTGCATGTCTCCATAGAGGCGACTGGTGTTTGATATAACTCGCTCGAGTTGCTTCTCACGAGCGGACCAGATACGCTCCATAGCACGTTTTTCTTGATCGAGTGAGTCGCGCATGGTCGTAAAGGCTTCCACGATGTTCTCGATTTTTGCCTTGAATTCGGGTGATATGAGGTAATGGTAGAGGGCTTCCATTTTCTCATCTTTTCACTTGAGACTGTTTCGTGTCTTGGAAAGCTCCATCATGTGAGTTCTGAGGGCAAAAGTAAGGGGGAGTGCGGAGTCATAGCTGGTTACCCATATATCTCGGTAGAGTCCGAAGTGGGCGATACCTTCGGGGAGTACCGAGGATACGATGATAGAGACTCCGGCATTTACCCGGAGACGATCCTCTTTGAGTTTGTCGACCCAAGAGTCGGACCAGGCTTTTGTGTTCTTGGATTCCCATGCGATAACTCCGACTGATTGCCCGTATTCATTGCGGACCTCCTGGATAATGTCCGCTCCTTTAATTCCTTTCTCGACATCCGAGATGACATCGAAGCTGAACTCTGCCTGGAGCATGGCTTTCAAGGCGTCCTCCTGGATCTCTCCTTGAATTTGCATGGATCCTTGGGTTGCCTTGCGATTCGCATCCTCGAGTGAGCGACGGAGTTGTTCCAGCTGCTGTTCTTTCTCGGCGAATTTCTTCTCATTTTCTCGCGCAGCTTTTTCCATCTCGAGTGCCAGGCGTTCATTGGCCTGCTTGGAGAGGTCTTCTTCTATCTGCTTTCGTGCGACAATAATCGCCTTCTCCTTCTCGATTTCAAGGTTCTTGTGTTGCATCTCCATTTCTTGTTTTTCACGTAAGAATGCCATCTCTTTTATGCGAGACTCCTCATCGCGCTTGCGGAGAGACTCGAGTTCTATGGTCTGTTTTTGGTTTTTTTCCTGTGCGTCACGTTCGGCTTTTTTCGCCATCTCATCCGCCTCTTGTTTTACTTTCAGCGCATAAGCTTTTGCACGTTCATCGAAATCTTTTTGCATGGACACCTTCATTTCTTCATGCATCTGAGCTTTGAGGTGCTCGAGTTCGTGCTTTTGAACATCGGAAAGAGAGAATGTATGTCCGCAACTCGGACAGGTGATATTATTGGACATGAGAATATTGATGGCGGATAAAATAAAGATGCATGTAAAAATTATTCCGTACTATTTTTATCAAAAAGATTTTTTATCTCAGAACTCGAAAGGACTCGATTATAGATACGAATCTCGTCGAGAGATGTCTGAAAATTTGCAAGACTCCCTACAAAGAATGTGATATTGTTTCTCGTGGTAAAACCAGAATATGGCACATATGTGCTACTTGATAAGAGATTGCCATTGAGATATGCCCTTCGTATACCTTTATCCATGATATATATAAGATGATGCCAATCCCCATTCAAAACATTTGCAAAACCTGATGATTGATTGGATCAGGTACCGGAAGCTGCCGTATCAATCCTCATATATATTTGAGAGCCAGTTGCTTGTCGTTGAGCCATATAACCAGTAGGGGATCCAAAATTATTTAAGAAGGAGCAATAGCTACAATTCCCTCCTTGATATTTTATCCAAAAACTCACCGTAACACTATCTTGACTCAGGAGATTTGATCCGGTTCATTGTGGAATATGGATATATTGCGCTGATCCAGTACTTGTCGCCGAATATGTGGCTTTCCCGAATTTTCAATCGACTCATCCTATAGTTATGGCTCATACACGAGTTCCAATATTCCCATTTCCAGAAAGATCAGCGAGTGACCCAGAAAATGTTGTTTCCATGTCCCAGTAGCCAGAAAGAGAACTATCGTACTTTTTGAGCTTCTGGATAAATGGAAGTCCCATGAGCTTTGCCCCAGATCATTCAATAGAATTTGTATTATTCAGTATGGCGCGATAGCTACCAGTTGATGTAGAGATTTCAATATTTGCACCATTTCTATCAACAGGGATCAATGTAGTGTTTTCTATGAGTATTCAAATTTCATGTCATTTTGTTATGGGATTGAGAGTTGTTCCTACGAGAGCATAGGCGGTTGACATAAATAATGTATCTACAGGAGCCTCTAATGAGAGGGGTTTTTCCAAAAATGTCAGGAGTTCATATTTTTTCTGATCAGCGGTGGTGGAATAGCTAAAGAGTGTTTTATCAACTGGATCAAAGAGATTTGTTCAGGTTACTTTTGCAACAGAACTTACACGATTACCAGCCACTCATTGGTACAAAAAAGGAGAGCTATTATTTGTTATCTGTATGGCGCTATCTGGGAGGGGATAGGTGTTATTTGAGGCAAAAAAGACCTCAAGTCATTTCGAGAGTGCACTGATATTGGAAACCCTTTGTGCATCACGTGACAGGCTCGTATAATCTCCAACCGATAAAAAACCAATAGTTCCAAGAATCACCAGAATAGTGATGACAACAATGAGCTCTACGAGAGTGAATCAATGATGGTATTTTTTTGCTTTCAACATAAGATGATTTATTGATAGTAAAATTTACTTTGTAGCATCGTAGAGTATCTTTATTTCTGAAGCGGAAAGAGCACGATTATAGATACGAACATCATCGATCAGTCAACCGAAAGTCTGCCCAAGGCCCGCACCAATTCTAATGTTGCTGATATTTGGATTCAAAACTATATTTGTATTTGTTCCATTTATAGCGCCATCCTTGTATGAGACAATAGATGACCCATCATAGGTAAATGTAAATAAGTGCCATTCTCAGATGGGCAAAGACATTCATGGGCTTGTTCCGGCAAAAGAACCGGTATATGCGGGAAGTCCATACTCAAAGTAGATATTATTACCATATGAACCGCTCCGTATTCCATAATAATTATGATAATTAAAATCAGTTCCAAGAATTGAAGGCCATTGATATTCGGATACAGCAGTTCTTTTGAGCCAAAGTGAGTAAGTAAGTTTTGAGCTCGTATTAAGAATAGGGTCATTTCCAGCGGCTATGTAGTTATTTGTCCCTTCAAATTTTGTTGCAATTCCTCCTGTTTTTTTCCCAGTGAAGCCCCCTATGGTGAATGCTCCATTTCCAGCAGTTCCATGATTTCTATTTCCACTCATATCCTTGAGCTTTCCGTCGGGTGTTCTGGTCTCCATGTCCCAATATCCAACCAAAGACCCATTGGCAATATCTGCGAGAGTATTGAGATCAAACTTATCAGTATGAATATAAGAAATCTCCATTCGTTTTAAGCTCTTACCTGTTCCACTTATAGTATTTTTGGTACTGAGAACCGCAGCATAGCTACTGTTTGTTGTGACTACATCTACTCATGTAAAACTCGCCGTATTAAACAATTCCTGTATTGGCTGATTGAGATTTGCTACAGTGTTTCCAAGAAGTATGCCGAGTTGACTTCCTTTTGTACTGGGGGTTCTGGTCTCGTATCCTGCGAAAGCCTGATCGACGAGTCATCAGATAGATGCTGTACTTGTATTTGAGTCCTCAAATAATGTGAGCAATTGATATTTGG
>CAZRBF010000061.1:0-1607 GCA_964598195.1 uncultured Candidatus Peribacteria bacterium | reverse complement strand
TTTCGGTAGTTTTTATCACAGGGGACATAGGGCTTATGTTATCTAGTATACAATCATGATTTTTATTATACGGAAAATGCAAAGATAGCAAGAAAAAGAGGGTTATTTTTTGTATTATTGAGTGAAATATGTTATATTCATATGGATAATTATAATAATTCTTTTATGAGTATTATGGAAAACTGACCACAAATTCCCGTAGGACCACCAAATAAGCCAGATGTGGTATCAGAGATGTGCAAAAGAAATTACGAGAAAGAAAAGAGTACAATATGTAATGCAACCAAAAAAGATCTCGCATGTCTCAAGGGTTCTCTTATTCTTCAAGAAGAGAAATCGGCCCAATCGAAAGAAATATTGCCAGTAGTCCAGGCAGAAAAGGAATTTATGAAAAAATACGAAATAATTGCTCAGACTCTCTGTGCTACGTATAACATTCCATTGAATAGATTCCTTTCTCTTATTGGGCGAGAAACTGACTTTATAGATCATTTTCAGACAAAAAAATTTAATAGGCGTTCTTTTGGCTTTTGTCAGCTGACAAAAGCAGTATTTGATGACATGAAAGCGAATACCAAAATTACTCCTGGGGGTCGTGGAGATAAATTTGTACCTTTTTTTAATAAAATATTAGAGAACAAAGCAGTGTGTGAGACTGTTTCATCAGGAGTCAGCGGAAAAGAGTGTGCCAAGACATTGGATACTCTCCGTGAAGTTTGTGTAAATGGAAAGATCACAAATAAAGAAAAATATAATCAAGCAATCGAATCATTGTACAATCTTGCTCAAAAAGACCAGCATGTTAATCTCTTTATATCAACTCTATTCCAGAATTTTCATGCTTCTAATATTGCTAGAAATAATAATGACCCGGTCTGTGAAATTTCACCGAAAAATATTACTCAGTGGCGTAGAACATTATGACAATGTTCTACCATGCAAGATAGTGTACTTCAAAAGCTTGTAACTCATGGTGATGAAAATTTGAAAATTTCAGTACAGGACATAAAGATATATAGAGAAAAATTGATCCAATCTTTTAAATCTGATCAGGATAATTATCAGACATTCCTGACACTTTCAGCATATAACGGGAACAATAAGTCTGAAAAAGGGGGAAATATTCCACACAAGGTTTATTATGCTATGTCTATAATGATTTCCCAGATAATGAGATCTTCATAGATTTGTAGACCAAACATTGGAGTATTGGGTTTTAAAAATTTTACAATGACATACATTTTCATTTACCTTTTTTGCTTCTTTTCATATTATATGACTAATTTATTCATATATAAAATTTATCGCAATGATACAAGTAAAAAACCTGAAAGTAAGTGTTGAATAAATAGAGATTCTTTGGGATATGCAAATATAGTAATGAATACATAATGTAATTATATTTTAAGGAAGATCATGATAATAACCGTTGTCAACGTATATTCCCTTGCATTCCCCCAAACATAGTATAGACTACTGGTATTTTATACCTTTACTTCTCCACCTATGTCTACACCAAATACCAAGAAAGCCCTCACCCCAACCCTCTCCCAGAGGGCGAGGGAGCTCACGGCATTCACCCTCGTCGAACTCATCGTCGTTATCAC
>CAZRBF010000060.1:0-8615 GCA_964598195.1 uncultured Candidatus Peribacteria bacterium | reverse complement strand
ACCGCTGAATCCGCTATAGAATAAAGCAATACTTTCTCATCAGAAAAATCATATGCAGACTTCTCGAGACTCATAAAAGCATAATATTTCTCATAGTTTCTATATTTTCATATATTTTCCACTTTTTGCTTAAGGACTTTGAGTGTACTCATGTCAATCTTATTCGTATTTATCTTGCATTCTACAAAGATAATCTTTCTTTCTTTCGTATTTTTCAGTATCAAATCTATCTCATTCACTCATTTCTTATCGAAATAATTTCAAATAGTGTCAAATTTGAACGGAAGTTCTCATCTCAGATTACACTGTATAAAAAATTCACGAGAGAGTGTTTCGAAACTGAGTCAAAGAAATCCGATTATATCACTCTTGACGATATGTTTCAGGGTTTCAAAATCGCCTATTTCTCGATAATTTTCATTTTTAAAAATATATTTGAACCAAAAGTTCAAAAATAAATCCTTGATCTTATAATTGGAATTTGTTGTCGTTTTCTTGCTCTCGATACTCGTGTTTCGGGTAATAAGCTCATAAAACTTTTCTAGTTTCTGTATATATATTCAGAGACTATCGGTCGTTATACCCGTATAATTCGCTATCTCATTTTTCTTGGTATTTCAAAGGGCTATTGCTTCCAGGATCGAAAAATACTTCGCATAGCTTTTACCGAATTCGAGAGCAAATATATCCTTTGCCTCATTCAAAAAGAAAGAATTCTCCCGGAAAATGATATCGAAAATATTCTCCTTGAAATCCTTTTCTTTCTGATAATTTTGAAGGAATATTTCTATATATTTTGCGATTCATCAAAAAATAGCATAAAAATAGAGGAGATTTTCAGGAGAATATATACCATGATCTTTGAGAATTTCCACTTGTGTCTGAAGTGAAAATTGTTTGATAAAAAACGAGCCCGTTGCCCTTCAGTACAAGGGTTGTTTGTTCGCCTCAAATATCTTTTTAATGAGTGTAAAATGCGATCCGAGGAAAAATAATTTTATGCTTGCTGTATTTTTATGAAGATCCCAAAAGTACTGAAAATCTGAAAAAATAGACTTATCAGTATTCCAAAAATTCTGAAATTCATCAAAGACAATAATAAGTTTCTCTTCTTGAACTCTATCGAATAAAAAAGCGAGTAAATCCTTAAAACTCGTAAATTTGAGATAACTCACATTAAAATGCTTCTGGATTATTTCATTAAAATCGTTTAAAAGTGCTTGCTTTGATTTTTCTCACACAAAGAAATACAAAAATTTCTTGTCTTCCAAGGATTTTAATACCAGCGAAGTTTTTCAAACCCTTCGTCTCCCATAGAGGTAAATAAGATCAGAATTTTCCCTATTTATTATGGTATTAATCTCTTGTAATTCTTTATCCCTACCGTAGAACTTCATAAGTAAACTTTTTAACGGTTAAAATAATTACTTATTCAGTATATGTATCTTTTTAATAAAATCAAGTTTTATTTCCCCAAACCCTCCCCCTTATGTCTCCTCCCCTCCCACCAGTCAAACATGTCCAGTCGGAGTTTAGCCATGCGACCATCGGGGTGAATGAATATCACTCACTCGGGCTTCGCCATCTCTCAGTCGTGAATTTTGCGATGATAGAGAGAAAATATATGGTCCTTAAACCATATGGAGATATTTTCAAAAGTTTTCTCCTGTTTTTCCCAAGACTTATATGCAAGAGATTCCTGTGCATAGCTTAAAAAAGGTATCCAGACATGACGCTCAAGCTTATAAGGATTTCATTGAAGTTTCGGTCCTATGAGCTCCCCGAAATATACCCCGTCCGGCAGGTCAAGATAGCCCTTTTTTAGGGACTCATAGAGTCACTCCATGATGTGAGCCGTACTCTTATCCCAGGGGTCGATGATATTGAGCCTGTTTTGAATCGCTATAACTTTTTTATCTTGGATTTCTATGGAAATATTCGTCCCGTCCATTTTTTCCACACACTTCACATTTTCATCCTCAAAAACCCATTCGAATCATGGGTTAATCTCGGGAGTTACGAGATATTCATCGAATTTTACGAGTTTCCTCACAAAGGGGCACTCGAGTTTTGGCATATCTGGGAGCATAGGTTGGGTTTAATTAAAAAATTTCTTCCAAATCATCTTTGTAACGATTCTCCAAGCCCCTCCCAGGTGTTGTCATTTGGCGAGAGTATCATCGGTGTAGGTAACATTTACTGGAACCTCTACAAAACGACATTTTTTATTGCGCATCTCGTCGACAAACTCGGAACCATACTCCATACCATCCATTGTCAGGCGGATTTTTTTGACAGCCTCAAGGCGCATCATCCTGTATCCATTATGCGCATCTGTGAGCCAGAGTCCACTGATAAAAAGGGTAAAAAATTGGCCACCGAGCAGGGTGAGTCTTCGAAAAAATGGGACATTGGTATCGGTTTTGACAATGAATCGGGAACCGAGAACGAGATCAAGAGTTGGATCATTTTGGAAAGCTCGCATAAAAACTGACATATCCTCGATATGGTGCTGTCCATCGGCATCAAAAGTGACCACGTATTCGATTCCAAGCTCCTCACCATTGCGGCGCATGTATTCAAATCCAGTCTCGAGAGCAGCTCAACCACCACGATTAAATGGATGATGAACAACATGAAGACTCGGAAATTGGGAAAGTATTTCCAGGGTGTTATCCTTGGAGCCGTCATCTACAACGAGGATATGAGTATACCCAGCTTGAAAAATCGACTCTATAACCGGAGCGATTCGTGTCGCTTCGTTATAGGCTCGGATGAGAAATATTACCTTGCTCTTATTTATGGTCATGCTGTCGTAGCTTATCTTCTAAAACTCCTATTTCTCGAACCAATCTCGTAATATCTTCACGATTCTTTTCTGCTTTATTCAAGAGTAATAATACAAAATAGAAAAGGAAAACGATACTCACGTACACAAGTACATCCGCTCCACGCTGGAGCCCAAACAAGTGCCCCGTACTCTCGAGAGATTTTGGAAAAACCGTAAACACAAAAAGTCCCACACCGATTCCGATAAAAACCAGAAAGTGAAGTGCATTAAACTTCTGTCTTTTGGCTATATCAAAGGCGATAATAGAGATAATAAAACCCGAAACAATGAAGAATGCCTGGAGGAGATTCATGGAGGAAAAATAGTTAAATACCAAGACTTATATAGTAAGTATATGGTTTTTTCTATATTTGCAATCTTTCATCTCAATTTCGTCCTTTATGATGAATTTCTCTTGGGAATAAGTTTTTGTATGAATTTCCGAAAGTATTTCAACAGGAAGTCATGGAGTTCCATCCGTAGTGTTCGAAGTCGGAGGTGTATGGGAGGACACGGGCGAGACAGAAGATGTACTCGGGGGTTTCGGAGGAGACGAGAGTCGTGTTGTCGGTCTACTTTAATTATTCTCCATCAAAAAATAATCTATCCAGTCAATTACCTCGATATTTTTTGGCACTTTGAATGAAGTTTTAGCATCTCGCACTATGAGAATATTTTTTCCAATAGTGTCTTGTCAGAAGATAGTTTCTCGTTCGAAATTACCATCATTGAGTTCATAAGTGACTTGGATATTGAGGCTATCCTTTTCCTTGTAGAAATCAATTTCATTTTTGGAATCTTTATATTTAAGATCAGCGTCATTCTTTATGAGATGGAGAAAAATGAGGTTTTCAAAATTTTTCCCGAGATCTTTTTCTGAGTTGAAAGCATTGCTAAATCAGAGATTATAGAGAAAAGATTTCTTGAATCATTTTTCGCTATAATGGTTCGGAATTTGTTTTGCAAAAAAAATATTTTCTAGGTACGAGAGATTATTATAGAGACTGGTTTTCCCAACTTTCACCCCTTGTGATTTCAGGTCGTTGTATATCTTGTTTATATTTACCTGTTTTGTATTACTCGAAACCAGCCTCTTTATGAGGTAACGTACAGCAAATTCATTCTCTATCTTGTATCTTTCAAGAAGGTCTTTGTATATAAGGATATCGAGATAATCCTTCAATATATTTTCTTTAAAATTCTCATTGGTCGAGAGAATAAGCTCGGGAAAAGTTCCATACAACATCATATCATCCAATATCTTTCCGAGTTCTCATTTTTCCCTCGTTGTGTAGTGTTTTTTTATTTCGACTCCTTTGAATCGAAGAATTTCTTTAAATATCAAAGGATACACATTATACTGAAAAACTCTTCATCAAAACTCCGTAGAAAGTTCGCTCGACAAGAGCTTAGAATTACTTCCGCTGAGGAATATTTTATATCATTTATTGTAGAAAAATAGAACAAATTCCTTAAAATTTGCTATATCCTGAACTTCGTCGAAGATGAGAAAAGGATCATCTACCGGATTCGTATCAAAATACGAATTCAGTAGTATCTGAGGATCTATAACCTCATTACTATATTGTGCAAAATCTATGAACACAATCTGATTGCTTTTGATTATTTTCCTAAGAAGGAGCTGTTTTGTAAACTGAAACATGAGGAATGTCTTCCCCACACGACGAGGACCAACAAAGCTCACAATCTTGTTCAGTTTCAAAAGATCATCATAAAATACATAATCTCGCTCGAGTACTTGAAGTCTCTCAATTTTAGATTGATTATCGATGATTATTTGCTTAAACATTATCTGTTAGTAAGGAAATATATATTAAATATGTCCCTGATTATAAGGAAATAATTTTAGAAAGCAAATAAATTTTGGAGCGTATTGCAACGGGAAGTAACGATAATTTACTCTAGGGTATTAGGTATTTCTTTTTCTTTCAGAGTTATCACTCCCGAATAACAGTCACGAATGAATGTCGTATCATGATTGTCTTTCTCATTTTTATGATACATCTCAACGAACTCTATGAACTCGATTTTCCCACTCGTGCTATCATAGGCATATACGATTCGAATACCACTGTTTGCAAGTTTCATACAGGTAAGTGGGAATTTTCTGACCTTGTAGAATGGCAAAATAACCTCATCTCACAATCACGCAATCTGGACAATGTTTGGTTCATACCCGACAGGATTTACCTCAAGAGCAAGTCGGAAAACGTCAAAATCTTCCTGAAGAGAACGATATTTTTTCGAGAGCTTCTTGAATTCTTTAAGGAACTTTTCGTTATAGAGAAAGGTTATCATGCTTATTCCTGGACGGTACTTACAGAATAAGTAGGCGAACGGTGAAATACGAGTCCATAATTGATAGGATCTCCAAGGTTCTTAGTCGCTTTCCATGGCATATCTTCATGAGAATAGTCCGTGAGCCATTTTCCGTTCTTATCAGAATATTCATTGATAACCTTATCGATAATCTCGATTTGTTTCCCGTTGAAAGCGATCATATCCGGCTCAATAAGTGGTATGGCTTTCTTCTGGGAATATCCATAATAATCAGCCTCAAAACGCTTGATTTTCCCCTCAGTTTCCATCTCGATCAATACTATGTCCATATCTTTCGGAACAGGTCACCGAGCGAACTTTACATAATCGGTTCCGCTTATCGATTCGAAAGTGAGTTCATACGCATTGAAATCGCAGAAATAGAGGAGTTTATTCAAAACTATCTCTCCAACATTTGGTTTCTGACCGCACTTTCCGAGAATATAGAGCACGAGATTTTTCAATGACGCGTACCCATCCTTCGTGTTTTTCTTTTTCACTTCATGCTTCGGCATCTCCAAGAGCTCGGAAGCGGATATCTCAAAAATACTCGCTATTTTCTGAACTTCGAGGGCTTTAAGTTTTCGCTCCCCGAGCTCTATCTGAGAGAGTGTCGGGCGGGAAATTCCAATAACACGAGCAAGTTCATCCTGTGATAGATTACTCTGGATGCGGAGTTGCTTTATTTTTTCATGAATCATATATCGATTGGTTATATGATATTATGAAATAATATATCAAATATCTTACAAAAATCAACTATTTTTGATAGAAAAGTTTACATTCTGTGGTATTGTACGAATTTTGGAGCGTATTGCAACGGGAAATGAGAGCTTATTTGACTGACAATGAGAAATTTCCAAAATCTATCGTATCAACTCAGAGTGTTATGGTTTTTCTTATGGTATCACCTTTCCCACTTTTCAGTTCAGAAACTATTGCTCGAAACATTCAGAAAATTTCATCCATGGCATGACCAGAGATATTGTCTCAAATCCTGGTTTGTTTATTTGCAAAAAATACGGGAATAACATTGAATTTTTTTGTCAGAAGACAGCCAACTCATCGTTCGGAAAATGTCTTATTCTCACATTTTAGCTTAAAGAAAACCACTCCTTTGTTTTCGCCATTTGGTAAAGTCACTTCTCATTTGGTTCTTGTCCCCTCAAGAAAACTCTGAATCTTCTTCTCGATTTGGTCCTGAGTCAGAATAGAGTTAAATTTTTTACAGAATTCTTGAAATTTAGAAGTGAATAGTATGGTTATTTTTATATTGGCCATGATTATGGAAGATTGGGGTTAGTTATAACTCCAGATAAAGTCAGATCATCAACCATTGATTCCATTTCTTTCATCCGAGGACTATCAACAAGGCTTTCTAGTGCATTGGTTATATCATCGTCATTGTCATAATTCAGATTCTCAAAAAGCGTATCGGGGATGATATAGTACCCAGAATGAACACTGTTATTCCCTCAAGAACGAATGGTATTCTTAATAAATAGTATCTCCCCGTTTTCCGTAACCTTCCTTCGTACTGCTGATTTCTGAGAAAAATCACGCAGAGAAACGATATTAGATGGTCTTACTTTCAGTGTGGTCATGACATTGCATGGTTAAGTGTATAACGTATCGTTATACATACTATACGAATATGAGTGAATTGCAAATTTTTTGTATGAATTTCCGAGGGTATTGCAACGGGAACTTAGGGAGTTCCATCCGTAGCGTTCGAAGTCCGCAGTATACGGAAGAACACGGGCGAGACAGAAGACGTACTCGGAAGGTGCTTGTTATCAAATAACCATCAAATAAGATTTTGCTTTATATAAAGGATCAAGCAAGGCTTAGTTGCTTTAAAGCCTGATATTATCAAATAACCATCAAATAAGATTTAACTGGCCCAAAATGGTATATATTTTGCATGTTTTCGAGAGTTGCTTAAAGGATCGAAAGATTTTATATATCCGAGCTCTTTGGTGATTTTTATTAAGCGGGATGCTTCTGCTTTATTCTGTTCTTGGATTCAGAAGCGTTCACATACGGATTCGTTTGTCATTGGCGTATTAGTAAGAACAAATTGAAGAGCACAGTGCCAGTATATAGATCGGGCTTTGTCATTATTTGTGAGTCTTGAGATAGGTCTTAGTCGATAGAGAATAACTCGAGTAAAATCATCATTTCTTTCAATCTTTGGAATGGGGAGTTTTTGGTTTTGAATAGCATTCAATGCTCGGTCTACACCACTTCATCTCCGCTCACAATGATTTGCCCTGCGCATAAAATCTGCAATTTTTTCATTTCGAGATTTTGGAGGATGGTCAATGAAACGATCTATATCAATAAGAGGGGTTCCAGGATTGGATATCTCTATTCTATCATCAAATATTTCAATAAGCACTTCTGATCACGCACTACGAAAATCCTGATGAATCATTGCATTTGCAACAAATTCACGGATCGCCACTTCTGGATACATAGTCTCGGTTATTCTTGTAGGGCCTACAATAGTTTCTATTTTTGGTACTTGTGATTTTATAAATGCGATAAGTCAACGAAATGCTATACAATAACCTTTTGATCATTTTATATCACTTATGGTGTGCAACTTATTTATTCCACGATAAGTAATTACTCGTGGCAATTTACTCTTTAAACCAAAATCTTCGAGATTTCTCGCGAATAGTAAGGCACCCGCATTTGTAATATCAAATTTTCAATCACGAAAGATAATAAGTCCATCTTGTTCAAGTTTTTTTATCCCCTCTGATTCATTTTTTGGTAAATAATCCATGATCTCCATATATTCTTCCCAGTCCATCAGTTCCTTTACTTTTTCTAATTCAATGGATTTTATTGCCATGTCAGATTCAAAAGACGATTCAAGAAGCGCACTCCAAAGCTTTTTCTCTAATACCTTGTCGGCCTTAATTGGTTTTGTATGAGAGTCTATTCGTATATAGGCTGTACCATCGAAAAGAACAGGTGAAATTTTGGCTTGTTCTATTGAACAAAGTAATATCTTTACTCCAGGTCGGTAGCACAAATGTTCATGAAATTCAAATTCCGCCAATCATCATAATTTAGCAGTAAGCCAAGGTATAAGATCAGCGTTGCCTTTCGCTTTTTGTTTATTGGGCGTGAAGGTAGTGCCAATTGGGGCGTGAGTATTCGCATCTACTCCAAAAATAATATAGGCATTTGGACGACCAAGAATCCTAGCGATATTTGCCCCATTGCCGAGATATCTGCTCACAATTCTTCACCACTATGAAAATTTTGTTTAAATTCACACCATGGCTTCTCCGCTTCCTGTCATTAGGATAGACAATAATCGATTATATCAGATAGTTTAGTGAGTTCCATACAGATTGAAATATATCAAGAAAAATAGTAGTTTCTCCATAAATCGTATTGATTATATACATCAAGTATATTGATTTCC
>CAZRBF010000059.1:0-8699 GCA_964598195.1 uncultured Candidatus Peribacteria bacterium | reverse complement strand
ATGGTGGAATGCGTTCCAAAGGTTACATTCGATTGGGAGTATATTTCAAAATGCGTAAATTGCAAATCGGAAATCGATGGAAAACTCAGTTCGTTACTCTTCATCGTGAGGAAGTCAAAAGACTCGAACATAGAAGTATTTGAACACAATGAGAAAAACCAAGTAATCCATTCCACGAGCTATCAAAAGATAGGGAGAAATGATCATTGGTATATACGGAATAGACAGGGTTACTTTAGAAGTGTTTATATCCTAACTTTTCCTAACCTATGGGACGATACTATTTTAATTCTCGGTGGAGTACTGACGATTATACAAAAAGACTCACTATTGCAACACTAAAAAAGGATTGATTCCTTGATGGAAGTAAAAACTGATATAGTGCGACTCTTTCGTGGTCGAATGGCTCAAATATATGAATCCAGGTAAATATGAGTGAGGATACAGGAATTGTGCGTGTCTATTTTACACAAACGAGCAGAGATGGAGAAAAGAAAGAACTTGATTACAGAATACAAATCGTTTCAACCCCTTGTAATTATGGAGGAAAGAGATGGTGGCTTGTTTGTCCGCTCAAGTGAAATAAGTGTACTATCCTATATTTACAGAATAACGGATGGTTTGGAAGTAGAAAGACACTCAATCTTTGTTATGATGACCAGAGACAAAGTAAGAGATCCAGAAATCTCTCGTTTATGATGGGGATGAATGCAGCGAGAGCTATTGCCCTTCATCGAACGATGAAGTATCCATACAGGAACGGGAAACCTACAAAGAAGATGGTTCGATTTCTGAAGCTCTCGTATAATAATCCAAGAAAGGAAGATGTAGAGGATCTATTTGATAATTTTTTCCACAAAAAAGTTCGTAAATAACAAAGAAATCTATATACTCCAGACTAATTATTTCGGCTATTTTATTATTATCCTGTAATTATGACGGAAGCGCAAGACTGGAGAATGACAAATCCTATATTTAAATGGTTTGAGCAATATAAGGAAAGCTTCTCGTCGCCCGAGATTCGTGATGATGAAGAAGGGAAATCCCATATCATATTTATTCTTTTGTTGGTTTGATCTGGACGATTTTTTTATGATTGATCACACGATTGGATATATATCCAGAAGGTTTCTGGATGGACAAGAAAGGATATATTTGTACACCTTGGATATATCTTCAAATTTAATTCATTTCTCGATGTCCTCGATTTGAAGTTTTCAAAAGATATTGATTATTCCCCATATGAACTTGAAAATATATCAGTAAAAACATTTTTTAAAAAAAATCTTTTCTTGAAATTACCAGATGATGTTCTCTCGGGCATTTCTTTTTATCCAAAACCAAAGTATGAAACTATTGTAAAAGAAGTAATGAACACTGCAGTGGATGAATTAGAGTATGTGAATTTTTATTCATACTATAAATTTTGAAATTTTCAGGAACATAGTAAAAGAATTTATGAAATTTTTGAAAACCTCTATAATCTTCACGGAGATGAGTTTGAAATCAGTCAGAAACCCTTTATGAAGTATCCAGGCATGAGATTTACTGATACAATTATTCTTTTCTACTTTGCAGGATTTATAAAAGTTACTTCTATTGGATTTGGCGATACTATCATAGAAAATGACACAAGAATACCAAAACCATATTATCATCATTTCGGTATACAGATTACGGAAAAATTCAAGGAAATGATAGAAGCGAGTATAGAGAGAAAAACTCTACTTATGGATAGTTTTCTTGAGGATGAATATAAGAGAGTTTCATTAAGCAGAAAGAATGGAAAGCCACACCTATTGGAAAGAGAATTGGATGTTCTCTGAGATGAAACAAAATTCACTGAACTCAGAAAGAAATACCCTCACTCTGATATAAAAGCGGTAAATTACAATGGTAAAACAATGAAGTATGAGATAAAAGAGAAGATAAGGTTTGATAAGTAGTCAGGCAAAAGTATTTACTTCAAAAACTATCAAAATATATGCGAGAAATCACTGAAGAGCAATACGAATCTATGAAACAAAAAGCTGTTTCGCTCTTTCAGAAAAACAAGAAAATAATGTCGAGAGCTTTTGGGGAAATAAAGATTACTCCCGAGGGTTTCAATCATATCGAGTGGAAGAGCAAGAACCACAAGAGACCGATGCAAGAAGCATATATTCGCTATCTCTGTTTCAATCATATCATCTATATCCTAAACCGTTCTGAGCTGTATCAAGAGTTTCGAGAGGAATTACAACATATAGAGATTAAGAAGCAGAATAAGAAAGTGATGGAAAACAAAATCGTCTATCTCTATGGGTTCGTGGCTATCGTGAACAATAACAAGAACCGAGTAAAAATCGTGGTTCGCAAGGTGGCGGATTGGAATCACTACGAGTTCGTTTCGGTGATCCCCGTCTGGAAGAGCGATGGATATAGTGGGAAGCTTTTCTTCGATGAGGATATGAGCTTCTTGGACGAGAAAAAATAAAGCGAAAAAATACAAGTACTAAAAAAGCTATCCGTTGAAAGATAGCTGTTTTAGTGAGGCTTGTACCGAATCAGTATACTGTTCGAGAAGTTGGGACGAACCCGCAAACCTCACAAATAGTATACGCAAAGTGACCGTAAAAAGCAAATCAAATTTGAAAAAAGAAGAGAAATACATATAGTGCTCGGGCTTATAACCGACATTTTCAGATGCTAATTTCTGCATTCTGATACACGACAGTACGGGTGATTTTATCACCGCCCGTTTTGGTTTTGTATCAAATGTGGGAATGTCTGTTATAAGCAAATAGATCTGGTGTATAAAATCACCCTTTTTGTTTGCTTATAACAATTCATACACTGAAGATTTCGGCAATCTATTTCTTGATTGCCTTTTTATGTCTAATTTTTCAGAGTATCTTATCGCCTTTGATACGAAGTTTTCCACATTGGAAACTATAAGTCCAGATTTCTATGAAAAAGAAATGGGTGTTGTTTCTTTTAATAGCAAGGCAAAAGTTCGTGATACAAAAGGAAATTGGAGTGAAGAATATATTCGTGCTCGTTTTGTCTATGCTATGGTATACTCTGGAATGTATCAGAAAGAGTATATTTGTGTGGAATTTGGATTTCCTGTTGGTAACACTAAAAAGACTCTTAATCCCGATATTGCTGTATTTAAGGAAAAAGATTGGAAAAGTGAACTAGAAAGAGCGAAACAATCAAAAAACTATCGTTGGTTCTCAGAAAACACTCTTGCATTTTTTGAAACAAAGAAGAGTGATTATTCAGTCGAACTTGCTATGGAACAACAACTTCGCCCTGCTATGCAGATAAATACTTCAAAAGACCGCATTTTCTGAGTCTATTTTGACGACCAAAAAGACATACTTCTTTTCAAGAAAATAGGAAATTCAGAGATTCGACGTTTTAATGAATCAAAAGAACTTCATGCTGACGGAATTAATGGTCTCAACCTCGACAAAAGAGATATTATTATTGATTTACCATCCCAAAAAGATTTTATAGAGAATAATGAAAGTATTTCCGATCTCAGTAAACTCAAACTTGATTCTCTTGATGCGATCGATGAAGAAAACTTCAAGGATTTTATGAAAACCCTCAAACGAGAGAATGACAAAATTCATCCGAAAAATCCTGTACAATCGCTTATTGTAGAATTCCTCACCCTCAAAGTTTTTGATGAGAAACGAAGCAAGCGAAACAAAACTTTTCTCCAGTTTTATATCCTCCCTGAGGAAAAAGAAAATATTAAACCATTTCGTGAGCGAATTATTCGACTCTATAACGATGCAAAGAAAGAATATAGTCGTGTGCTTTCTAAACCGCTTTTTAGTTATACTAGTGACACTAAACCGAGCGATTCCAGTGATGAAAAGTTTCTTATTGCCTTAATTGAGGTATTTCAGAATCGAGCGATATTAAAGGCAAAAAATGAAAGTTTCAATCAAATCATTTTCAATAATTTTTGAGAAGAGGGGAAAAAAGTAGATGATGGGCAGTTTTTTACGCCTGTTCCCGTTGTAAAAAACATTATCAAGATGCTTAATCCTCAAAAATGAGAGGAACTTTGTGATCCGTGCTGTGGAATTTGTGATTTCCCCGCTATGGCATTTCGGCATGCTCATAGACACGATGCAGATTATCCAGATATAGCATCTCATTACTATGGTTTTGATAAAGATAGCTCGGTATTGAAACTCGCAGAACTCAATCTTGTTCTCAATGGGGATGGGGGTGCAACCCTTGAATTTATGGATTCACTTTCTCAGAAACTTCTTTGAAATAATGAAAAGTCAAAAGAGGGATTTTTTACGAGCAAAACTTTTGATTCTGTAAATTGGCAGAATATAAACTTTGATGATGAAGAAAAGAATCTCAAACAATTCGATATTGTAGCTACAAACCCACCTTTTGGAAAAGGGAGGGATTTAAAAACGGGTGATAAAAGTAAGTGGGGACAACCAAAAGAGGTTGTAGAAATGTATGAGACATGGAGAGTAAAGAAATGAGAAGAATGAGATCTTCCAAATTCTATGGATATGTGAGTACTCTTTCTCGAAAATGCTATGAAAATCCTTCGTCCAGGCGGAAGAATGGGTATAATTGTCTCAAATTCTATTGCCTCAATTAAGGAATGGGAAAATGTTCGGAGATGGTTTATGGAAAGAATGAGGATTGTTGCACTTTTTGATCTTCCATCGAATACCTTTGGAGAAACAGGAGTTGCAACAACGATAATTATCGCTTACAAACCAAAAAATGACGAAAAGTACCTTCTACAAACAGATTATGAGGTATTTGTAAAAGAAATTGAGAATATTGGATATGAAGTAAAAACAGTAAATCATACTATACATTTTGCACCACAATATATTATCAATGAAGAAACATTTGAGAAAACAAGCGATCTCCTTGAAGACTTTGGAGCAATGCAACGAGAGTTTACTGAATATCTGAAACGACAGGAAGAATCCATTAAACAAGCATTTTGACTCGATAACCGAAGTTAGATATGAAAAGCTATATAATCAAGCCCCATAGTCTGAAAGTAAGTGAAATTTGCAATAAATTTTATTCTTTTTTGCCGAGTGAACACAGAAAGATAGATATAAAAAATACGAATACAAAAACTATCCAGGACATTCAGACATTTGAAAATGTAGGAACTCAGATTGATGTATCTGAATATCTGAACTTTGAGAGTGGATACTTTCTCGGTACAATATCATGTATGAATGGACTTTTATATGATGAGACAAAATGAGAGAAAATATCTCCAAATATCTATGAATCATCATCTAAGAAGTTAAAAAAAGGTGATTATATTATAAGTAGAAACGCTTCTCTCGGAAAAATTTCCTATGTACATAAAAATTCCAATATAATACTCAATGGCGGTCTTAGTTACTTGAGAATAAAAGATAAATACAGGTGGTATTTCCCAGCATTCTTTATGACGAATTACGGAGCAGAATACCTAACTTGTGCAACCTCAGGCTGAGGAACTCAACAAAATGCTAAAAGACAAAATCTGTTAGATGTAACTATTCCATTTCCAACGCTCAAAAATCATAAAAATCCCGAGCAAGTCGAAGAATATATTTCGCTTCTTGTGCAGAATATGATTGATAAAGAAGAACAAATCCGAGCCAAGAATGAAAAAATCGATGCATTTATAGAACAGGAACTAACTGAGAATCAGAAAGAATGAGTATTTGTGTATAAATTTCCGAAAATTTGAGAGATTAGAAACGAAGGAAGATTAGACACAGGATTATATGAAAGAGAATATAAAGAAATATGATTTATAATAAAGAACTATATATCTTGAAAGTTTACATTATCATCTGATGAATTATTATGAGGAAATACTCCAAAAGAAAGGATATTAGAGCCACAAAATAAGAATTATTTATGGTTTACTCCGAGTGACATTAAAACAGGAATACTGAAAGAAAAACATTATATAAAATCAACAAAATATAATCTTACAGATAAGTTTGCACTTCTTTTTTCAAATCGTAGTAATTGTTGAGAAGGTATTCTTTATACGCCTCACTTATATTCTTGAGGTCATCATAATCAATGAGTTTATAGAAAGGAATTTATGGAAGAAAACCTTATTTTAAATTTATTTATTCTTTGTTTATTTAACTCCACATTCCTACAAAATTTGATTCAAAAGTATGCAAATTGAGCTACTTTTTCTGAATTACGAATAGATCAATTTACAAAGATATTTATCCCTGATTTCCCACCAGAAAAAAAATCCGAAATTGCTCGTGAATACTATCATCCGCAGAATAAAAACGAGAATATGACTCCTGAAAACTATATTAAAAGTGAAAGAATCCGAAATTCACAGGTGGGTATTTTCCAGCTCAATATGGAACTTTTTGAACTCCGCGAACGACTCGAAGAGGTAGTAGATGCTATCGTACAGGAACGGAAGATAGAAATAGTTTTGTAGAGAAAGTTCTTATAATCATTTTCTCAATATGCTAACCGAAAAAGAAGTTACAGAATACCAAGAAATTCATAAGAAGATATACTGAACAGAAATTTCCAGACAAGAAGCACTTTCTCAATGAATAAGCTTGATCCAGTTCTTAGAAGCGATTCATAAATTGGACAAAGGCGAATAAGATAAATAGGACTTTATATTTTGAAATATACGGAAACTCCATAAAATAGGTCTCACCTCTCCCATATAGAGAGGACTTCTTACTGAAGTCAGGACAGCGAGCGTGAAATACCGAAACGACCCTGATGAACTTGCATATCATGGCAGTTCTTGAAAGAAGAAACTCAAAGAACCTCTCAGAGTATAGTATCCCACCGCAAGGCAGGAGAAACAAGGCTATCAAGATCAATCTCTCCTTTGCTCCAGTAGACAAGGAACGAGATGAAGAACTCGATAGACAGATTCTGAGAGTGGTATTTGGAAGATAATCCCTCACGGGATTTTCTTTTTCATTGAATAAGTAACCTTCAAAGCATAACTAAAATTTGCAGTTAATCGGGAATCATATATAATACTACAGACTAATCATTTCGGCTTATGTTCCATACTGACAATAATCAAAATATCCGCGTTGCATTCTATATACGCGTATCCACAGAGGAACAAAAGAAAGATGGATATGGTCCCGAGATGCAGATGCAATGACTCCAAGATATGATAACCTATCGTGGGAAGGTTTCTGGGTGGACTCATAAGAAAGAATGGGAATACAGGGACCTTGGATGCACTGGGGCGGATCTCAATCGTCCAGAGTTCAAGCGGATGATGCAGGACGCAAAAGATGGGAAGTTTGATATGATAGCGGTTTGGAAGATAGACCGCCTTTCGCGTAACCTTTCCCATCTCCTCTCAACCTTTGAAATCCTCCAAAGTTATAAAGTAGGGTTCTTCTCACACAAAGAGAACATTGATTTTACCTGACCTATCGGAAAGCTCACCTTTCAGATATTTGGAGCATTGGCAGAGTTTGAGCGAGAGACGATAAAGACGAGAACAAAGGAAGGAAAGATGGCATCGGCACGACTCGGAAACTATGTGCTCAATAACACTCCATACTGATATAAGAAAGAAGATACTGAGAAGAGGAGAAATAGATCTCTTATAATCATAGACGAAGAAGCGGTATGGGTAAAGAGAATTTTTGATGAGTTTATCAATGGAAAAAGTCTTGAACAGATTGCAAAGATACTCAATGAAAGTAAGGTCCTCAAAAATGATGCAAATCTCAGAAAAAATAAGATGACGAAATGGTATGGGTCAACTGTTAGTAAGATACTCGAAAGTTCTGTATATACTGGGCGGGCGGTTTATAATTCCAAAGATGATGCAGGAAATATCGAACCAATAGAAATAACAACTCCTCGTATCGTCTCGGATGTAGTCTTTGAACTTGCTCAAAATCGCCTAAAATCACTCGATAGCGATGCGAAACGAGGCGGAGGTAGTAATGAGTACCTCCTTTCAAGGAAAATCATAGATATGGACACTGGAAGAAAGTTTGTATGAGTGAGTCGATCGAAAGATAAACAAGTGAGTTATAGACGCAAAGTGTTTATTTCCCCTGAGTGAAAAAGATACAAGAATCTTGAAATCCCTGGGGAGGCTATCGAGAAGCTCGTATGGGATACTGTGTATAAAAGAGTTAATAGACCAGGAGAATTATTTGAGGTATTCAAGAAACAGTCTATCGACAGTCATGAATATGATGCTCTTATGAAAGAACGAGAGATAAACCAAAGAGAGATTGACCGAATGGAGAAAAAGGAAGAAGAGATAGAAATGGACTACTATGACGGGAAACTATCAGAAGAGAAAAAAGATAAACTCATAAATACGACCATACAGCAAAGACAAGCGAAAGAGATTCGGAATGGAGAGCTTGATAATAAACTGGACGCTATTATAAAAGCCGAGGAAATAAAAATTACTTTCTCGAAATTTGAAGGTGATTTTCAAACAAATCTTGAGAATCTTAGCTTTGAGCAAAAGAGACTTCTTATAGATATGCTTATTGAAAGCATAGAGGTTACAACCGTTGCGTCCCAACTCAATGTGCAAATCAAGGTAAGGTTCGACCAATCAAAGCATACGCAAGATGGTACAATGTACGAACCTAAAAATCCCACCACTAAGCCAAAAGATGGCAGTGATGGGACTGAAAGTGATGACTATGGTG
>CAZRBF010000058.1:0-8722 GCA_964598195.1 uncultured Candidatus Peribacteria bacterium | reverse complement strand
TCTGGATAAACTCATCCAAGATAATAATAGTTTACGTTGTATTTCTTGTAAGTGTTATCAATCCGATGAATCCGATCTTCACTCTGATATGCTTGGGTATATTCATCTGGCAGGTCGTCATATATCATGGCTCATCCACGAGTAAATGTCGTACCAACTGCACCTGCCTTGAATGTTGTGATGATGAGCTTACGATCATCAGTGTGTTGAAAGGTGAGTCGCTCGTAGTCCATAGCGCTCATTGGTTCGCCTTCTTTTGCTTCTATAGGATAACCATGTATATCGAACATCCACTCTTTGTGAATATCAACTTTGAAGAGTTTAATTTTTCCATTATCATCCTTCATGAGTCCCTGTTTGGATGTCTCTCCATTAAATACAGATGGCTTCAGTTTTGCATAGCGTTTTTTATACGCTTCCACCTGATTTTGATAATTACAGAATATAACCACTTTATTTCCGAGCTTCATCTCATGTTCTACGATAACATCCATAGCTTTGTGCTTTGGAGAAGCAACATTTGGGAGGCCTATGTACTTCGGATTATTGACCACCTGTCGGTACGCTTGCTTTTTGGCGAGGTGATTTTTGTCCTTGTAGATTCGACTGCGATCCTCCTCAGAGAGTTCATCTTTTGGAAAATACCCCTTATATGTCTCCTCAAATGCTTGAAAATCTGTCATGAGAAGTTCTATGGCTTCAGCCTGTTCTCTGAGCAGAGTAAATTCTCCATGTTCTTTGGTTGGAGCAAAGAACACTTTTTTCGGAAGTCGGTTATTTTGCTCAGCGAGTGGTATCTCTGGATCAAACTCTCGCATAACATCCTCCTTGAGGAACCGGATAACGTATTCCCTCTTGAGATGATTGATAAGTCGGAGTGACTCCACTTTGTTGGCAGGAAATGCTTTTGCAAAGGCTTGTTCACTATTAAATCTCTGATCATCTGGGAGGAGAGCATGCATCATGAGTCGAAATTCTCCGGCATTTTTGAATGGCGAAGCTGTCAGCCAGAGAGAGAAATCTGCCTCAAGTTTTTTGGCTCCTTTTGATTGTTTGGTTCCAGTATTTTTGAGAAAATGTGCCTCATCAAAAATAACCGTTTTACTTTCATTTGGGAGTCGACGGGTATTGATAGCATCAAAAAGTGGATCATTATGAATCTGTTGAATAGATTGTAGATTCGTGACGATACATTGTTTGGTACAATTTTCTATGGTCTTGATTCGCTCTTTCATGCTCATTTCATGAATCGCCTCCATGGATTCATGATCGAGAAACTTTTTTGCCTCCTCTTTCCATCCACTGACGATAGAGTTTGGACATATTATAGTCATCTCATCCCCATTTCCAGCGACAAGCGCGGTGATTGTTTTCCCGAGACCTGGCTCGAGTGCTAAGATCACTCCAGGGAGTCACTTCTCACGGAGTTGATTGATGCGATAGGCAGCATATTTCTGAAAGAACATAAGTGTATTATCTGTATCAGTGCGCAGTCCTTTAAAATTGGTTTCTTGGATTCTCTTAAATTTTCTAAGTACTTCATGGAGGAGTTTTGTAATAGTCGGATTATTAGTCGTTTGTTTTATCTCATCACGTACAAATTTTTCCCCATCACTAAACTGATACGAAAAATGTTTGATAAACGTGAGCTCGAGTGCCTCCATAACCAACGCTCGTTGTTCCATATCGGTTTCCATCCTGGTTTCCAGATCTGCGATTGTTGCGAGTAATCTCACGAGTGAGAGTTCATGATCGATAGAATCTGTTCCTACTAATTCAGTAGAGAACTCTGAACTTCTTTGTTTTCAAGACTCATTTATACTCATCATCCCGATGATATTATGCCCTGGTTTTATTTTTATAAAGAATGAAAATGGCTTTCCAGGCTCTACTTTTACGCGTTTTGCCCATGAGCTGTAGACAAATATACTATGACAATCGTGTGGTGCTACACCCGAAGCAATAAACACATTTTTTTCATCCTCATCTTTTTCTTCCCCTTCCTTCTTTTCTTTTTTCATTGGGATGATATCGATCTCCAATGGAGAAAGTTCCTCTGGCCATTTTATGAATGTCTCATACAGTGACTCCGATCATTCATTCAGTCATCTGAAGCTTGCTCCAGCAATCAGACGAATCTGCTCCTCTGTCAAGTCAGGATGGAGGAGGCGAAGCAAAAATGCCATCTTTCGAGGATAATTCCCATGATCAACGATAATCTTTTCGAGATCACGATCTTTGATGAGCTCTTGTATATTTTTTTCTATCTGTTCCTCAGTGAGTTTTTCGAGAACAAAAGCAGACCGCATATACTCTGGGAGGAGAAAGCGGAGCTTCTTCCACTCAGATAGACCATTCTCTGGAGAGATGCGTAGAAACTTCACGAGACGCTTATAGAGGTGAGGTTTTTTGGATGCAATTTCAGCCACACAGAGTGACTCTCCCTCCTCTACAACATCTTTGAACAATGCCACCAACTCTGTTGTAAGGATGTGTTTTTCATGTTTTAAGAGAGAATCTTGAAACATCTTGAGTATCCACTCGATATTATTTTTTTATAAACAGCCTCGTAAGATACTCCAGTTGTACTCGATCACTCTCGTTTCTTTTCAGAATTCACGAGCTCTGCCATATATTCGCAAAACTCATCAAAATCCGCCCAATCAAAATTTGAATTATTCTGGAGTGCAGACATGGCTTGTTTCCGAACAAAACCCAGAACACCAGAGGCGGTGCGTTTTTGCGCATCAGACGTATTTATTGGAAATGAACCAAGAATGGATTGTGATTCTTCCTGAAGTGACTTCTTAATATATTGCTGTAATTGCATAAAGTCGTTAATATAAGGTCGTAAAGGTCTTTTATACTATACTATTTTTCACAAAAAGTCAATGTTTGTTTGACTTTTTACTAAATTATGTTTTATCAATGAATTGCAAGTTATGGGTCGATTTTGTCGACAAAAACAAAACTAAAATTTGCTTTTTCTATTTTTTCTATATACTTTTCCCGTTCGTGATTTTTCACTCGTTTTATTTTGTTATCTATTGTCACTATGGACGCAACACTTATTCAAACTATTCAACAAGATTCCATCAAGGATGAACGACCAGAAATCACTACTGGTATGGAGGTGGAAGTACACCAGATTATCAAAGAAGGTGCCAAAGAACGTATCCAAAAGTTCAAGGGTCTTGTTATCAAGACTCATGGAAAAACTACTCTCGATAAAACTATTACCGTTCGTAAGGATGTTGATGGAATTGGAATCGAGAAGATTTTCCCGATTTATTCACCTGGTATTGCAAAAATCGAGATCCTTCGAGCTTTCAAGGTTCGCAGAAAAAATATCTCTTTTATCCGAGGACTCAAAGGAAAAGCAGCTCGTCTCAAAGAAGTTCGATAAAAGTAAAAATTTATACGAAAAAATCTCCAAAAAATGGAGATTTTTTTTGTGGTATTTTAGGTATTTTTTGTTTATACAAAGGCGTACTTTTTTAACGAATAAATAATGTATACAACTTTCTGTGTCAAGCGAATTTTATCTTTTGACATTGAGGAGAAAATGAATAAACCTTATACACCAATCGCCTATATTTTACGATAAAAATTCTTCAAAAAAATGAATCAGGCAAACACAGACGTTTCTCTCCTCCGAGAGATTATCAAGGAACTTACTACCACGCTCAGAAAGCAGGACTTTCTGACGTATTTTAAGAAGGTTTCTCTTTTGGATCAGACTCCCGAGAAGATCACTTTTTGAGTGGTATCGAGTTTTATGCGCGATAATCTCGCTCATAAGTTTTCGGCTGAGATCCTCGCTGCTTCTAAAAAAATTATTCCTACTATAGAGACCATTGATTTTTGTGTCGATAAAAATATCGATAATCCTTCGAATGGTAATGCAATGGATTGCGCCAATGAATACAAAGAAATTACTACCAAGAAGAAAAAGGAAGAAACTCCTGGAACCGAGATGGTCGATGGGATCAATAGTCGAATTATCAACAGCAAATATCGACTCGAAAACTTTATCGTTGGCCCATCCAATCAACTTGTGCACGCTGCTGCTGAGGCAGTTGTTCGCCGTCCAGGAAATGCGTACAATCCCCTCTTCGTCTATGGTGATGTCGGACTCGGAAAGACTCATATCCTTCAGGCTGTCTGAAATGCTATCAAAGAACGGTACAAAGACAAGAAGGTGATCTATACAACCGCTGATAGGTTTTTGAGCGACTATATAGATAGCGTCAAGAAACGGACGGTTGATCGCATGAAAGAAAAATACCAGTCTATCGATGTGCTTATCATCGATGATGTACAGTTTCTTGCCGGAAAGGATGCGACTCAAACAGTATTGTATAACATCTTCAATACTCTCTACGAGAACAACAAACAGATTATCCTCTCAGGAGATCGTCCACCAAAAGAACTGACAGCCCTCGAGCCACGCCTCCAGAGTCGCTTTGAGTGGGGTATTACTGTCGATATCGGTATCCCAGATTTCGAGACCCGCCTCGCCATCCTCCAGGAAAAAGCTCGATCGCGAGAATTTATCCTCCCACAAGAAGTGGCTGAATTTATCGCCTACAACCTCGGGGCAAATGTCCGAGAGATAGAAGGAGTACTCAACCAGATCATCGCTGAATACGAGCTTCATAATACCCCTCCTACGATCGATAATGTTGCACGACGTCTCAATAAACTCTCCATTACCGATTCTCTCATAGGAAATTCCACCAAGAAGATGGCAGCATCTATCAAGACCTACGAAGAACTCCTCGACGCTGTTTCCGGACACTTCGGAATTGAAAAACGTTCTATCCTCGGTGACGACCGCAAGAAGGAAAATATGATCCCTCGCCAGGTAGCTATGTACCTTCTCAAAAATCGCATGAATTATACCTACGAACGCATCGGAAATATCTTCTCTGGTCGCAACCATTCGGCCGTTCTCTACTCTTGCAAGAAACTCGAAACCATCCTCAAAAAAGACCAAAATCTCTTCTACGAGATCAACATCCTCCGAGATAAACTCTGAATATAATAAAAATGAGCCCAACCTGGGCTCATTTTTATTATATGTATTCATTATCTTACTACTTTCTTGACCAAAGAGAGCACTAAGGCAATAGCAATCAGAAAAAACATACTTGCAGCAATATAAGGAGCTCCACTCCAAAATATATACAGATACCCGGCTATAAATGGACCTACGATATTTCCGAGACTCATCATAGAGGCATTGGTACCGAGAGCTTTTCCCACCTCTTTTCCGGCATAATGAGCATGAAGTGATCCAACTGCAGGATTGATACTCCCCTGCCCCAAAGGAAAAAATCATATTATGAAAAATATGCCAAAAAAGAAGGGATTCACTGCAAAAAGTGTAAAAGTGATTGCGAGAGAGGAGAGTCAGAAAATAATCATACCTTTTTCATCGAATATATTTCGAATATACTTGATAAAAAATCACTGGTATAACATCGAGATAATTCCTATAAACCCGAGACAATAACCGATCATCTTTTCATCGAATGAGAACCGATCCGTAAGCAATAGTGCAAAGGTTGTTTGCATGCTAGAAAAACCAAGAGCAAGTATAAATGCAACGCTAAAAAGCAGGTAAATTTGTTTTTTGTGATGATGGAAAGCAAGTGGTGAAACAGATTCTTCTTTTGCTTCCAAATGTTTTTGATCAATTTTTGGAAGAAAAAACAAAATAATAAGAACGTTCATGAAGATAACAGCTCCTGAAATAAGTCACAACGTGAGATGGGATCCATTTCCAAAAAAACCGCCAAGCACTGGACCGATAGTAAAGCCTACTCAGAACATGGCGCCCGTAAGACCGAGATTTTTTGTCCTATTCTCTGCAGATGAAATATCTGCAACATATGCCTGTCCTATTGCCATTCCAGCCCCACCCAATCCCGAGAGAAATCGCCCCAACATAAAAACCCATATATTTCCCGCAAAGGCAAAAACTATATATCCCACCATATTGAGAACTGAAGTAATAACCAGGAGATGTTTACGTCCATAAATATCTGAGAGTCTCCCGAAGAAGATTCCTCAGAAAAACATCCCTATCGAGAATACAGCGAAAACAAACCCCACCCAGTTTTCTGTGAGCCCAAAGCCACGGATGATTGACGGAAGTGAGGGTATGATTATGCCAAAACCTATGATATCGAGGAGAACCGTCAAGAGAATAATTGGCAGCGAGAATTTTTTGAGTGACATTATTTTATAAAAAGAAATTAAAAGAAAAAATATGAGCCCGAATTGGACTCATATTTTGATTGGATATTATTTTCTCAGTTCGAGCTCTGCGATAAGTTTATCGTAACGAGCAGAATCTTTTTTCTTGAGGTAATTCAAGAGCTTTCGTCGTTTTGCTACCATGAGCATGATACCACGACGTGAGTGGTTGTCTTTCTTGTGAATATCGAGGTGAAGTTTCAGATCTTCGATTCGTTCTGTAAGAATAGCTACTTGTACTTCTGGAGAACCAGTGTCTCCTTTGTGAGTAGCGAACTTCTCCATAAGTGTCTTCTTGTCATTTTTTTCGAGTGCCATAGACCAAGGTATTATGATAAAATAAAAATACATCCCAAAACCAGAAAATACGCCAGAAATTGGAACAGGTGAAACTATATGGAAAACCCCGAAAAAAGCAAATTTATTCGATATTATTTTGCTTTTTATTAAATCTTCTATTATACTTTACTCGTTACATTTTATTAACTAATATTTTTACATATGAAACCAGTATTGACACTTACTGAGAAATCTTTAATTATGATCGGAGGGTTTTTTGTTATCGCATATATCATATATTGAGCGACAAATATTTCAGGAGGACTTTTAAAATCAAGCCCATTTATGAATAACGAGAGTAGCTGGGCTAATAATAATGACAAACCTTCTACTATGTCCAATCAAGACAATAAGACTCAAAACCTTAGTCTTGCGAATACATCATTTTGTGATGTTATTGCAGATTGATTGACAGATGTTGGTGCAAAAATAAATGCATGTATCATAAATACGCCAAGCCATTCAAAAATTATTCTTCCTTCATGACGACTCTATATCGGGTCAACAACAATACAGATTCCACTTGGAAAGCACTATGTAACTCTCGAATGAAGCGGTATTGGTGGAGCAACCATGCTTGTAACAGATAAAAATATTATAGCTATCAGGGCTGGTGAATATACATATACTTCACAAACAGATCCCACTCCTCCAGTATCATTTAATATCTATGGGGTAAATATAAAAAATATTACGATCGTTAATAACTATTCAGGAAGTGCAAAAAAAGCAATTGGAATAGATTTAAGAGGCCTACATAATAGTAATATAGACTGAATAAGTTGTGATGGAGTTACAGATTGTATCGTAGTAAATCCTTCCAATCATTGGAATGTTATATCAAATATACGGGCTTACTGAGTTTGACTCGATAATACTATTCGAATACAGGGGGATGGTTACACCAATAATTATAATTCAACAGCAAATATATACTCACACATTATGTGAGGAAATGTTAAAAATGCTGTTATCTATGCAAAGGGTTGTGCTTTTGGTGATGCTGTTATGTCAGATATTCAAGGCGTAGGAATATCGGCTGGCGGATATGGCGTGAACGGATGAGCAATTGCTGCTGTATATCTTAATTCAAATGGGCTAAATTGTCCAGATGGTAAAACACGCTATGCATCAAGAATTACTATAAATGGGGTTGATTTTGACGGAGTTGGTGATTATGTTGTTAGAGGAACTCATACCTACTGAATTCGTGTATGAGCTGTTGTAAAATGATGAGCTATCGTTAATTGAGTTTCATTCGATGCACAATCTGTTGAGAGTTACCAGACATTCTTTACAGACCCTCGTCTCTTTACTATGGATACTTTAGGTAATATCGGAATTAGCACAACAGTACCAAGTGCAAAACTCACCATTCAACAAACTGGAGATGCATTTGGTTGAGGCGTACGAATAATAAAAACATGATGACTTGTAAATGGATATTGGGATCAATGGATAAGTAGTTGAAATTACTTGAATTTTGGGTGGCTTTGAAGTAGTGGCGGAACAATGATGACTATAGGAAGTAATGGCAATATAGGTATCTGAACTCCCAAACCAAAAGAAAAACTTCATGTTGTAGGGAGTGTACTTGCTACATGATTCCTTACTTCCTCAGATAAGAATCTCAAAAAAAATATTACTTGACTTTCAGGATCACTCGAAAAGATAATAAGCCTTAATGGATACTCATATAATTGGAAATCAAATGGGATAAAGGATATTGGCGTGATTGCCCAAGAGGTTGAGAAAATATTCCCAATGCTTGTCCATACAGATGGTGAGGGTATTAAATCTGTTGAATACGGAAACCTCATAGCACCACTTATTGAAGCAATCAAAGAACTCAATGCAAATAACATCTCACAATCGGAAGAGATAACAAGTTTGAAATCTGAAATTTCAGAGATGAAGGCAGCTATAAAGTTACTCATGAAAGAGCAGAAATAATAATAGTACCCCTCGATCTCAAATATATAAAATAAAATGTTAAAATGTCGTATGTAGGAAAAATAGAAATGTCCTTAAAAAAGAATTCCCGCCCAGACAAAAATTTATTCAATATTATTTACCAAAATTCTCACATCCCCTTCTCGCTCCTCTACGAGGGAAACAT
>CAZRBF010000057.1:0-8773 GCA_964598195.1 uncultured Candidatus Peribacteria bacterium | reverse complement strand
GCAATTTCTTTTGATTTTTCGACTCTTTTGCGTACAATCCGCCGCGTAATTTATAATTTGTTATTTTTCATATGCACCGAACACATACTTGCGGAGAACTTACTGCCGCGCACATTGGACAAGAAGTAACACTATCTGGATGGGTGGCGAATCGTCGTGACCATGGGGGGATTATATTCATCGATCTTCGTGACCGCTATGGACTTACTCAGATGGTATTTGATCCACAGGATAACGAGGCAGCTTGGAAGGTAGCTGATACGTTTCGAAGCGAATACGTGGTAAAACTTACAGGAAAGGTGCGACACCGTCCTGAAGGGCAGACAAATCCGAACTTGGTGACTGGCGAGGTGGAGATTATTACGATGAATGCAGAGATTCTTGCAGAATCGAAAACTCCTCCGTTTGAGATCTCGGATCATACAACTGCCAATGAGGAGATTCGATTCAAGCACCGATACTTGGACCTCAGGCGAGCAAAAGTGCTCGAAAATGTGAAGTTTCGTGCAGTCATGAACCACTTTACTCGAAACTGGTTTACTCAGAAGGGATTTATCGAGGTACAAACACCTATTTTTACCGTAAGTTCTCCAGAAGGGGCTCGAGATTTTCTGATCCCATCGCGTCTTCATAATGGGATGTTTTATGCGCTTCCTCAGGCGCCACAGCAGTATAAACAACTCCTGATGGTTGGAGGAATCGACAAGTACTTCCAGATTGCTCCGTGTTTTCGTGACGAAGATCCTCGGGCTGATCGACATTCGTGTGAATTTTATCAGATCGACTGTGAGATGAGTTTCGTCGAGCAGGAAGATATATTCGCGGTGGCAGAATCGTTTGTAAAGGATCTGATTCCAGGAATATCCTCAGAGAAACATATTCGAGAAAATAAAGTATATAGATTCACACACAAACAAGCCAAGGATCTCTATGGAAGTGATAAGCCAGATGTTCGATTTGATCTTCATTTCGAGGACTTTACGGCTGATTTTAAAGATTCTGGATTTTCGGTATTTCAGGGCGCAGTGGCTGATGGAGGGGTAGTGAAAGCTATGAAGCTCGAAGGAGTTGCTATGAGTCGATCGGAAATCGATGCTATTACTGGGATTGCTCAATCCAATGGAGCGAAGGGTCTTGCATACATAATATATGAGGCAGAGGGTCCACGAAGTCCTATCCTGAAGTTCTTTTCGGAAGCTGAAATGAAAGCACTTGAGCAAAAATTACAACCAAAAGCGGGAGATATGATTTTCTTTGGAGCCGGAGAATATACACTTGTGACCAAGGTTCTCTGAGCGGTTCGCATAGCCCTCCGTGATAAGTATAGTCTCGCGGATATGTCGGAACTGGCATTTGCCTGGGTGACGGACTTTCCAATGTTTGAGCGAAAGCCCGATGGAACGATCGATTTTGAACATAATCCATTCTCTATGCCACATGGTGGGGCCGCGGCTTTTGACAATCCAGAACCAACCGATATCTATGGGATGCAGTACGATCTCGCATGTAACGGATATGAGATACTGTCCGGATCTATCCGAAACCATGACCTGAAGGCACTTGTAAAGGCTTTCCAAATGGTTGGAAAAGGAGAAGAGGAAGTGAAAGAGAAATTTGGAGCCATGTACAATGCATTCCAATATGGAGTGCCTCCACACGGGGGATTTGCCTTCGGATTTGATCGACTTCTTATGATCCTCAAAGACGAGGAAAATATCCGCGAGGTCTATGCCTTCCCAAAATCCTGAAAGGCCGAGGATGTCATGATGAGTGCACCAAGTCGTGTTGACGATGTGCAGCTGAAAGAGCTCGGAATTGAAGTGAGAGAATAAAATGTAGGGGCGAATCGATGCATTCGCCCTTGTTAATAAAACACCCACAAACTTTATGGAGTTTAATTCTTCTGTCGCAGGTATGTACGTAAAACACATTGTTATTCTCCCCATTTCACTCTTTCTGTTGACTTCATGTACGCTTCCTTTTTTTGCGTCAGAACAACCAAAAGTTGTCGTGAAAAGCTCTACAGGAAGTAGCGAGGAATGAGTGGAGCGTACACAGACAGGACAGACACATGAGTCGAGACTGGAGGAGTCGAAGCGTCGAAAAAACTTCCGTTCCATTATCCGGAAGGGGGATTATTTTTCGCTCAAAAGTGACAGGGAAACTGCACTTCGTTATTATTTGAATGCATATCTGAGGCTCAAGGACGACAATGTACTAGAGCGAAAAATCGCGCGAACATATTATGATCTGAAGGATTTTGGGAATGCCTACAAGTACTTTATACGAGTGCCATTTGTAGATCTGGAGGATGCTGAAAAAAAGAAAATGCTCTCGGCGCTTATGTTCGATGAGAGTACCACTATAAAAAGTACAGAGATTCAAAAACTTGGCCTTGGAGAAGACGAAATAGCATACTATGGCTATATAGAAAACTGCTACACAGGGATTCATAACTGCGTAGTGTCTCTAGAATCCTATTCTGGAAGTTATGAACCGACGAATAAGCTCAAGAATATAATAGATACCTATATGAAGGTAAGTTCTGATTTTCAGTATAGGAACATCCTTTTGGCGGGGGCTTTTTTCGAGTCCAAAGAATATCTGGCAGGAGCAAAAATGGCGGCTGAGATTACAGAAAAACGCCCAGATTACAAGATTGCGTATAAGATTGCAGGGTATTGTAACTATGAGCTTGGGAAATACCGAGAGGCAAATACATATCTTGGGAAGTATTATGCATTTGATCCTAAGGATGTATCGACTGCGTATACTCTTGGACTCACGAATTATTATCTGGAAGACTATACCACGTCCAACCTCTATTTTAATACAGCAGTTCTCAATGGGTATACGCCAAAAACCGAGCTGGAACGTCGACTTCTCTATAACTACTATATATTGGGCGATAAGAAGGGGATGTTTAAGATTTTTCGGTATCTCCTCAAAGAGGCGGATGCTACCGAGAATGATTTTATCATAGCCGTACATATTGCCATGGAAGAAAACGATCGATCAAAAGGGTTTCTCTGGGCCAATGAAGGGATAGATAAATTTACAGACTCTGATATGCTCTACTCACTTCGAGGGAATCTCTACCTCTGAAATAATGATATAGATTTGGCGACAGATGATCTAACTAAAGCATACTCTCTCAATGCACGCAATCCTATGACGACACTCTGATTTGCAAAACTCCATTTTATCAAAAATAATTTCACTTCCGCGAAAGAATACATACAATCAACAAAAGACAATGATGCCGATGGACCAATTGCAGAAGAGGCTGATCGTCTGCTTAAAAAGATCGAAGAGATGGAGGTGCAGGTGGTACTAACAGGTGCGATCGATGCGAGTGGAGTAGTGAATTAAAAGCCCTCATCCCCTGACACCTTCTCCCAAAGGAGAGAAGGGAGAATGATAATTTTTATCTTTAAGTAACCACTCTATGTCAAACGAACAAAAAGGTGATTCTCAGGAAACCCCAAAAAAACCTATTTCTGCTGAACACAGTGCAGGTGTTTTCAAGGACAAAGAAAAAACCGATCTTGAGAATCAGATCGTGGATACTCTGAAGAGTCTCAATAGTCACATGACCAAAAAAGAGATACTCGCTCTTATTCATCGTATAGAAGTGGGGAAGGGACTAGAGTGACTCCGTGCCGAGCTCTCCAAAGAGAAGAAGCTCGAAGATGCGGATATCTCCGATGAAGCACTTCAAGATATATTGAATCTCTTTCATGAAGTCGAAAAAGTTGCAGAATCTGGTCTCCAAGAGCTGAAGCTCGAACTCAAACGACTCAATGTATCAAAAGAATATACAGTAGATAAAGCTATATACCTAAGCTCCAAATTCCCTTGGATCAAGAAACTTGAGGACTCTAAACTCGGAGACAACATCGTCATCGACCTCGCAGGACTCGCCGTCGGTGCTCTCGATTCCGCCCATGCCATCGTCAAATTCCTCCTCACTCTCCTCGGAGACCTCGTCATGCTCCCGAAGCATATTTTGGATGAGGTGCGGAAATAAGAGTTTTCTATAACCCAGTATATTCCTATTGTTTTTCTGCAGTTCATCACTGAGAGTTGGTTCGATCATTCGGTCTCCAACTTTTTTCTTGTAGGTGGTCATAAATACTTCCGAGTCGATTTCTATCATTTTTCGTGAGTGTCGGTGAAATCTTTTCTTTTCCAGAGGGCACTACCTCGCACAGCGGAAGCCGACAGATTTATAGGTAGTCGATCCATCCCAGTTAACATTGAGTGCATATATACCAGTATTTGTCCCATCGCCAGCACTACCACCGCGAATAAATATATTTGCTGTATCGCTATTAAAAGTTCCATGAATATTTCCCATTCCAGATCAAGTTCTGTAAATCGACCCGGAAGGACCATAAAGCTTTCTCATATCTTCAGTAGCACCTTCCCATTTAGTATCTGACCAAAGGAGTAGATATAGATTAATATTCGGTGTATTTTTATTTAAAAGTCATCCACTAAAATTACTTCCATCAATCGTATTTCCTTTATTTACATGTGTCCATGCATTTCCTGATATATCCCAGATAATTTGATTATTTGAAAGTTTAAGTTGACGTTTACTGTCACAATCAGTTTTATCTACTCAAAACTTAGTAGTATCAGTTGTAAGAGGTTTTGCAATATAGTCTCGAGAACCACTTCCAAATGAATCAATTGTACGACATCCGAGAACTCCATCTTCACCATTCTGGTTAATGTTACCACTTGTTATTCCACGATAAAGTCCTCCACTTCCGACAATTCCTGTACTCCAATTATCTCCTTGTTGTTCTATATTTCTGGCAATGGTCATCCATTCGTTGTTGGTGATGAGGTGATATCCTGCTCACAGAGATTGACAGGAAATAATAGCCCCCGGTTGATTAATATCAGCGATAGGATATTTATTTGGCATAGATACAGGAGTTTTTCATGGTATATACGAAATGGTATTACGGTCGCCACCAGAACTATTTGGCACATCTGCATCACTATACGTCATCGCATACTTACTGACACAAAATCCCGGTTGATTAAACTCCTTGTTTCCGGGAACTGCCACAAATCCAGTGGGACAAGTAGATGGAGCGGAGAATCCATTTCCTCCATTGTTCATAGAAACCTGGAGAGCAGTGGAAAGGGCTGCTCCGGTGGTGGTGGATGGGATGAAATCGGTCTTGGTGAAATAGACAGTGGGATTTCCTATATTTATATTTGAAAGAGTTCCAGTGAAGTTCTGAATATCAAGTGTCGTGTTTGTAGTAACTATCTCTTGGAGTGGTTGGTTGATATAGATTCCAGAACTTGCAAGAAGGGCACCGAGAGTGTATCCTTTGGTGGCTGGGAAACGAGAGGTGTAATCGGCGAAAGCTTGGCCTATGAGTCCTCACCCAAATCCTCTCCCAAAGGGCGAGGGAGTTTCATATGCAGTAACAGTACTACTATCTTCCATGAGTGTAAGAAGTTGGTACTTGGTATAATTTCCATTCGTGACATAGGTATAGTACTTCTTATCGGTCGGGTCTCGGGCATCACTCATCTTGATGAATGAAAGTGTGGTGGCACCAGCAACTCACTGGTATCCGATGACACTCACTCATCCAGAACTGGTGAGTGTGACTACTCATCCAGGACTCGGTGCTTCAGGAGGAATAACTACTCCATTTTTTACGAGAATCATCTCGAGTCCTTGGGTGATATTAGTAAGATCAGATACTCTGGTGGCATCCCGGGCAGAACCAGAGAAACCCCCGAGATTGATGAAAGCAATTGTTCAGAGAATTACAAGTATAGTTATAACTACTATGAGTTCTACAAGGGTGAATCAATTACTCCGCACAGAAGTGTACTTTTTGAATGTATTCATATATAGAAATTAAATAGTAAATAAGGTACCTAAATTGCCTTAGATAATGGTGAGAGTATAGTTGAATTGGAGTCAAATGCAAATAAATTATTTGCGTAGCTGGTATAATACACTTTGTGCATAGACGGAAAAAACGATCCAAATATTGGATCGTTTGAAATGAGGGAGGAGGAATAATATATTTTATACCACTGTTTCTGTGATTTTGAGTACCGCTGAGAATATACCAAAAGCAAACCAGAGAACAAATATCCCGGCGATGAGGATGGCGAGTGGTTCGATGAAGCGAATCAGTACTGAGATAGAACTATCAACTTCTCTCGTGTACTGGGTTGCGAGCTTACGACATACCTTGTTGATCGTAGAGGTACGTTCTCCGGCACTGATAATCTGATAAAAATCCTGTGTAAAAACTTCGAACTTGGGATCTGACTCCTCGATACTTTCAGCGATCTTCTTTCCATTTTGTACTTTTTTTGAGATCTCTTCTATTTTTTCCTGAAAGAGTACGTTATTACTTCCTTCTCCAGTAAGCCCCAACGTTCGAATAATAGGTATCCCCGCTTCAAGGAGAAGCGAAAGAGTAGAAGCAACGCGCACGATAATATAGTTACGATAGACGGTTCCTATAACGGGTATCTTGAGATAGAGTATATCAAGTGAACGTCGACCGAACGTACTTTTAGCGTATGCGTTAAAAGAGAGTGTGAGAATAATAAAGAAGATAATAATCCCAGCGATATTATGACCGATAAATCCACTTGTTGCGACGAGGGTTCTTGTTGCAAGAGGGAGCTCTACTCATGTATTCATGAAAAGTGGTTCCAGCTTCGGTATAATGTAGGTCATAATGGTCAAAATAGCTCCGACCAAAAAGAGGATGATGATGAATGGATACGTAAGGGCTCCTTTTACTTTTGATGTGAGTTCTTCTTGATTTCTGAGCTCGTTTGCGAGACTCACAAAAGAATTCTGCATGGTACCAGACTGTTCTCAGGCTTCTATAATTGCCACTTCTCTGCGATCAAATGTACTTGGAAGTTTCTTCATGGCAATATTGAAACTATCGCCAGATTCTACAAAAACAAGGAGGCTCATGATTTCCACTTCCATTTTCACATTTCTGTTCTTATCCAAAAATGAATGAAGTGCTGCGATTACTCAGACCCCACCATCTACCATATTGGCAAGATGCTCATAAAAGAGGGCCTTTTCTTTGATACTGATGCGGTGCCAGAATCGCACTTCGCGTACTTCCTGGATAGGTGTTGTTTTCATAAAGATTGCGAGTAATAATTATTCAAAATAGTACATACCAAGACTGAGATTTACCGATACTGCCTCGTTTTTGGTGGTATCAAGCGGGAAACTGATATTTTTGATAACATAAGATCTCTTATTTGCCTTGCTGTTTGTGAGATAGTTGAGATAGTTACTCAGAGCACTGATATCTTCTGCCTTGAGTGACAAAGAGACTGTTGCAAGAGAGAGTCCATTTGGGGATTTTTCTCCTCGAGAGACAGAAAAACTCGCAATACTTATTCCATTAATATGTGCAAAAAGACTGTCGATAATAATATCTTCTCGGAAAGTACTTCCGAATCGTTCTATATCATCCAGCAATCCTGTATTGGTTTTAATCGTATTGATGAGGGCTTCTAACTTTGTGAGTTCAGCCTTTTTTTCATTTGCCTCTTTTTTTGTCGTTTCAAGAGTATCCTTTTTTTCTATGTAACTATATCCCTGATCCATGGTAAAAAAGAAACCAATAAGGATACTCAGGGAGATGAGTACGAGAGAGATGATCTGTTTTTTATTCTTTTCTTTTTCCTGAGGAGTTGTTTGCATATAATGATTTGGTTATATTATATATAATGATAGTATCAGAGATTATTTTGAAGGTGCAATAACTGGAGTAAGGTCTGCCACGCTAAAGTCGATGGAAAATGCCCGTTTTTGCTCGTAACCAGAGATCGAAAGTATTGGTGCAAGATGGAATATAAGCCCCGTTCATTCTCGATAATCTTTTATAAGTTTCGATATCTTTGTCACCCCATCGTCGCTTGCGAGCACTGTTTCTGGGATCGAAACTGCCGATGTTGAGATCTTTCCATTAGCGTAGGAAAATCCAGAGAAAATCATCTTGTATTTTTTCGCTATGTTCTGAAGCTCGGCAATATATGTTTGTGCCTGATTTTTCTCTATAGTTGCAAGGATGGCAGATTTATTATTCAAAATAAGTTCGGCCCGAACATTTACATTATCGGCCTTTGCCTTTTCTATAGCGCTTGTGTATGTGGCAATCTCATTTTTATTGACTTCTATGGAATCCGAGAGACTCTTGCTTGCAAAAAATAAAAATAGGGAAATACTACACACGATAAAAAAAATTATCGCCGAAAGCACCATCATGATATCAAAAGCTGGTTTATCATCAGGCGTTTGCTGCTCTTTTTTTTGTTCTTCAGACTCTGTCATTGTTCTCATGATATATAAAATTATAGATATAACGGATTGATATTAGCACAATATTTCATATAATGCAAATTATGTATAACAAAATCTCATATATTCTCACAAAAGAAAATTTCTCCTGACTCCCTATCTTTCCCACAAAGGGTGATAGGGTATTTCTTCGCGGGGATCTCGGAGCTGGAAAAACAACCATTTCCAAACATATCATATCATCCCTCCTTGGAGTCCCAACATCAGTAAAGAGTCCAACATATATATACTACAACAAATACGGGGACAATATATATCATTTCGATCTCTATCGTCTCCGGTCTTATGATGACTTTGTAAATATCGGAGGAGAAGAAATCCTCGATAACCCCAAAAATATCTGCCTCATCGAGTGGCCAGAACTCCTCGCCGGAAGGT
>CAZRBF010000056.1:0-8818 GCA_964598195.1 uncultured Candidatus Peribacteria bacterium | reverse complement strand
GTGCATTTTTCCCCGTAGGGGCGGACCTGCGTGTCCGCCCTGATAATCCAAACGTCCGCCCTGATAATCCATGATTTATTTCTGTATTATAAACTCGATATTATCTGGATTGTTACTGACTCGGGTGAGCCAAAACGGTGAGAAGGTGATTTTTACGCTGGCTATGTTATTATCATTGAGCAGGAGGGATGTGGCTTCTTTGTCGGAGGTTCCGACGATGAGGTTCTTGAGTTTTTTGGTGAGATTGTTTGACATATCTTCAAAGTTGTAGGAGATGGTTGCATCGAGTTCAGTTGTTCACTTGAGTGAGAATTGGGGAGTGACTACCCTAGAAACGATATTTGTTATGCGGAGACTCTCATCGTTTACTCCTATGAGTTTTTCTGTACCAAAGAGAAGACTCTCGTTGAGGATAGTTTTGAGATAGAAGAGCGTACCCTTCCTATCATAAGTATAGGTGTTTATTTTTATTTTTCCATTGATAGTCACTTCATCACCCTTGTCTCCTATTTTGACACCTTTGCTGAGCTTGATATCACCCATGGTATAGATAATATTTTCGTTAATCGGAAGTATGGCATAATCTTCGCCATTTTCCGTGTTGGTCCTCTTGATGGTATCTTTGAGTGTTTCAAGAGCTTTACTTTTGAGTTTTTCTCTGAGAATATCTTTGAAGCTTGTCGCTTCTTTATCGGTTAAGATGTGTGCTTTTGGATTCGTTCCGCCATTGAAGGGGGTGGTGTTTTTTGCGTAAATTTTATCGCGATTAAATTTGAGTCCAGGAATCGTGAGAGTAAGTCATTCTGGCATATTTCCCCTCACTCAGATGATATCACCTTTGAGATCATATGCATCTGCGGTGAGAGTGGTTGTTATTTTTCCAATAGTAGTGATACCAGAAAATGTTTTGGTAGGTGGTACTTTGATCCATTCAGTAGTTTTGAAGACGATTCCATCATCGGTCACAAAACGGGTAGCAGGACGAAAAACTTGCTCCCAAGTAAGCTCATTGTAGATATCGACGGTTCCGTAGGCATTCTTGGTGCTCATTTGATCAATGGTTGTGACATTGAAAGTGTATTCCATAGGTATTTCGAGTTCTATGGGTCGAACGTTGATGGTATTTTTGCTATCTAGCACACTCGATTCTTTTTGTGTAAATATAATGTTTCGAGATACGGTTTTTACTCAGAGGTCTGGCGTAATGGTTACGTAAGTTTTGGATACTGCAAAGTAGAATATAAAGGCGAGGAGCGAGAGGGAAGTGATGAGTCCAACGATCAGGAAAAATACATTGGAATCGCGTCAAATTTTCTTGTTTTTATAGAGAGTGGTTTTCTTTTTGGAAAAAAACATAAATCGTGAGAAAAATTTATTGATCTCATAACGAGTGTATTCCAGGAAGGTAAAATTGTGCTGTAAAATATGATTCTTGGCGTATTCTTTTTCGAATTCGATGTCATCATTTTTTTGAAAAAACCGTATTCAGAGTGACTCTCCGAGTTTTCTGAGCTCACTATTATTGGTGATAAAAGAGAATCGTTTCATTGGGAAACGATAGAGGAGGAGTTTGAGATTGAGATAATTCGTGAGATGGATATTATCCTCAGTGGTTATCTGAATTTCAGGGGAATCCATCTCGGACACCTTTTCAAATATCTCCACAAGAGAATCGTATTTATCGAGAGTGAGTCATTTTTTATTCATATCGGTAGATTATGTAGCGGAGTATACGGGCTATAGGGTCTTTTTTGAGGAGGAGCATTTCTGCGGTGGCTTTTGCTAAGCTGTATACCTGAGAAAAACTTCCGATATCATAAGGAGATATGTTGTCTATAGTTGTGAGAGATTGCTCTATGTGAATATCGTTTCCTATGCTTTTGGTCTGTAGGTATTCTTCGAGCTTCTTTTGAAGAAAAGGAGAAACTCATCATCATGAGGTAAAAATATTTTTCAGAAAGAGTTGTTTTGTGATGTCGGTTGCAGCGATAAATATAGCGTCAAAGAGAACACTGAAAAATGAATCATACACTTCTTTAAAATCCGTATAGGTTTGTTCCATATGAGCTATGTGATGCTCGATATCGAGGTACCCGAGTTTTCATTCCTTTTGTTTGAAAATTTCTTCAAGGAGTCAAAATCCGAAGGCGAGAGTGTTATCTCAGAGAATCTCTCCTCTATTAGAGACTGTTATCGTAGTTTTAGATGCACCGAAATCTATACAGCAGTTGAAATCAAAATTTTCATCTTTTTCTTCGATAAGCTTCGGAAGAGTAATGATAGAAGGGATGAGTGATATAATATTTTTAGAAAGACCACGTCCGATATTCTGAATCATATTGACGTACGTAAGCGGTACGAAAACATTGATAACCCCGAGTTTAATGCTTTTCCCCGTAAATCCAATAGGGTTACCGAGCTTTTTCCCATCCACCATTATGGATATAATAGATGTGGTAATAAGCTTCATCTCTGATTCGATAATCCCGGTTCTTTCTCGTATCTTACCTTTTACACGATCGAGAGATGTGTGTTCTACTTTTTTAACAATATGATCCACCTCTTCCATAGTTATAGGACTCTCTGGATTTTCTCTGATGTAATTCATGTGAATAATGTCCGTGAAGGTGAGAGTAGATCCAAGTGATATAACGATATCGCTCGGTATCTCATCAAGGTGTTCTCAGGCTTTACTGATAGCTTTCTTGATCGTTTCAGAAACTCCATAGAGATCAGCTATCTCGCCGTCGATGACATTTTTTTTGCTTTGGCGCATAATAGCAGACCCGAGAACCTTGAGGTTACCACCAGCTATCGAACAAATAAGAACCTTGATCTTCGAGGTTCCTATATCGAGCGCGATGAATTGGTTGTAATCAACGATGTTGCTTATCTTGAAGGACACAAATTGAAAAATTAGAGTTTATAATGTTTGTAAAATTCACATTCTGCATGAGACGAGGAATTTCCTGAAAAATGATGAAGTTCGTATGAAAATCGAGTACCGTAGTGAACCGTACGACTTGTACGGAGAACGAGGAGCGCAAGATTTGAATGCGAAATGCACATTTTGCAGAGATTCCTACATTCCCATCATCATTTTGAGTTCATCGAGACGCCCCTCTTTTCCGGCTTTTCTGAGCATGGATGTACCTTCCTCGACATCACCTTCGGATATGAGCGTCACACCAAGATCTTCCATAATAAGCTCATCATCTGGCGAGAGATTGAGTGCGCGTTTCATGACAGCTACTCATTTACTCGGGTTTCCGAGCATGGCATATCCCCATCCAAGATTTCGGAGAATTTCTGGATTATTTGGGAACATCTCATTGGCCTTTTCAAGGAGTTCTACCCCGATGCGGAAATTACTCTTAGAGATATGAATAAACCCCATCAGATACATACCCGTTGCCGATTCTGGATGAAGTTTTTGTGCTACTTTGAGTGCTGCCTCAGCAGCATCGAGATCACCCTCGTAGAGACCGATATCAGCGAGTTCTTCATAAAGTCTATAGTCATCTGCATTTTTGAGAAGGTAGGATTGTACCTTGATTTTAGCATCAGCATAAAACCCTGAGTATTTGAGGCGCTCGATTTCTTGGATGTGTTTTGCGTTGGTTTCTCGCATAATTATTTTTGTTATTGATTACCTATCCATCATATCGATAAAATGAGTTTTTTCAATAGATAATTTTCCTATTTTTACAAAAATTCATATACTGGAAGAAATTATTATTTTCGTATACATACTCACACATGAAACTTCTTATATTTTGAGATATATTTGGACGCACAGGTCGTCGAATGATTCAGGAAAACATCGAGCAATTACGAACGAAATATTCTCCGGATTTTATGATCGCCAACTCCGAAAATATCACGAGCGGAAAGTGACCCACTCCGAAACATGTAGAGTTTATGAGAGGGCTCGGTTTTGACGTGCTCACGGGAGGGAATCATGTTTTTTCCAATATCAAAAAATCTGCAAGCATATTTACTGATCCTGACTCCATTCAGATTCGCCCAAGCAATTATCTCGAACATAAAGATTACCCTATTCCGGGCAAGGGATGGAAAATAGTTGAGAAAGCTGGTCAGAGATTGTTGGTTATCAATCTGATGTCATCAGTTTTTATGCATGACAGCCTGGATAATCCTTTTCAGAGTATCGAAAGAACGCTCGCGGGACTGACAGAAAAATACGATGCAATTATCATAGACTTTCACCGAGAAACCACAGCAGAGCTCGTAAATATGGCTCATTTTCTGGATGGGAAAGTAGCGGTCGTGTATGGAACACATACTCATGTGCAAACCAATGATGAGAGGATATTTCCTCTCTGAACTGGTATGATCACCGATGTCGGCATGACCGGCCCACTCTGGAGCTCTCTCGGACAAACTTTTGAATCTCGCATCCCCGGGCTTTTGACTGGAACGAAGATCTTTAGTCCCAAGACAGAGCAGGTAATTGGAGAGTGAATACTCACCGGAATTTTCGTCGAGATACAAGACAAAAAGTGTGTTCATATCGAGAAAATACGGATTCAAGAATAGTAAATACCAATTTTGTCAAACGAAAATTATACGAATTATTTGAATCTTTTTTTTCGATATGATATACTCATATCTAGTCAGGGAATAACATATTCCAAAACCTATTCTTCATTACAATTCATTACACTTTCCCATGACCACACAAAACACCGAACTCCTCCGCAGAATCTCCGTCACCGGACTCCATCCGGACGATGCTCGTGAAATTACACGTATATTCCCTTATCTCACAGAAGATAAGCAACTTCAGATGTTTGAAACCTGGGACTCGGTCGTTGCCAGTATCAAGCTTCATAGGGCAGAGCTCGAACAAGAAAAAGAAATACTTCTCATAAAAGCTCTCGAAAACATAGAATCAGATCTCGAAGCATATGGACGAACACTCGTTCATGGCGGAGCCAAAAAGGAGTTATCTGGACTCAAATTTCAAATATAAATACTATCTTTCTAACAAAAATACATATGACGCCCCAGTTAAATAATATGCACGGAAGTGAAGTTCTCAATAGTAAAATTTTTAATAATCAGCCAATTCAGACAGAATTGCAAAAAAAAATTGCAAGTATGTTGGATCAATTTTCTCCAGACAACACAAGCGCACAAGTACAAGAAGTACTTAAAAGAATCTGATCCCTTGGAGATACTCTTACAAGTCTTGCAGGTCAAACTCGTGCCGAGATTGTAAGTCTTTACACAGAAACAGTGACTAAAACCCACCTTTCTGATTATTCTAATAAAGTTGCTATTTTAGAGGCACATCACAGTAATCGTATTGCAATTATTCTTGGTGCCCCAACAAACGATTCAGGTATTTCTAAAAAAGCTTAGTATTCTGGGCAATAAAAAACTTCCGATTCGATCGGAAGTTTTTTAGTTTTTAGTGCTTAGTTTCTTTCAGCTTGAAAATAACATGTTTTCGGAGCTTCTTGTCGTACTTTCGAAGTTCGAGCTTTTCTCCAGCTGCGAAGTTTCTCTTTTGTACGTTGGTGATGTACCCCATGATTCCTGATTCTGTTGAGATACAAGACATGTATGTTCGTTTTCCTTTTGCCATAAGTAGATGATATAGGATATAATTTATAGGGCACAGTATATGTTTTTTTTTAAATTTACAAATCTTTTTGTAAAAAAGGGTTTTTTGAATAGAATGCCCGAAAATATCTAACCCTCTCTTTATGTTTATCGATGAAGTAAAAATCACAATTAAGGCCTGAAAGGGTGGAAATGGAATAGTATCATGGCGTCGTGAGAAGTGCATTCCTAATGGGGGTCCATACGGATGAGATGGTGGATATGGTGGAAATGCCTATCTTCGCGCTACATCGAATATAAATACCCTCTCTGATTTTCGTCATACTCATACTTTGCGAGCTGAAAATGGAGAAAATGGAGGAACGAAGGAGATGTATGGTGCTAAAGGTGAGGATCTGATTGTAAAGGTTCCAGTTGGTACCATCGTGACCGATGCTGAAACAGGAAAAGTTATCGTAGATCTGAGTCATGAAGGGGAGACATATCCACTCTGCCAATGAGGACGTGGGGGATTTGGAAATGCTCACTTTCCATCGAGTGTTCGTCAGGCTCCTGCCTTTGCTGAACTCTGAGATGTAGGAGAAGAAAAAAGTGTAAAACTGGAACTCAAGCTCGTTGCTGATATTTGAATCATCGGTCTCCCGAATGCCGGAAAGTCAACTCTTATTCAGAGTGTGACAAATGTGCGACCAAAGATTGCGGATTATCCATTTACGACCCTTATTCCCAATCTCGGAGTTATGGAGCACAAGGGACAGAGCCTTATTCTCGAGGATGTTCCAGGTCTTATTCCAGGAGCTTCAGAAGGGAAAGGGCTTGGTATCCAATTTCTTAAACATATTGAAAGAACCCACGTTCTTTTGCATCTTCTCGATATGAGTCAGGGTGAGGAAGCAGTAGTTCAGAACTATAAAGATATCAGAAAAGAATTGGAACTTTTTTCTGACCTGCTGAAAGAAAAAGAGGAAGTGATCGTGTTTTCTAAGGCAGATATTATTAATCCAGATGAGATTACATCTCTCTCCAAGAAACTCGCAAAACATTTCAAAGGAAAGAAATATTTCACCATATCTGCCGCAGGGTATCAGTGAATCGATGATCTGAAGGATTTTCTTATCTGAGAATATGCTGGAAAAGATGTGTTGCCCGCGAATGGTGATGGCGAGGATACTCCGATGAAGTTTTATGATCTGAAAGATTTCCAGAAAAGTGATAGTTTTAAGATTACGAAAACAGGAGAACGAGAAGTGACAGTGAGTGGTGAGCGTATCGAACAAATCGTCCGCATGACCGACATGAAAAACTTCGAGGCAGTGGCTCGAGTATATGACATCATGGAGAAGCTGCACATACTTACCAAAGTACATGCCATGCTCCGAGCTAATATTGAAGAGTACTTCTTCGAAGGTTCGGACGATGAAGATTTCGGGAAAGTAGTTATCGCAGGGCGAGCATTCCCACTCGAAAAAACAGTGTTTCAGAAGAAATCAAAGGGGTAATATAAAAAACGTAGAGATGCGATTAATCGCATCTCTACGTTTTTTATATTATTTCCATTTTTTTGCGAACCCCGACAGTGAGTCCTCAGTCAAGATTATCACGAAAGTAGAGTTCATCTACGAGATTGGTGATAAGTTGAAAAAGTCCACGTCATCGCTTTCCGAGATATCCATTAAATCCAGCGGATTCTTTTATTTTTTTCAATTCCTCCATCTCTTTGCTTGTTTTTGATTCAGCGCCTCGCCCAGTGTCACGCACTTCCACGTTAATATCTTGAACTTTGTCTATAGTGCTAAAGTATATAGTAAAGGTATTCTTATCAAGTGGAAGACTCCCATATTCGATAGAGTTATTTACGAGCTCATCTGATATGAGTGCAAAACGATTTTTCCATGGCAACTCGATATTATTTTTGTTGAACAAAAAAAGTACAAAATCACGAATAATTTTTGATTGGCTATAGTCTGCCTTAAATGTTAGTTCCAATTCAAAATTTCCAAAATCAACAAGATTCTTGTCTATGCTTTCGACAAGCTCACTGTATTCCATTTGGGAAATGTCTATCTGTACCATTGATAGAGAAGTAAATCTATAAATATTTATACAAGTATATCAAATAATATCTGAAAAGTCAAAAAAAAGAACACTCGCCAGAGCGAATGTTCTTTTCCTATAAAAACTATCTTACAGATTCCTTAAGAGTTTTACCTGCACGGAAGACAGGAGACTTCATAGCTGGGATCATAATCTTTGCACCAGTCTTAGGGTTAACTCCATTTCGTTTTGCGCGAGCAGAAACCTTGAAGGCACCAAAACCAGTAATATTCACTTCACCACCCTTCTTGAGCTCAGCAGTAACTACTGTGATCATAGAATTAAGAGCTTTTCCAGCAGCATCCTGTGAAAGACCTGCAGCAGTAGCAACTGCTTTAATAAAATCCTGTTTTTTCATAAAAATTGTTATTATAGAGATAAAATAACAAGAGTGATTATATGAAGGCTAAAGCAAAAAGCAAATGTTTTTTTGATTTTTTATATAAAAATCCCTCTTTCACCGCCTGGAAAATATGGTAAAATATGTAGTATTTTGGCTTAAAATAGAGATTATAGAGACATTGTTATAAATGATATTTTTTTCATTATTTTTCTATGATTTCTTTCACAAAACCAGTAAGATACTGTGACATATTGGGTATATTTTTAATATTGATTTCCTTCCTATTTTCTGTATAATGTCTCGCACATGGGGATGATATAGTATTCTACTTGGAGACTTCGTCATACTTTGTACCGCTATCTGGGAGGTGCCTATAACTTCCATAATCAATAATAGGCAACACAACTGCTAACGCACGAATTGGTGGACTTGCTCGTCTTGCGAACAAAGTTCTCCCTTCTTTTACTCCAGCTTACGCTGCGTAATCGAAAAAGTAGCCTTCCTACGGGATGAGTGCCGGCTGGCCTGCTACAAATCTGAGGACACATCTATCTCGTGTGCCTCTTATACCCAGAGATCTCTCTTTTCTGAACCTTTGATATAGTCGGACAGAGAAAGTGAGTATATTCGATAGTATTCTTTCAAACCATTTTTGATTTTCTTCTCGGGCTTGATCGTATCCAAGATAATCTATGATAGTAGACGTCGAGGGTGACCTCTAAGGACACGGGGGCGGTTCCCGTCATCTCCACCATTTTGCACAAAAAGCCCCATTTTTATGGGGTTTTA
>CAZRBF010000055.1:0-9010 GCA_964598195.1 uncultured Candidatus Peribacteria bacterium | reverse complement strand
TGTCGGCGCCGACAAAATGATCGAGCTCTGAAAAGGGGGAGAGCGTGAGATTAATGATTATCGACTCACGCGTTTTGCCTGCTATCTCATAGCTCAGAATGGAGACCCGCGAAAGGAGCAAATTTCTTTTGCTATGAGTTATTTTGCTTTTCAAACACGAAAACAGGAAATACTCGAAACTCGCATTGCTGAGATAGAACGTATTTTCGATCGAGAGAAATTAACCAATACCGAAAAAGAATTTTCACGGCTCATTTATGAAGCAGGAGTTGACAGCACCTGATTTGCACGAATTCGCAGTAGTGGTGATACGGCATTCTTCGGAGGAAAGAGTACTAAGGAGATGAAGCATAAATTGAAAATCCCAGATAATCGAGTGTTGGCAGATTTTCTCCCCTCTATTACTATCAAAGCAAAGGATTTTGCAACCGAGATTACAAATTTTAACATCAAGAAAAATAATCTCAATAAAGAGATGAATATTGCAAATGAACATGTAAAAAATAACAAAAAGGTTCGTGGACTTTTACTCGACGAGGGAATTCATCCAGAAAGCCTCCCAAAGGCAGAAGATATCCAGAAACTTAAACGTCGTCTGGAATCCGAACCGGTAAAGATTGCAAAAGAGGAACGGAAATGACTGTAGAATCGGGATTTTCGCAAACATAATGCCGCTTTCAACGGCATTATGTTTTTGGTGTAGCAACGTACAAATTACTCCATTCACAAAGGTCCCACATCCCATCCATCATAAGAGTCAATCTTGAGTAGCTCAGCAAGGCTATTGAAATATAAGTTCTTTTCATGAAGCGACTCTGGTGTATGGATTTCACTTTTTGAAATACATAATATCCAATCTTTTGAGTTATCAATTTTTCTTAAGTCCTCATATGTGTGTCATTCTTTTAAAAGAAAGTCACATAGTTTTTGCAGTAAATCAGGGGACTTGTGTATGAAAAAGAATCCCCATTTTAAATTTTGTTTTATATCCCAATTGGAATCGTTGTTAATTTTTTTAAATACCGCATCAATATTTTGAAAATTGCAATCCATAAGAAATTAATTAAATAATTAAAAATCTATATTCTATAACCTCGTGTATTCATCCAAAGCTTTTTTAAGCAATTTTTTCAAATCGAGCTCATTTACATAGGGGATAGTTATTAATAAAATCCATGAGACTATTTTTCATAGATTCATATGATTCTCCATAGAGGTAAAATGCGGTTTCTTTTGGTCCCTGCCAATATCTATGAATATCGGACTCTTGGTATGTTAACCTCTCAAATTCCTCCATAACAAAGTTAGAATCACAATTTTTATATACTTCAGCAGTAAGATTTATACCATCAAGATAAATAGCAATACCTTCCTTGGTTCCGAATTCAATAGTTTCCTCAGTAGATTCTATAATAATTTTCGAACCCTTTGGCGCGCCAATATCTTGGAGTTTTTTTAAGAGATGTGGAATAAATAATCAATCACTGAGATAATCTGACTTAATTTTTAGCTCTACGTCACAATGGATTATTTCGCCGTTTTCATGTACAAGAGTTCCTCAGCCAGAAACCTCACCATAATTATTCTCACTTAAAAACTTATCAAGTGGATCTTCATATTTGATTCATCTATCAAGCGGTTGAATCCGATCGTTTAGATGTATGGTGAGAAAGATTTCTTCATCTTTTTCTTGTTGCATAATACAATATTGTGTTATTTAGTATGACAATTCCTGGATAATTTGTTTCAAATTTTCTTCTAAATCATCTCTATTTGCAATTTCTGATAAGATTACTTGAAAATTTTCTCTTTCTTTTCATTCACTTCAGCTAATTACCCTGTTTAACATCCATATCAAATAGAAATTAGGTTTTCTTTTTACTGATATAACCAATCTTTCCTCGTATCATTTTTTATAAAATTTTTCTAGGAAGTGTATTATTGGTCCTGGAGTTCCAAAATCCAGTCCTGGATTATTCTCTATAAATACCAGCAATAGTTCTATGACATGGGATCGTTCATGTGTATTATTTAGAAGTTCAATATTTTCTTTTACATTAGGAAAGTCTCAATCAATTGAAAATTGTTTAATTTTTTCAATTATTTGTTCTAAATTTGAATTAAGAATCTCGATATTTTTTGATGATTCTTGTGGGAAGGTTGATGACATAATTTAGTAGATAATAATGTGAAAGAATGGAGATCGGATCTTTATTCTATTTCTATCTTCCCAATTTTCGTTCACTCTGGTAAATTTTTTGTAGCATTCCAAAGTTGTCCTGTAATAGAAATATATACTTCTAGGTCTGTTAATTCTAAGTTATCTATCGTATCTGTTCCTCAGAGAAATAATGGCTTTATATATCAAATACACTGAGTTCTATTTAATATGGAATTTGATTTCTTTCTCCATTCCACCAAGAAGCTTAGTCTTAAAAGTGCTTCGGAGTTACTAAATATTTCATTATTATGGAAGTCAATAATATTGTACGGCACTTTATAATCTTCTGGTGTTTCAGGTTCAAATAAAATAATTTGATTATCTTCTATGTCGATACCAAATAAGCAACCATTCCAATTTGATCAAAAAAAGTAATATTTTTTAGTATTACTAAAAAATAACTCCTGGCAATACTTTGAATATTTAATAACTTCACTGCTGGTAAATGTTCGATATATTCCATTTCAAAATGAATATCCTCATAGTTTCTCGACAAAATTCCTTAAGCCATCTGGTAGAATATTAATATCATCGGTTATATTTTTTTCTTGAATATCCGTATCTTTTGGTAATTTTTTTAGAAATAATTCAAACATATATAATAAGGTTAATCTCAAATAGAAACTTTTCATATTTTTGTACCAACTGGCAGATTTTTAATCTTTTGGTAAATTTGAGCTCAAAGACTTCTGTTGACGCTTGAATCTAACGGTGACATGTTTGTAAATATATCTTTTCAGCCAAGTTGTAAATCAACCACATGATCTATGTCTTTTCACTTTTCTAGTATTCCTCATCATTTTGCATATGTGGATGCAGCCTTTCAAAACCTTTGAACTTTTCAGATAACTTCTGTTACGCTTTTGGTAAGAATTTTACATTTTTCATCAGCACATGATCGTTGTATAGTTGTCCAATCTGGCATATATTTAAGATGTAAATCAACGCTCTTCTTCCCAAAAAATCACATCGCAAATCATCCGACCTTTTTCAATTTATTCAATCTACTCATCGCAAAACCTACAGGATCCACGAGCCTTCCGAGACTGTCTCTCATTCCAGCTTCCGAAATAGCCATGAGTGCTTTGTCATCTGTCGCATATCCTGTCCAGAATGCAGCAACATTTCCGAGTCATTCACCTGCATCTTTCACTCCGACAAAGTCAGCAACTTCTGGAATGGCAGCCTTCACCATCCTTCCATCAGGATCCACCCCCATCATCGGACTATTCCCGACATACGCATACAGATTCACATCATCACCCATCCCAATCGGATCTCTCGAAATGAACCGTCCAAGCTCCGGTGAGTAGAACCTCGCTCGATAATAATACAATCCAAGACCAGATTCATACTCCCGTCCCGTAAACAATCGATTATTTCCATACAAACTTCCAGTAAACACACGTACAGCTACGTAACTATTTCCAGAAAGTACATATGGTTCTCCATAGACATCGTACCCATACGATTGTACCACTGCTCCAGATGAATTGGTCAAAGCGACCGTTGATCCAAGATGATCACGTTGTACGAAATACATCTCATGAACCGAGGAAGTATATTGATTTTGGAGGGCAATGCAACGAGAAGTGACATTGGTGTATCCGTACTTGGTGAACCGGGTAATATTCGGGAATACACTCGTAGAACAGAAGATATATTCCTCTATCTCAGCATCGGTCACGGGAGTATCATTGGTCTCGTAATAGGCAAGGAGATTATCGATACCATCACCGTAGATTCTGTTGGTGGTAACTCGTGCACCACTGGCAATATCTGTTGTGATCTCTTGAATGGTATTTTCTCAGGCGTAAATATAATCTACACGACTCGAAGGAGTTAGTTTCTGAATGCGACGTCCGAGGATGTCGTAGACATACTGAGTGGCGAGCGAACTATCTGAAACTTTCCTTACTTCTACGAGTCGATTCTTGTAGTCGTAGGTGAAGGTGAATACCTTGTTGTTCGTCAGGTTTCCATTGGCATCGTAGGTGTACTTGGTGAGAGTACTGCCAGAGGAGACGCTGGTGTATTGGTTGAGGGTGTTTCCGGAATAGGATCTATTCTTGCTGTCGAGGGTACTGATCGTCCTGTTTCCGGTGGCATCGTAGGTGAATGATTCGGATGAGGTCGGAAAAGTGGCTCCCGAGAGGGTAAATGCACCAGTTAGGCGGTCGATGGAGTCGTAGGTGTAGGACTTTTGTCCATCGGACAAGAGGTTGCTCGTAGGATCGTAGGAATAGGTTCTCGCTGTAATCGAACCAGAAGCGTTGGAGTGATCGAGTACTGAGAGTCGGAGAAGGGAATCGTAGGAGTAGGAAGTTGTCACCTCATTTCCCTCGTGAATTTGCGCGAGAAGAGTACCAGAGTACGAGTAATCGGCGATGTTGCCAGAACCGTAGGAGACATTCGTGAGACGATTCAGTTCATCGTAAGAATAGTTGGCAAGGTAGCGGATGCCGGTCGAGAGGGATGTCCTATTTCCATTGGCATCGTAGGTGTACGATACAGTTACAGGAGATTGCCCTGGAATGGCTTGGGTTTCGCTCGTGAGTCGACTGAGTGAGTCGTAGGCAAATGACACACTGCTTTTCTGTTCACCACTTCCAGAGAATTGTCCGGTGCTGGTGACTGATGAGAGTCGTCCGAGTGCATCATACGAATATGCCTCGGCAGTGGTTCCACGGACGCCACTTCCAGTAGTCACTGCTCGTGAGAGCAGGCGATTCAGGGTATCGTAGCTGTTTACGACTATATTCTTGTTCGGATCGGTAACTTTTGTCAGGTTACTGTTCTTGTCATAGGCAAATGTCGTAGTCTTGGCATTTGGGAGAGTCTCCCGGATCTTGCGACCAAGCAGGTCGTATTGGAATGTGGTCGTATTGCCATTTGGATCAGTGACACTGGTGAGATTTCCCGCAGTATTGTAGGCAGAAGTAGTAATAACATCAGTATTTAGAGGGCTTGTAAGAGTCTTTTTCTCGCTCAATAGGTGCCCGAGGAAGTCGTAGGTCATTTCGGTTATATGTCCATTTTCATCCTCACTCTTGGTGAGCTGGTTCAGGGCATTGTAGGTATATTTCTTTGTTTTTCCTTCTGCGTTGGTTTCCTGAACGAGTCGTCCATCAGTATCGTAGCTGAGGGTTGTAGAGAGTGAATAACTACTATCTGGAGAGGCAATACTCTTGGTAGTTACGAGTGATCTCTTGTCATAGGTGAGGGTTGTGGTATTCCCAAGAGCATCCTCGGTTCCGACAGGTCGTCCAAAGCTGTCGTACGTGAAGAATGTTTTTGCTCCACGAGCATCGGTTCTCTGGACGATATTTCCATTGCGGTCATACACGGTTGTTGTCACGACATTTCGTGCTGGAGTGTTCGTCAGGTCATACACGGTAGACTTTAGAACATGCCCCAGGAGGTCGTACTCGTTTGTGGTTCTCTGAAGGAGCGAATCATTCGCGTCAAAGGACTTGGCTTCGAGGATATTGCCTGCCTTGTTGTAGATGTAGGTTGAATATGCTTTGGTGGCGTCGGTTTTTTTCGTGAGACGATCGAAAAGATCGTAGGCGAAATAGGTGGATCTATTCAAAGAATCGGTGGTTCTCGTGATATTTCCATTGCGGTCGTAATAGTTGGTGGTAACAAGATCGGTCGAAGGAGCGCTCGGATTTATGATGATACGTTTAGTCTTGACTCGGTTCATCTCGTCATAGATATACTTCACCAGTGCTCCAGTACCTTCCTGAACAGTCAATAGATTTCCATTCCCATCGTAGGTCATGACGGTTGTTCTGGAATTTGCCACGTCAATTTTCTCGACCTTTTTGGCGACATGATCGAGAGTGTCATATTCGTAGTCAATCCCTCCGACAATCCCTTCCGCGAGAGAATACTTTTCCTCATGAGTCTTGTTATTGTTGGCGTCATAGGTGAATCGGGTCTCTATTCATTCGGCAGTTCGCGAATTTGCTACCAGGTTAAATGGAGTATAGGACAGGAGTTTCATCGCCCCTTCACCATCGCTCGACGACGTGAGGTTTCCATATGCGTCATAATTGAATGTCTCTTCTATACTTCCCGTGAGCGTTCCATGAGTGAGTGTCACGAGCTGTCCAGATGCGTACGCATACGAGCTGACACCTCCTTCTGCATCGATCTTCCGTGTCAGTTGTCCATTGGAATCATATTCATAGCTCTTGGAGACTGTGTACTTCGTCCCATCAGGGTTCAGAATACCCGTCGCTGTCTCTGAGAGGATATTTCCACTCGAATCCAGGGTAAATTTCTTTACGAGCCCATTTGGAAGGGTAATTTTGACTGGGGTATCGTACACTCCGTCGTACTCGTAGGTGGTCACCAGATCACTTGCAGCATCAATATTTCTCGCAATGGTCTTCTGTCGCTCCATAATAATATTTCCCCGAGCATCGTACTTGTAGGTGGTTCCATTTCCTTTTGGGAGAATAGCTTTAGCCAGGCGTGCATTGGAATCAAATTCATAGTTGTACTCGGTTACTCCGGTCCCCGTCGTATCAAATATCTCGCGTTTAGTCGTATTTCCATTGGCATCGTAAGTGTACTTGGTGTGCACACCATTTGCATTGATTACATCGTTCGTGTATACGCTCGATCCTGTGAGTGTATAGCTGTACGCAACGGTTCCAGAACCATATTTTTGGCTCGCAACTCGATGAGCAACATCATACACATTATTCACGTACACTTGTCCCTTGGAATCGGTCAGTGTGAGGATGTTGTGAGAAGAGTCATACGTATAGGAGATAGTCTTGCTCTCGGTTCCGGATGTAATCGTGACAGATTGGAGATCGCCCCCGCTTGTATACGCAAGCTCGACTGTGCGACCACCCGAGTCTGTAACCCACTGGAGATGTCCTTGGGCATCGTACGCGTATATGACCTCTCTCCCCAGTGTATCGGTGACGACCGTGAGTTGTTTCCCTTCATTGTAGCCAAAAGTGAGAGCATTTCCGTACCTGTCAGAGAGTTTTGAGATCTTCAGATTTGGCTCGAAGAGGTACCGAGCTCCATTATCGAAAGTAATGATGTGCTGTCCAGTCGACACATCTCGACTGAGTCGCGCTTTGAGTCCTTTGTTGTACTCGTAAGTCGATCCTGTTTCCGCGAAACTAAAGACCCCGAGTCTTCCATCATGGAATTCGACAGACCCAGTATTTTCTACCAGGAACATATTATAGTTATGATCAAACTTATGCCCGACCGGACTCACCGAAGAAGTTTGGTTGCGATACGTCAGCGAGAATTCATACGGGTTCTTGACCCCAGGAATCTGCATGAAGGTATTTGAGTACGTAAATTCCCCATTTGCCAGATTCACCGGATCTGCCGCATCAGCCAGGAGGTTCTTTTCCCCACCCGCTGAACTCTGCGCGATGAGGTTATTATTGTTCTGAACTAGCTTCGCAATAGACCCCGCATGCACACTCAATGCCGATCCCGAGAGAACCACTGGCACGCTTGGCGACGGCAATACCACCTGCCCACCACAGAGCTCTCCTCCAGGAGACAGCACCCCCACACTATTTGTACACTTAAATACCCCATTATTCAACCGACATGAGTCATATCCCTGTGTCCGACAATTCATATCCCACTTTACCACTCATCCATTCGCTTCCGTAAAATACGCCACAGGGTTTTCAAACGTATTAAATGATCGAAGGACATATGTAGGATCTAGCAGCAAGCTTACCCCATTCACATTTCCCGCATCCGCAAAATAATACGACCCACTTCCAGCTGCAGTCCCCGCAACTATGACACTGTTATTCCCAATAGGCCCAAGAGGCAATGCATTCTCAAAACCCTCCAGATACGGTGCATCCACCGTAAAATTCTCATCCACTACATAATTCTTCCCATCCGTCCCTTGATACAGAAACCCATTTTGGGTTGGAGAGATCTTTATGGGAACTGGAATGGTTCCAGGCATAACCGATATGTTGTGCCCAAACTGACTCACCATATTCAAGGTTTGAATAGGGGATGAGAGTGTCATGGTAGCAGGATCAATTTGATACGTAATAAGATTTGACCCATTAATAAGAGTCAAGAAATTATCATTTAAAAAAAATGATTTATAAGCAGATCATCCCCAGCCTTGAGCAACAGTAAGAAACTTATTATTTCTATATAAAATTAGTGCACCAAATGGAGAATAATCAGTAGGTCCATAAGCCCTTCACCAAATAATATAGTAATCATAATTTCAAACCATACCTTGTTTATAGGTTTCACTTCACGAAACTCAAATATATGGGTAAGCAGGATTCCAAACAACTGATCATATGGAATCAATCAAATTCCAAGTGTCAGAATTAGGATAATAATCAATTGAAACATTAAAATGAATACCGGAAGAAGGTACTCATTTTTGCACATCACTAGGACCACTCACAATATCCAACGCAAAAGTCTGCTCTTGAAACGAGAGGAGGGTGATAAAAAAGACTGACAGGAACTGGAGGGTTCGCTTGGCAGTCTGGTTGAAGAGAGGAGAAATCATACACTCTGGGGTAATGGGAAATAAATAACGGAGAAAGTATAGTGGTGGTGAGGGTTTTTGCAAGGGGAATTTGAAAAAAGTGTAGAAAATCAGTGGATATGAACAAGGGGTTGCAACCCCTTGTTGTGAACCCCTTGATATATGAAGTCCTTACTTTGTTTTTCGGGAATTTATGTATATAATCAGTAAGTAAATTTTGAAATATCTCTGAAGCTTGTATAATGTGTTTTATAATATAATCA
>CAZRBF010000054.1:4536-9148 GCA_964598195.1 uncultured Candidatus Peribacteria bacterium | reverse complement strand
CGGAGTTTTTATTTATTATTTCCCGAAAAACTATGGCAATCAGTAAAGCAAAGAAGAGTGAAATACTTGCGACCCTTGAGGCGCATCTGAAAGCATCTACTTCTGTTGCATTCACAACAAATACAGCGCTGACTGCGCTCGATGTTAATACCATGAAGAAAGAGCTTCGAGCTCAGAATACTACTTTTATGCTCGCAAAGAAAACTCTTATGTGCATTGCATTCAAGAATGTATTCAATGTAGAACTCAGTATCGATTCACTTCCAGGACAGGTGGCTATTATTATCTCGAAAGGAGATAAAGTTGCTGGTCTCGCAGTGGTAAATAAGTATGCGAAAGAATGGGCAAAAGAAGGAAAGATGAAGTTCGTCGGAGGGTTCTTCGATGGGGTTCTCCTCGATGCAAAGGCTATTTCTCGAATCGCTGGTCTTCCATCACGAGAAGTACTTCTTGCAAAACTCCTTGGTTCTATGATGTCTCCAGTTTCTGGACTTGCTCGATTCTTCGATGGGGCTAAGAAAGATATGGAAGCAAAAGGACTCAAGATTGTAAAAGATCTTATCGGTGCCGCTGCTACGACAACCGTAGCCGAAATGGTTGCCGCTCCTGTAGTTGCAGAAGTTGCTCCAGAGGCTGTAGTTGAAGCACCTGCTCCAGAAGTGGTTGCCGAAGTTGCTCCAGAGACAACAGAAGAAGCTCCTGCTGCTTAAAACACCTCACCCCAGCACTCTCCTAGAAGGAGAAAAAAAACATTCTTATAGTTCCCTTCTCCTTTTAGGAGAAGTGTTAGGGATGAGGTGAAAGAGTCGTCGTATGGCATGGGAATCACCTGATTTATCAGATGGTTCCTTGCTAGATGAAGATCTAGAAACCATATTTATCTATTTTTTAATCATTCAAATTATGTCTGATGTTACACTTAGTGCTAATGCACAAAAAGTTATGGATCTTGTAGAAGGTCTTACTATTCTTGAGCTTGCTGATCTCGTTTCTGCTATGGAAACTAAGTTCGGAGTTTCTGCTGCTGCACCAGTTGCTGCTGCAGGAGGTGGAGCTGCAGGAGGAGCTGAAGTTGAAGAAAAGACAACAGTAAATGTTGTTCTTACTTCTGCTGGAGCTGCTAAGATCGCAGTTATCAAGGTTATCCGTGAAGTTACTGGTCTTGGTCTTGCTGAGGCAAAGGGTCTTGCTGATAACGGAGGAAACGTGAAAGAGAATGTTGAGCGAGTTGATGCAGAAAAGATCAAGAAACAACTCGAAGAAGCTGGAGCAACTGTTGAACTTAAGTAATTGACAAGGACTCTTGTAAACAAAACCCCCTCCACTCATTTTCATGAGTGGAGGGGGTTTTAAAAAAAGTTTTTTTAAAAATTATTTTGACATCTTGTAAAATCCTCTATACTTGTAAAGTAAATTGCTTAAATAAATTACGCCACTTTTATGCCAAAATATCTTCTCTCTTCTCAAGTCAAACTCCCTTCCGTCTGGATGGTTGTTTCGTAGTGCAGATCCATTGTTTGCTCTAAAAATAGCTCTTCAGACGAAGGGCTTTTTATTTCATTAGTTTTATTATTATGGAAATCAATCAGGCATATGGATTCGCCCAGAGTGAAAAGCATTGGCAAGAGTTTTGGGAAAGAGAGAATATTTACACTTTCGATCCAAAATCTCTGAAGCCTATCTATTCGATAGATACACCCCCTCCAACTATTTCTGGAAATATACATATTGGACATATTTTTTCGTATACCCAGGCGGAAGTCATTGCTCGATTCAAGAGAATGATGGGATACAATGTATTTTATCCCTTTGGATTTGATGATAATGGACTCCCGACCGAGCGTTTGGTAGAAAAAGAAATTGGAAAAAAATGAGGAGATATGGAGAGAAAAGAGTTTGTTTCTATCTGTCTCCAAGTAACGAAAAAATATCGAGAAATATTTAAAAATCTCTGGAAATCTATCGGAATAAGTGCTGATTGGAATCTTGAATATTCGACTATTTCGCCACTTGCTCAGCGTATTTCACAACGCTCATTTTTAGAACTTCTTGAAGCGGGGAAAATAAAACGACTCAACACTCCAGCTCTCTGGTGTACTGAGTGTCGTACATCGGTTGCTCAGGCAGAGCTCGAAAACAAGAATTTCGATTCAATATTTTATGAAATTGCATTTGTTCTCGAGAATGGACAGGAACTTATTATTGCGACGACACGTCCCGAATTACTGCCTGCCTGTGTAGCAGTATTTGTACATCCTGAGGATGTAAGATACATTGACTTTATTGGAAAAAAAATTACTACACCGCTTGGTGATACTGTAACTATTTTAGCTGATGAAAAAGTTGATAGAGTGAAGTGAACTGGGGTTGTAATGTGCTGTACTTATGGAGATGAAACCGATATGTATTGGCAAAAAACTCATAGTCTGAGAGAAAAAATAATTATGGATTCTACAGGAACTATGGTTGGCACAGGTGTAAATACTATAGATGGGCAGTACTATAAAAAAGCGCGGAAAACCCTCGTTGAGATACTCAGGAATAAAGGAAATATCCGTAAGGAAACTTCCATAGAACACAGTGTAAATACACATGAGAGGTGTGGTACTCCGATCGAAATTCTTCCAGTAAAACAATGGTTTATCGAAATTCTTCCAGTTAAGCAACAACTTTTAGATAACGCAGAAAAGATACGGTGGTACCCGGAGTATATGAAAAAACGTTATATTGATTGGGTGGAGAATCTTAAATGGGACTGGTGTATTTCGAGACAGCGTTTTTATGGAGTTCCCACACCGGTATGGTACTCGAAAATTACCGGCGAACTCATACTACCAGACCTCAGAGACTTACCCATGGATCCAGTAACGGACCGACCAAAAAAATTACCTCCTGATCATACGTTCGATGATATCGAGCCAGACTACAATATCCTCGATACGTGGGCAACTTCGTCACTTTCACCAGAAATCAATGCCCGTACCGGAGAATCTGACTCCAGAGAAGATAAGATTCTTCCTATGGACCTTCGACCTCAAGCACATGATATTATCCGAACGTGGGCATTTTATACGATCGCGAGGAGTCAGTTGCAAAGAGGTGTTATTCCATTTAAAGATATCATGATATCAGGACATGTACTTGCAAAAGGATCGGAAAAAATCTCTAAATCCAAAAATAATGCCGGAAAATCTCCAGAAGAACTCATCGAGCAGTATTCAGCTGATGCAGTTCGGTACTGGTCTTGTGGATCGTCACTTGGAAAAGATACTGTACTCGACGAGCAAGAGATCCTTAAGGGGAGAAAGCTCGTAAATAAACTCTGGAACGTTATGGGTTTTTTGAAAATTACCCTGGCAGATTATGATAAGAAAGTCCCGTCAAAGCCTTCTGAATTTGTACCAACTGATATATTTATCCTCACCAAACTGCATGAGACCTGAGAAAAGATGGAGAAATGTTTGGAGAAATATGAATTTTCTTGATCTCTCACAGTATTCGAAGAGTTTTTTTGGCATGATTTCTGCGATAACTATCTGGAGATTATTAAAGATCGGATGTATTTTCCTGAGAAATACGAAAATGGAAACGACAAAAAGCTTTCCGGAAGCTATACTCTCTATACGGCCTTTCTTGGTATATTAAAACTTATTGCTCCTATTCTTCCTCATATTACTGAAGCAATATTTCAAGACTTTTATAAGCCATCTGAGGAACAACAGAGCATTCATCAAGCTCTCTACACGTCAGGTAATCCTTTGTCTTCCAGTCCATTGATACAAAGTGGGGGTAAGCTGTTTTTTGAAATTATAGATCTTATGAGAAAAGAAAAATCAAAAAAAGGCCTACGTCTTGGTGAATCTATAGAGTGTATAGAAGTATGCGCTACAGATTCAGATATATCTCATTTACAAGTATTTTCCGATGATATTCGGAGTGTAAGCAAAGCAGCAAAAGTGGTTTTTCTAAAAGCAGAGAAATTGGGAGTTAGTATAAATGAAACGTTTACAGAGAAAAATTCCAGATTATAGATAATTCAAAAACCCTCCACCCATGAAAATGAGAGAGAGGTTTTTTGTTGCTATTCTTATGCTTTATCACTATAAAAGTTCTCTTTTACCCTCAAAAGTATTTTCCTCTTGATGTCCTCATAGAGTCCGGATTGCTTGTAGAGCATAAGGAATTCATCTCGACCAAAGGCGAGTACTTCTGTGTTCTCATTCGTGATTATCTTAGCACTTCGTGCCTCATTCGTGATGAGGGCCATTTCGCCGAAAATGTCACCAGTATGAAGGGTGCTGATTTTTGATCCTTGTCGGTAGACATCGACGCTTCAGGACTCTATGAGATAGGCTCGATTATCCGACGCATCTCATTCGGACATGATAGTGGCACCTTTTTTAAAACTGATCATCTCTGACATCATGATGAAGTAGGCAATTTCTTTCTGTGAGAGTCCTTCAAATATGTAGAGTCCATTTTTTTCTGTTGTCATGGGTAAGAAATTATATGAAATAAAAAGTAGGGTATTAGTTTATTTGTCCTCGTAGAAATTATCTCGTACTCTTTTGAGGATCTTCCACTTGACATCATCGTAGATTCCAGATTTTTT
>CAZRBF010000054.1:2277-4436 GCA_964598195.1 uncultured Candidatus Peribacteria bacterium | reverse complement strand
TATATTGGCGAGAAGGTTCCAGAAATCCTCTCTCGAGTCGGACTTCTTCACAAGAAAGAAGCTTTTGTAGAAACACTTTCCGGAGGGGAGGCACAGCGTATAAGTATCGCTCGAGCACTCATTCATGACCCAGACATCATTATCGGAGATGAGCCGACCGGAAATCTTGACCCCCATAACGCCGAGGAAATCATTGACCTCCTTCTGGAACTCAATGCACAAGGAAAAACGATCATCATTGCCACGCATGATGACCGCATTGTTAATCGTCTAAAGAAACGAGTCATTACCTTCAAAGAAGGACGGATAATATCGGATAAAGAAGGCGGGGGATATGACCTATAGGAATCTCTGCAAAATGCGAACTTCTTGTCAAATTTTCCGTTTCTCGTTCTCCGTACAAGTCGTACGGTTCACTACGATACTCAAATTTGGCTTCGAATTTCATCATTTTTCAGAGATTCTGAGAACATGCAGTAGTTTTTATAATCTATAATTTCCTTCATGCTTAATCATTCAGAATCGCTCGCAGAAAAATTTATCCGGAAGGGTTTTTGGCTCTATCTGTTCTCATTTCTTCTCGGACCACTCGGGTACGTGGTCAAAATCATCCTCTCTCAAGACTTGAGTGTTGAGGAAATAGGGCTCTTGTATGGAGTAATCAGTCTCGTAAGTCTGCTTTGAGTCTATCATGATCTCTGACTGACCGAGAGTCTCAATTATTTTCTCCCGAAGTTTATCACTCAGCAGGATTGGACTCGGTTTAAGACACTCGTGACATATTCACTTGGGGCTCAGCTCGTCACAAGTGCTCTGATTGGTACGGTATTATTTGTCTCGTCTGGGTATCTCGCTGAGCATTATTTTCATGCCAAAGAGGCAGTTCAGGTTATAAAAATATTCTGTTTCTTCTTCCTGGGGATGAATCTCCTGAGTATGTGTACGACTATCTTTCAGGTGGCACAAAATACGAAACTTCAGAAGGGGACGGAGTTTCTTCGGATGATATTCGTCGTTATTTTTACTCTCGGACTCTATTTTGGGGACATAGGAAATCTCATAACCTATTCTTGGACTTGGATCGGTGGAGTGGTTGTCTGAATTATTTTTGGATCTTTTTTCTTGTACCATTCATACTATGTTCCATACCTCAAAGAGGCCGAAATTATCTACGATAAAGATCTCATAAAACAGGTCATAAAATATGCTCTCTGGGTCATGCTCGCAGCCAATGTCGGAACAGTACTTGGGCAGGTAGATATGCAGCTTATCATCTATCTCTTGAATCTCACAGATGCGGGGTATTACTCAAATTATCTCAGTATCATTGGAATCCCATTCATTATCATTACGCCCATCATTGGGTTCATATTCCCGGTTATATCTGAGCTTCATGGCAAGTGAGATGAAGCGAAAATTACGACAATAAAGACACTTTTTTATAAGTATTTTTCGGTACTCGGTGTGACCACAGGTATGTTCATGTTTGTATTTGGTCCAGCATTTGCCAATGTGCTCTTTGGGTCAAAATTTATGATGTCCGGAATTATCCTTCAGTACTCTGCGTTTTTTATAGTGCTGAATTTTCTCTTGCAGATAAACTTTCAGATCCTTGCTGGAGTCGGACGTATCCAGGAACGAGTCAAAATTCTCGGAGTGGGACTTATAGTAAACATTATCCTGAATCTTATATTGATTCACCAATTTTGAGTTGTCTGATCAGCACTCGCAACTGGACTTTCTTGGATACCTATCTGGTATCTCTCAGATAGAGCCACACGCATGTATTCCAGTGGATTTGATGTCGCATTTTTTATAAAAAATCTTATACTTACCACTCTCATTGGACTGCTTTCCTGGCGTTTTCTTGTTCCCTTTTTTGATGGAATATCGAGAGTACGGGGGTTTATCTTTATCTGAATAATTGGACTCGTAACAGTGATTCCATTTGTAGTACTAAACATGAAAGAGGGGAAGTTGTTTTTGGAAGAGCTCCGGAAGATGAGGAAATAAAACACCTATATCCTAATATTTTTTATGCCCCATTCATATCAACATTGCATTCGAATAGTAAGCATTTTGCTTATGTCTGTTTTTTATGGATCTGTTTCAGCATATGTCTACGTATGAAGTGATGATATAGGATTTCTTGAAAAAAA
>CAZRBF010000054.1:0-2177 GCA_964598195.1 uncultured Candidatus Peribacteria bacterium | reverse complement strand
AAAAGCATCTCTATTTGAAAATGAATTAACCAAAAGACTTCGACCCTTATCAAGCGAAAAACAGAGAGAAATACTTCAAAAAGTAAACAAAGTGCTCATTCAGAAGATAAAAAGCGCCCCAAACGATGAGAAAAAGATGACGTATAATATGTTTCGTATAATTGTGGAACGTTTATTGAAGTAATCTATTTTTACTGTAAAGAAAAATCATTTGATTTAACATCAAAAAGTTATACAATAAAGACATACTTTATAACTCACTTTTTATCATATGTACGCCAATCAATGTATATCCGTAACCGATTTGCGACGTAAAACCGGGAATTATATTGGGAAAGATACTAACCCTGAACAGTTTATATTTGTCGGAAGTAAACCGATGAATGTTTTGCTCACGATGAAACGATATGAAGAGCTTCGTAAGATAGAAGATACCTATGAACAAAATCTTGATGTTCATTTTGTACCGTATGAGGAGCTCTCCAAAATAGAACAGGAAAAATATAATGAAGCTACAACTAAGGATAGATCATGTTATGTTAGTATTTAATTCGCCCATTGCATGATTGTCATAAAAGAAGTACTTATCGACAAAGCACTCATCATATATCTAAAGGATCGAAAACTTCTCAGTCAATACAAAAAGGCTGAGAGATTTTTGACTGCGTGACAGTTTCAGAACATTGATTTCAAACTTCGCGAACCGAAAGAGAAAGGAGTCTGGTATTTTCGCATCAACAAGCAGTATCGAGCATTTGCATTTCTGGAAGATGAGAGATTGTACATTTATGAGGTGAATGACCACTCGAGGTAAAAGATGGCAACTATTAGGAAATTCCGAACAGCTCAAGAAGTGATATAGTAAAATCGGAAATTCTGATAATACCATTACAGAGGCAAAAAATTAAACTTATTTCTATTTATTAATCTTGTATTTATGAAAAAGTTACTCGTTATCGGACTTATTTCCTCAGGTCTCATTCTTGGAGGATGTTTTAAGCAGGAAGTTGTTCCAGAAGTACAGAAAGTGGTTCAGGAGAGTGTGCAGAGTTGAATGGTTCAGACCGGAAGTATTGAGACTAGTACTGGAGCGGCTATGTCTGACAATACAAAGCTCATGATTGATATTTTTGCGAGCAAACACTGAGGGTGATTAAAACAGGGAAAAAAGGGAAATTTCGATGTATATACAATGAACCCTTCTGGGAAAGAAGGGAATTCATACGTCGTAACTTTTATAGTCAAAAATGATAAACTCATATATACAAATTTAAAAGATCCTAACGTATATGAGTGAAAAGAAAGTTTATCTGAGAATATTGGAGATGGTTTTTATGGAGAAGAGGATCAGACTTACTCAAGTGGTGTTGTTTTTGGTGTAACTTGAGTAGGATACTGAGTTTCTCAAAATTTTATCTACATTAATCTGCAAACACTTAAAAAAATATATAAAGATTGTTTTGAGTGAAAAATGGTAATAAAGGAATATTATGATAAGCCCAAGTCAGATAATACACGAAAAAAACTCAATCTCAAGGCTACAAATATAGAGGATGCATATTTTGAATATTATAAGGAGATAGGACCTATTGAAACGAATTCTTGAGTTATAGAGCAAGTTTCAACGGGAACTGTTTCTGGAAGTTGAGCGGAAAGTGAGTCTTGAATGTTAGAAACTGTAATACATAATGAATCAAAGCCTATTACAAATGGACTTATTAAGAGTTGAGAGAAAGATAAAGAAATATTTTACAGCTGAAGTGTTGTGGTTACTTGAGAATATTATTTTGATAATTATTTTGGGAAAATATGCTTCAATAATATTGATAAATTATCATCAAGACTTATTCCTAGAGAATGAAATGACAAAAGAGTTCCAACATTTTGCTTTAGTAATCAGGAAAAGGCGAAAAAAGTTTTTGGAATAAGCGATTATATCATAAATAATATGGTATCGCAAGATGCTGAAGTTACATGTACTTTTAAATGAAAGGCAGAGATTCAGATATCTGACTATATTGAAAATATCGCTGAGACAGCCGTAAGAGATATGACAGAGATTGTAAAAATAATAGAGAAAGAACCACCTGAAAAAAAATGTTTATAAATCAATTATCCATAATCATGTCAGAAAATACTCTTCTCCCCACTCCCAACAACACCAAAATCATCTCCTA
>CAZRBF010000053.1:3231-9309 GCA_964598195.1 uncultured Candidatus Peribacteria bacterium | reverse complement strand
CCCCCACTCATTTGCTTTTTGTAATCCGACAAAAATCCATTTCGGAGTATTCATGACATGTCTTTTGATAGTTCCTTTTGGATTTGTGGGTGCTTCTATGGGTATATATCCAAGTTGAATAAGACGAATGACATCGAAGGTGGTAGTCGGAGAAAGTTCATCCGGTAGTACTTTAGGCGCAGAAATACTTGGAGCAACATCACCAACCGTACCACCCTGTCCAGGAATATCCAAAGGAGGATCGATCACAACAGCGCTACCGGAAACCACAATCGTCTTCAGTCCATCAAGCGTTTCCTTGGTCATACCGGTAATTGTGGAATTGTTTGCGAGATACCCCTTGAAACGAACCATTGTTTCGGCTGTAACAGTCCTGAGTTCTTCAGCAGAAATCTCCCCGTCAATTCGCCCTTTACGAGCAATCTCGGCGAAATCATTATTACTAAGTACATCAAGTTCATCATCTGAGAGAGAAACTTTTTCAAAATCTGCCATATATGTAATGTTTAATGAAATTAAAATTAATTACCCAGTTCCTTAATGAGGTCTGCAAGAGTTTTGTCTTTATAGTCTTCTTTCTTCTTGTCTTTGAGAAAATCTTCTTTTTCTTTCTGTCCTGGTTGTACTCAGGTCACAGGAGTCGATATCTTATATTTCCCGATTATATACATTCGCACGATACGTTTAAGGTATTGTCTATCGAGATTTTCTGGTATATCAATACCTTTGAGTCCAAAGAGAGTATTATTGCTAAATATCGAAGCATCCATATTATCCACATACAGAAGATTTTCGAGTTTCTGAGATTGAAAAGCTGGAGAGTTAATAAAATTCAGATAGTCTTCCACTTTTCCTGTTTTCTTTTTGGTTTCCCCATTATTTGACTGTGCATTTATGATTGCTTGCTCATTGATTGCTTGGACAAAATCGGGGTCTGACATGACTTTGTTATTGGCCTTCTCCTGACTCGGCGATATATTCAATACTTCAGTCGGTTGTGATGATGAAACTGGCTTTGATCAAGCACTCGGAGCACTTGGGACAAGAGATGACCCACCAGATAAACCACCGAGGGTTGCAGAAGTTTTTCAGGCGACATTTTTTACCTTGTCCATCTCCTTTCCGAGATCAAGACGTCCAGCTGTTGCTTCGCTCAAAACTCCAATACCAAAGATAGTTCCGATAGTTTTCCAGAATCCAAACTTCCAAAAGGCTGCAATAATTCCACCAAGAACAGCAAGCCCACCCCATGGCCCACCCTCTTTTGTGGCACTACTAAAGATATCAGAGAGTACCTTTAGACCACCACCAGCTCAAGCACCAGCGATCTTTCCAACAACTCATCAGACCATTCCAATTCCTTCACCTACAACGGATGGGATTTGACTACCAGATTGTGGACCACTCGAAATTGGAGTGGTATTTTGTGGTTGCGCAAGCACCTTTTGTGCCATCTCTTGCAATTTAGTAACATCTCGAAGTTCTGGAGGGTTTTCAAAGTCCTGGAAACCCTTTTGTGACAACAATAGGGTTTGTTCAGGAATAGTAAGATTTTGCCTACCTGAAAGCGTTTTAAGATACGCTTGTAGATCTTTCTGGGAAGATGATTCCATCTTGACAACAACCGCAGTTTTTCATGCATTTTCTTGTGTTATTCCAACACTTTGTGCACGAAAGAGCATTCCGGAACGAATAGTATCGATAACTCATGAATTTTCTTTTATGCGTGCATTTATCTTCGTTTGAAGAATGGTGTTATTTTGATCAAGCAGAGTGCTCTGTTTTGAAGAATCGATATATGCAATCTCGATAGTTTTATCTTCACGAACGATAACGCGTTGATTATTGGCTTCAAACTTTTCAAGCATTAAAGACCCAGCAAAACTCCGAAGAATCATCTTGTACTTTGGGTCGATAATAAAATCAATTAATGACTCCACAGTTTTTAGTGATGCATCTATTTTATCTGGGGAAAGATCAGAAAGGATTTCTTTAATTTTCTTCTCTGTTACAATATCAGAATGAAGAGCGCTGACATCTGTGGATGCCTGTTCGGTTACTTGCAATTTCAGAGTCTGGAGTACCTCTGCTTTTAAGAGACTTTTAGCAAGTGTGGGATTATATGACTGAAGTCATAGTACCCATTCACGAAAAGTTCCATGAAGACCGTTGTTTCATGAATCCTTGAGTGCTGCTTCAATTGAAACGTACATCTCTCGAATCTGGGCCTCAGAAGGTTGCTTCGTTCTCGCTTCTGGGTTCTTATTGAACGCTTGGATTTGATCCTGTACCACAAACGTATCTCCACCTAATCAGAATGACATAAAATGTATAATTAAAGATATAATTTCCTTTATCTTAGCATATTTCAAAATAGAATGCAAAAAAACGAGCACCTTTTGTGCTCGTTTTAAAATTTATGCCACCCTCGTTATGACGAGCTTCCCTTTTTCACCGACGATTTCTCGATTTGCATTTGGATTCATATCAAGCAATGACTCGATCCCAGGTAATATATCCGATTTTGCTACTGTAGTCGGTCATCCGAGATGTCCAAGTACAATATTTCATCCATTCAGTTCAATACTGGAGACAGAAGGGGAAAGGAATCCATTACTCACTTCTAAAGAAAACTGTTTTTGTCAGATGTTCAGTCTTTTTCCTGAAAAACTTACCGTCTCTTTGCCAAACTGAAATGGAAAAGACTGGGCCCTAGTAAATGCTTCAGCCAAAAGTACTTTTGGATCTTTTGGGGCCTCTGGAGTACGAGGTGAAGGTCTAGCCGGAGCTACGGGCGCAACTGGCAAAACGGGTGCGATAGCTGGGGCAGCAACTCATGATGGTGTTTGTGGGGCAGATTGTTGTTCTGGTTTTATCTGAGCGATTCGTGATTCCTTTATCATCTTCAATCCATTGAGTTTATTATAGAGTCACTTAAAATTATCATCGAGATCTTTGGAATCTATCGGTTTCGTGAGTGTATACTTTATCTCGACCCCCTTCTCATCTTTTCCAAGTACTTCACCTTTATTGAAGATGTTCATCCAAAAAGCTGGAGCAGTTGCATCGATGGAGTCTCCTTTTGTAAATATAAAGAAATCTATTAATTTCTCACGATTAATTTTTGAGAGATCTTTTCTGTCCTTTAGGATATCTATTTTACCGATTCCTTGTGAATATTCACCATTTCTCGTCTTGATTTGACCATCACTATCCGTATAGGTAACCTCACCAAATTCACCAAGAACATTGAGTGATTTGCGTTGACGCAACTCTTCCCCCACTCAGGCTAGTGCTTCAGTACTTCACTTGTATCCGAGAAGTTTTGCGATAAAATCAAACGAGAGGAGCCATTTAAAAAAATCCATCATGAGGCCATTTGGGGGGAGATTTGCAAGAAAATTCATCCCCTGTTCTTTTACGCTTTCCATAGAAAATAATTTCGTGTCGATTTTTTTTACATCCCCATTAAGTCCTGCGATATATGATTTGAGACTCTGTTCATCAAGCGATGCTATTTGAGATGTTATCTCTCCTCCATTGTATGCGGCTATTTCTTTTGGATTTGTGAGTAAAAGAGTAGCATTTTGTGGTTTTGATTTCAAGAGATCCAAAAGTGGTTTACTCACTGCAACCATACGCTCCATGAAAACTTTTTCCACATCGGTGGAAGCAGTAGAAATAGAAGTTTGTTCTCATGCTGTTGATTCTTCTGAACCATTCATGACATGTGTAAAAATACGATTCACGAGACCCGTAGAAACATCTGTAAGCTTCAATATTTCTCCATCATGTAGGAGTCGATCTGTCATCGCAAGGTGTATATTTGCTCGTTGCGTAGAATCAAGCTTTACTTCCTTAAATATCTCGTCTACTAAAAGACTGATTTTTTTAATATTTTCTGGAGCAAATGCCGGAGATCGAGTCCCCTCAAATACCTGTGCCAAAGAATATTTTGTTTCAATTGTTTCTACAGATGGCTGACAATCGGCCAAAAGATCTCGAAGTTTTGTTTTTGTTTCTACCTTCAGAGTCTTTTTTGCCTCAACGATAGCGCGAAGAGATTGGAGCTTCTCTGGAGCCAGACAGCTCGCCGTAAGTTCTGCTTTCAGGATATTTAGTTGGTCTGGTGTGGTACTATCTGTAACCGCCTGAATTTTCCCTTCAATAGTTTCTGGATTTGCCATAAATTGTATATGTTAGAATATAACTTCTTTTAAAATATCATATTTGAAGATAAAAAGCAAAATAATGAGCACTTTCGTGCTCATTATTTTTGTAATACAGAAATTATCCAACATAGTGCTTATATGAAGTATCGAGAACATTCATAATACGATCACGAAGTCATTCTGTGATATTTGCTTTCATAGATCGTCTTGTGCTGATTCGATCATCCAGATATTTCACCACATATTTGCGTCCCATAAGGTAAAGCCCCATAAGTTCTGCCATATCTTCCCAGAATTGGGTATTCCATTCGGGATTATTCCTATGTCGGTTTGCATAAAATGACATACTGGAAAGTGGAGTAATACCTGCTCATTGATTATCACGGAGCTCCTGAACATCATTTATAAGACTATTTATAACATTATCTCCATCGGCAGCTGCATATCTTGCCTTTTTCGTGATCTGATGTCCGAGTTCGTGAAACAACACTATAGTAGGAGCTTCCGGCATGGGATGAGCTCATGATATCTCATATAATCGACGAGACAAGTAATCCGGTGAATTGATTCCATTTGAAGATCTTAATCCAACGAGGATATTACCGATATGCGTACTATTATGTCCGCCAATGGCATTTTTAGAAAGCCATATTTTCCCATTTTTTGCATAAAATGCAGATATTGCCCTCATGGCTGTCTTTCATCATTTTTTCGTATCTGCAAGCAGATGCTCCATAGCAATACGATGTTCCTGATTTTCAAGCAATCAACCGGAAGATGCAAGGAGTCAGTTTGAACCACTCAATACTTCGTCATTTATTGGTGTAAATGTACCAAGAATTCTCTTACTTACTTCATATTCTTTATCTATAACATCTTCTGGCTTTTGATTTTTTGTATCTGTCACTGGAATATCCATTGAAGACGAGTCGTCATTTACGAATGCCACAGTAGCTGGGGATGATGGTGCGTCAGGTGATGGTGTAATATCTGAAGTGGTTTCTTCCTTTGGTTTCGCTGGAGGAATAATAGGCATGAGTCGACCGTGTGGAGGAAGTGGTTCGGTTTTACCAAGTTCGTGATACTTATTTGCTCCGAATGGAACTCCTATCCATGGAGTTTGATCATCCCACTCTGTGATAGTTTTTGTACCAGGGATATACTGAGTTACCACATCAAATGCCATATTTCCCTTCCCTACAACTGTCGCAATCGGATGAAGATCAATCTTTCCGTCTATTCAAACCTTCACTTCTCCGACTTCAAGCCAAGCAAATGTACGCTTATTAAAGGCGTCTTGCATACTTGGTGGGATCTGAATATTTCACTGAGCATCTATTGGTAATATAAAACTTGGACCTCATTTTATAGGAGTTACGACAGCCTGAATATTTTTTCCTGAGAAATCACTCGCATCCACCGTATGAGAACCACGATGAAGAGTTGTGGCTGTTTTATGAAGCATGTGCGATACATTCCATCCGCCTGTCTTATCGGTATGGATCATGAGCTCGGTGTGATCAAACTTCGGCGCTGGAGTTTTATTATCATACCAAAACTCTCTGTGTACATTCTGATGTGCCTCAAGACCATCAGGATAGTGTGTAATAGTCGTTCCTGAAGTTCCTGTAGTCGTCACATGATGCTCTGCTCACAAGCTCATAACACCATGGATTGCAGCACCTACAGTACCACCAACCACAGCAGCAGTTGTACCAAATATAGCACCTTGTTTAATAGCATAATTTCGCTCTTCTTTCAGGCGATTGTTCATGGTTCCATCTGCAAGATTTGTAATGCCTGAATATATTCGTTTCGTTATCTGGGCGACATCACTCGTATTTCCTGGGATAAACAATGATCCATCATTGAAGCTCGCAACCAGTCCAGGGAAGAGCTCGTTCAT
>CAZRBF010000053.1:0-3131 GCA_964598195.1 uncultured Candidatus Peribacteria bacterium | reverse complement strand
CCTGTTTCGAGCCCCATAGCACCACGACGATCGATCTGAGCAGTACGATCACGCATTTCACGTCGAGCTCTGACTCCCGCAAAAAATCCTCAGGTAACAGAACCAGCGACAATCGGAAGCAAGAATCCTCCAGCAAACCCAGTGGCCACAGTTGCTCCTGCAATAGCACCAACTCATGCTCGGGTTCCGAGAGCCGTAATAACCGCGGCAGTATTTGGGTGCCTGACGAGTCAAGCAACTTTTTGTTTCATCCAATCTGGAAGTGCTGAATTATTCACCGCATCACTTACAGAATCAGCCATGCCCACAAACCATCCTTCCTTGCGTTTTCCATTTCCCTGCTCTATTCGACCAATATCAAAGACATTGAGCTTTGCCTCAATAGTGCCTACTTCGCTCGATATCAGACCCCTTTCAAGTCGAAGAAGCGACTTTTCCAGTTGACCAATGTCAGCGGTTATAGCTGGATACCTCGACTCAATAACTGCTTTGAGTCGCTCTGTCTGTCTCATTCTCTCATGTGATCCAGTAGGTGTTGCTACCCAGGCATCAACCGTTGCCTGAATCTCTGGTGGCAAAGCATTTTCTTTTAGCCCCTCCTCATGGTTCAAATACGCCTCTTGATCAATACCAACATCTCCAGAAATAGAGTGTTCTCTGAGGAAATCCTCGGTATAAAAACCTCGATCCAGATCTGCCTTGATAGACCCTACGAGTTCTCGTTTTTTGGTATCAATCCAGGCATCTCGACCCATTCTCTGAAAAGAACGCGCAAAAAAACCTTTCACTTTCTGAAACATTCACTTTCTCTCTTTTCCCATCTCAGTATCAAATGCCTGCACCGCCTGGTGCTCCGCATGGATATCTATAACACGAGAGAGATCGAGAACATCGAGAGTAAGTTCAGGATCCTTTTTCATAGATTTTTTCACTGGTTCCTTGGGTACAGAAACTGGTTCTGGTTCGACGTCCACAACAACACCTACTGGTTCTCTATCAACAGCCGGAAATCTCTGATTATCACGCGACAAGATTGCCTCAGTTTCTTTTCTGACACGATTCTCCATTGCCTCAGTTTCTTTTCTGACACGATTCTCCATTGCCTCAGTTTCTTTTCTGACACGATTCTCGATAGCATTGTTTTCCTTCTCAATGAATCTTTCCATTTCGATGGTCTCTTTTTCCATTTGCTTATTAACATAATCATCCTCACGAGATAAAGGCTTTTTACCTCTTCAAAGAGGGCTTTTCATATCTAAAAATTTATCCCTGAGTCATCCAAAAAGTCACATAATAAAAATATTTATAAAAGTAAAAATTAAAGTTTTGCCTGAAAGTCTTTAAGCCATATCTGAAAATATTGTTGCGTGAGCTCCTCTAGATTCGGAAGAATATCAGAGAGAAACTCTACTGGGTCAAATATATCCGGAGCACTTATGTATGAATCCCGAAAAAGTGCCTGATCATCTACTGACAAGTGATTTGTCACGATCTGCATCATAACCCACTCCTGCGCAACTGGAATGACTTTATCAAGGATAGTACGCTCATCTAATCCTGGAAATTCAAGTCCTGCAGACTGAATATGTGCCAAGATTTCTGAAGAAAAATTATGCATATAAGGAAAGTAAAATAGTAAATATATTTCATATATACACAAATATTTTGAAAAAGCAATATTTTTAATAAAGAAAAATATTTGTCAATGATTTTAGAAAAGAAAACACGAATGCAGTCTTGACAAAATTATTTTTATTGTTATATATTATACTCAGGTATACTCGTTTTGATATTTATATTCGTATTATGACCAACAATATCCCACGCACTTCACCAAACCCGACAAATTCTCATTTTAATTATATTATGAGTGCTATTTTGGCGAGTGCCTGTATGACACTGTACGTAGTGCGATCAGACAATACCACCGCACAATCCCCTATCACACCAGCTGATTCAATAGCTGTGAGTAACCCACAAAAAACAACCATACCATTTGACCCAAAAACCTATAAACCCAACACGGAATACGCTGTAGAAGTAGATCGTTTCTTTGATCCAAAAAATCAAAAAACGATCATCTATATCCTCGATGAACACGCATCAGGAAACGGCTTTGATTACTTAAAAAATTGAGTAAATCCAACTGGGGCAATCGCCCAAAAAGCAATATTCTCTCTACTCAAGTCAGACATCGAACGATACGGTCAGATCGCACTCTTGCACGAAGGATGGGCAGAAGATTCGGAAAAAAGTACCGAAGAGAATACCCGACACAATATAGCTATGAACGATCTCACGACTATCTACAAGAAGAGTGACTTCTCCGACCGCCTCAAAACCGCATCAGCCATGGCTGGTACTACTATTTATGCAAGCACTGACCTTATCGCTGCAACCTACAAATATGAAGTGATAAATATCGCTCCGCAATCAGAAAAAGACCGTATTGACCACCTGATTCCAGACATAACAAATAATACCATCGATACTCTCTCGGAAAGTACCCAGCACTCATGTGCAAAACTCTGAATGAACACCACAGATTCTTTTGCCACCGTCATGAACGACTTTACTCATGGCACCACTAAGAAAACGGAAAATAAAGAGTGTGCCTGTACTATCGCCACTACAACTATAGCTCATATGAAAAATTTTGAAAAAAGTCGCAGGATAGATGCTTCAACTCGAGAAATAAATACTGCCGTTCATAGTCCAAACAGCACTATATGGGTAGTAGCAGGCATGAACCATGGAAAAAAAGCGATGGAACTCGCAAAAGCCAATAAAATAAATATCATAGTTCTCGCCCCAAAAGGCATGCCAAAGAGTTTCTATCAATACCAAAAACTCCAGAGTGACGCCCAAGTTTACCAAAAAGATGTCGAGCAAGTTTGTGGCTCTATTTCAAAGTATACCAACAGTGCACTTGATACAATACTTGCCAATGAAGTCACAACCAACACCGAAAAACTCCGACAACACTACGCAAATATTCACTAGCCCACACACCCCATAAACAAGCCACCTTCTCACCACTGCCCATTCCAAAAAACCACCCACATCCCAAAAAATCATCCCCATTTTTTGACAACAAAAACACAATATGCTACAGTAAGTCTACATTCAAT
>CAZRBF010000052.1:0-9310 GCA_964598195.1 uncultured Candidatus Peribacteria bacterium | reverse complement strand
ACGCTCCAAGGAAGAAGTGTCAGAAAAATGCGAAAAATGCGATCAAACATGAAATAGTTTTTAATGAATAGTTTCTTTTTTTTTGCGAATTGTATGAAAATCTATACAATACGCAAACGAAAAAACACTTTTTCGTTTCTTACTCATTCTCACCCCAAAAATTCATGACACAAATCGATCCAACAAAAGTAGCAAGTATTGCTGCACTCCTCAAAAGAAAGCCCGTTGTATCCAACGCCTGCATAGGCTGTGGTGCCTGTGTGGCAATATCCGGAGATGTATTTGAACTCAACGACGATGGATATTCCATTGTTATGGACATAAACGATTACGAAGGGAAGGATGTGGATGATAGCATCGTCGCATGTCCTGTAAGTGCCATTAGTTGGGCAAAATAATATTTATTTACTTTTATTTATTTTATGGAAAACACTTTTCCAGAATGTTATCGCGAAGGACCAAAATCATGACCAGTACAAGAAAGTCTTCAGCAAAAAATTGAAAACTTTCTAAAGCGCCTTGAGGAACTTCTCAGGCTACGAGGATAATCAGTAAAACCCCGCTACACCATGTAGCGGGGTTTTATGTATGACATATTTTAGAGAGTCGTTATGTCCAAAGAATTCATAAGACGTTTATTTTCTCGAAATGCTTCTACCTTCTCCTGAATGTCATCAAATTTTCATTGGATTTCTCGTACATTATCCATCTTTCTTACCTCATCTCCGAGCATATTCAGAGAAAGTACAAGCTTGTTATGTTCGAGTACGAACTGGAAGGCTCGTCCATAATCTTGAGTTCTCGTAAAATCTTTTGAATACAGAAAATTAGCAAGTATTTTTTCGATTCACTTATTTTCGGTTACCTGATCACGAAATATCTCCCTGGTAATATCAAGAATCTCATTTGAGATAATCTGAGCAGCATACTCCACATCAAAGAAGCCTTCGTAGAAAGTTTTAATGCTCTTCTGTATCACGACCGCTTCAGGAATTTTCGTTATATCTGTCGCTTCAGTGAGCAATTCTATTTCTTTATCGAGTTTTTGAATCTGTGTTCTCTGATCCAGGATCACGCCCTCAAGATGGCGAGCGCCCCTTTGCTGTTTTCTTTTATCCCTTGATTGTGCAAGACGGAGAGCATTATAGTATTTATCAATATATTTCGTACTCACATCCTCTCCAAATTTATAAGCAAAAAGTGGACTTGTATCGAGATTTTTCTCACCACTTAGGAGTGATTCAATCACGTGAATAATATTGCAGATCTCATTTTTATTCTTCAATATTTTTTTCAGAGTCTTTGTGTCTCGCTCTACCCCTTTGAGTTGAGTCATTCCTTTCTTCACTTGCAGTGGATCCATCTTTCCGAGAACCTGATATACACTGCTTAACAGCTCTGTATTCGTTTTAGCAAAATACTTTCTCGTAATATTCACTTTAAGTGTATCAGTATCAATCACTTTAAGTGTATGTTTCATGGATCCGAGAAGCTTTGCACTCTCTGATTGAAGTTCAAAAATATCCCGATCTTCTGCAGTACTCTCGGTAAAAGTCGTAAACTTACTCACCGTCTCCCCCTTACGAAATGCCTGAATAAATGGATCCTTGGAATCTAGGAAACGATCAAAGATATTGGAGTCATGACGGAAACGTCATTCTATCTCGGCTATACTCTTCGACAAAATATCATACGCTTCGTCAACCAAGAGAAATCGAACCATGAGTTCTTTAAAGGCAAATATCTGTTCATCACTTTTATCTTTCAAGTATTCTCCGATTCTTGGATCATGGGCGATGATAATATCTGGGAGACGATAACGAAGGTAATACATACGTGGATCTTCTTGGGTTCAGAAGAAATTGGAACTCTCTGTTTTCGAAAAGCGCTCGAGAATACTCGCACCATTAAGTATGTCACCATCTTGACCATTTTCATCGCCAAAAACCATTTCATAGGAATCTTTTTTCATGGCCTCTGTACTCAGTTTTGCCTCCTTTATATGGAGCGCATCTACTCGAGTAATGAATGTGAGGAGATTGAGATCATCGGTATATTCTGAGGCACCGATAATAAAAGGCTGTCCGAGATAGAGTCGATCTGCCGTAGGTTCTACGAGACTCACATTTCCTGCTTTTCCATAAAAAACACCCGCTTTTGATCCGGGATTCTTACTCTGAAAGAGATTTGTTTCAGGATCATACGTGTAGACATAATGCATACTTCCAGCCGCGAGACATATCTTCTTATCACTCATGTTGGAAGATGAGGTGATATCGATATTAGAATCGGTCAGTCGTTTTTTCAGATCCAGAACAAGGTCATAAATTTCTTTCACCTTCTTGTTTTTTACCCCTATTGGTTCCAGATCAACAATTTCATCCAGTCGATATTCTCATTTTCGGATCACAAAATCATTGAGCTTGTCTTTGTCAATTCCAAGCGATATAAGCTGATCAAGTTTACTCTTTGGAAGAGTAGTCGCTGTACAGAGCTTAAAAAGATCAGCATATCCAAATACGTCTGATTCTTTCCCACCTGACATTTTAATTTCTTTCCAGGTTCCACTCTTGGAAACAAATCCTTTTTTCTCCAGAATGGCTGTTGTATAGATCATATCCTCCACACATTTTCGTTTGACCCCTTCTCGAAGCATGCGAGCATGGTAAATATCCAGCGGAAGTGCAAGCAAATCCCGTCCAAGTGGTGTTATATTTTTAGATTTATTTATAGCCCCGACAAGAGCGAGTCGTTCATAGGATATATCAAGGAGATCCTTATTAAAATCATGAAAAAAGAGTCGGTTTCGGTCACGGGTCGCTTCATCATAACGAAGTGTAATATCAATTTTGTTTGCGAGAAGAATAAGTATGTATCGATCCAGCATTTCACGCTCCATAGGAGATTTTGGATAGTCAGGAAGATCATCAAAAAGAGCTTCATTGGTACGAAAATATATCCCATCATGCGTACGGCCCGCTCGACCCAACCTCTGGCGTACATTTGCTTGAGCTGTATTCTCTAGGCGAAGCTCTTGGATTCCTTGCTCATTATAGTGAGCCACTTTATGGGTTCCGAGATCTACTACTACATCGATGTACGGAATAGTAATACTCTCCTCAGCCACGTTGGTACACACAATAATCCTCGGTTTTTTACTCGTTGACTTCGTCAGGAGTTTTTGTTGTTCCTCCTTTGGAAGGTCTGCATGCAGAGGAAATATCTCCACATCCTCTCCGAATGTCGCTCGAAGCAGGGCGATATTATCATCAATCTCTTTCTTTCCTGGGACAAAGAAGAGAATATTTTTTCCCTTATTGTACTCTCGTGTTATTATATCGAGATACTTTTCTGTCGAATCAAATTGCTTTTCCACTGGATATGTCCTCCCTGGTATCTTGATCACAGGAATATCAGATGACACTCCTTTATAATAGTCCTGAAAGACTCAGGAATCAAGCGTTGCAGACATGATGATAATCTTGATGTTTTTCTTATTTCTCGTGAGCATAGCAAGTATCTCGGTTGGGATAGCAAAATTATGCACTTCATCGAGCACCAGAATATCTGGAATACATCCAGAATATGCCATGCGCATAAGCTCCAGACCATCAGTATTAAATGACAAAGGAGAGATACGAGAAGAGCTCACCCCTCGCCCCGTCCTATACCCTACACCATGTCCGAGCGAAAAATACGGATTCCCCGTTTCCGCGAGAAACTCTTGAGATACACGATTCGAATTACTCATAGCAGAAAGAACTCTCGGCTGAGTAATAGTTATTTGTTTTTTAGGATTAAAAAGCATCTTTCCAATCTGCGTTGTCTTTCCACTTCCTGTTTCACCATCGATAATAGTAATAGCATTCGCCTGTACAGCCTTTATAATATCAGACTTCATAAGGGTCGCAGGGAGTCATGCCACCTGTGTGACTATATCCAATCGTTCTTCTCTCGTAAGCCTATTCCCATACATATCGACAACTGAACCGTCTTTCTGGTGTCCACGAGGAAGAATAATTTCTGACATAGTGTGTTGGTAAAAATATATTTAAATTCTTTATACATATATTTATTAAATATGCAAGAGTATTAAAAATTTTCACGAAAAATCCCCACTCGCGCGCAAGCGTGAGTGGGGATTTAATTTTCCTCCTTTTTAGGAAAATTTGTGGTTAAAAAACAGAATACAAAACATTCACATCAGGAGTCAGAATGTTAGCCGCGGCGGGTATAAATACGCCTTCGTGCGGAATGGCATCATGGACACGACGACGTAGGAAGCTTTTGAAGGCTTCCGTCGAAGAATCCAATTGGCCATGAATCAAGACAACACGAGCAGTGGGCAAGAGATGGAGTTGTTTGTACCATCCCCACAGATCAGCCTGATCTTTATGACCCGAAATGAAATTGTAACGCTTCACACGAGCCTTTACCACGATACGTTTGAGCTCCATTTTGGAGGAATCTTTTTTATCACGAACTTGAATATATACAACCTTTTTAGGGTTATATTCGTCCGTCAGTTCCCGACCAAGTGTCCCTTCCGCCATATAGCCCATGAACATAAATGTTGTGTCTGACACATCCTCAGAATCATCATCCGATTCATTCTCGGGACCTTCTTTGGATTTACCACCCAAGTAATTTGCCAGGTACTCCATGATTGGCCCACCTGTCGCCATTCCCGATGAAGTGACGATAACTTTGAATCCTTTCGTCAAAAGAACATCATCCCGAATTTGTGAATCCAGGACAGAAAAGGTATTTGATCCTGACTTTAAGAGCTCAGAACCACTTCCAGATATACCATACTGACTATACAGTTTGGTATATTCGGCAGCAAGGGGTGAATCCAAGTAGATGTGACCTTGAAATTTCCCCTCGTGTTGCATTTTGAGTAGCAAAAGCAATACAAGTTGCGCTCGATCGAGTGCAAAGCAAGGAATAATAAGGCGCTCCCTTGTTTGTGATGCCTTGATGACATCTTCTGCAAATTTCTGATAACCAATATCAAAGGCCATTCGATTCTTGTCACCATACGTCGTTTCCATGAGTACCATTTCAAGTGGAAAATCAGGAACTTCCGCACAACCGAATATATGGAATGGTACACAATCTTTACCAGGACCGAGGTCACCAGAAAAGAAATAGTATTTAACTTTGGCTTTTTCCGTTGTCACACGAATCAGAACCGAAGCTGAACCAGCAACATGCCCCGCATTCCAAAGGGAAAAAGATACCTCTGGACAGATAGATTGCCAGTGTAGCTTCTTATTTTCAGAATATGAAACCGTCTCTACTTGTTCGATGATCCTTTCGACATCGATATCTTCAAAAAGTGGTGGTGGTGGTTTATCGATATTTGCGAATATGTCAGCATCGCTCGTAACCCGATGGTTATCCAATAGATTGCGAGCGTCCGCGTAACGTTTAAGACTTGGGCGATGGTTATGTGACTCACTTCGGTTTCCCTTAGAGTCGCGCTTAATACCAACTGCCTCAGTGCACGCCGCAGTACGACGAGCAATCTTCAGATCAGCAGTCAACTTTTTGTATCTTTTATCCTTAAGTTTGAAGTCGTTAGTGAAAATCTTTGCACTGTCCAATAAGGCCGTGTGTGCAACATCTTTTGTGAGTTGAGTAGAGTACACTTTTCCATGAAATGGAAGTATGTCTTCTCCATCCACTGATTTCTGACACAGAAGCATTGGTAAACGCCCACAGTGATCAAGATGACCATGTGTAAGAATAACCGCATCAACCGAATCCACCTCGAATAACAAAGACTGATTGAGATATGAACCCAGACCTTGAAAAGCACCAATGTCTATGATGATACTGGTTTGCTCTCCATTGTCATAGTGAACCACGAAGTTATGACACGAGCCAGTAAGACTTTGTGTCTCATTACCAATGCCACCAAAATGCTGCATTGATATATCAGCCACCTTGCGCTTTGTTGACATGATAATACTCCTGAATATGAATGATTTTTGCAAGACTGTTAATGAACCATATATGGTATACATATTTTTTATAAATATGCAAGTTGATTTTTGAGATTGTGGGAGAATATATTTATTTTCCTATATATTTGCATAAATATCCTTTTTCATGTAGTATATGTCAAACATTGCAAGTTTTTTTATAATATCACCCTCTTCCATGTATGGTAAATAGCAATAAGGACAAAACAAAAGCAATTCCGTCAAAAAAAGAAGATTTTCTCGATTTATTTAAAGCATCAGGAGATTCATCAAAAGAAGAAATTAATAAATGTTTAAGAATAAAAACATCTCCTACTTCATTCGAAGAAAAATTTAATCTTATTAAAAAAACGAAAGAGAAAGCCAGTGAAACACTTTCGTGAGAAGGATTAAATTTTGCGCATCGAGATTATTTTCATGTCGATGGTGCTATTAAGTTAAGCGAAGAAGAGTTAATACAATTCGAAGAATTTTGTTCAATCCGATTAAATACCAAAGGAAACATTGAAAAAAATGAAACTGCTCCCAAGTTTGTTATGGATAATCTTTTACAATATTTTGCCCACCGTCAATGAAGTAATCTTATTTTTAGGAATGAGAAATACTATTTTCTATACCCAAGTCTTGGTGTTGATTCAAAATGAAAGTCTACATCAATTAATGATTTTGCAATTAATAGCTTAGATATTAAGAATTTCAAAAATGATTTTATTCAACACTATAATATAATAGATCAACATTTTGTACTCGTAGAAAAATCAATAAATGCACAGTTTTTTGTAGGACTTAAGAAAAAACGGCTCTTATTTTCTCGTGATATGACGGCTCTTATAAGACCAAATACACTTGAGTTTTATCGTGAATTTACAAAAAACCAATGTCGCGATTTATCTCCAGATGAAGGAAGAGATTTAACTCAGTATAGTGAAGCTTTAATTAAAATTGCAACAGAGCTTCGTAGCCGGGTATTGCACTTTCAATCGAAGTGAAATCAGGAAAGTGTTTATTACTTGCTCTCTTTTATGCAGAAATATCATAGAGCGGTTGAGGAAATCAATTGGGAATTAAACGTTGATTTGAATGCACCATTTAATAAATACGTCGAGGTTCAAGTTCCGGAAGTCTATAAAAAAGTTCTACTTGGCCTACTAGATGCTAAAATCAACATGTTGGCATTTTTACAAAATACAACACAAATATTCACCAACAAATACTTTCTTGATACGGAGTATGAAGGAAATTTAGTTCTTAGTAGAGACATGGTCCGTAATATTAAAAAATTATGCCCTTGAGAATTTAGTGCATTCAAAAAATTACAAGAGAAGTATACAAAAAACTACGCACACATTCATCTATTGGCAAAACTTGAATTTTATATTTCTATATATATGGATATTTTTATTGGAGGAAATGATATTTCCTATGGAAAACTCATGACGTCAATGAACCCTGATATCGGAAGACTGAAAGATGGACCATCAAATATTATTCAAGAAGACATACGTGATGGAATAGGTCTTTTAGAATCCTTTTTTGAACTCATGGATACGTACGTTAAAAATGGTGAACGAAAGCAAAGCAGTAAAGGAGATAGTACCACTCAGAAATCTCGATTTGCTCAAACCAGAGAGATTGCCTACAAAAAGCTTATACGTCTCTATAGAGAAGAAAACAACCCACTTGTAATGATTAAGACTGCACAAAATGCACTAAGTGTAATCGAATCTAAATGATTTGATCCAATGCTTTATAGGCTTAATATCATGGGAGTAAATTATGGCTGAACGCTTGTAGGGTTGACGGCAAATTATACTATAAAAAAAACTTTGAAAGGTACACGAATTACTACCCAAGGATGAAACATTATCTATTCATTATATGATGTAAAAAACGCTAATTCTTTTTTGAATCTCATAAATTATCCGTACGCGCATTTAATCAAAAAAGGAAAAATGGAATGAGATGAGAAAGCAGAGCAGTCTCTCTCAGCTCAACATACTAGAGAAAATTGGTTGTTGATATTTGATGATAATACGAATAGTGGCGAAACACTTGATAACCTCCGTATTCGGGCCAAAGAAGTTTGATTATATTGAAATATTGATGTATTTGCGTGTAGGACAAATAATGATTTGAGTAAATATAAAAAAACTCTCACAGAAAATAAAAAACTTGATTTCTTTATTAATGCAGCCATTCCATCTCGGCAAACAAAAATTAACCCTGAAGGCAAGAGATACAAAGAGATTATTGGAACGATTGTTGGAAATCGATTACATAAAATAATGGATGCGAAAGATTGAACTAAAGATACTCCGCCGCTGGCTGACATTAATTAAAAACAAAGTTTATATAATGTATTTATTATGGGTTCTTCACATGAGGTAAAGCTAAGTAATTAGATAAATAATTATGCCGAGGTATGTAAAAAAATCAGCATGGGACGAGCCCATGCTGATTATAAATTTCCATGAGCCCTAGGCTGTATGGTCATGCCACTGTATATAACACTCTGCCAAATCCCCTGCTTGGTTGAGGCCTCCATATTTCTGAAACCACGCCCGTAAATCAGAACTTTTTTGTAGACGTTTCTGGAAATTTTGTACCAACCATTCCAGATCGCGAGAGAACTTTGAATCCTCATCGAGCAACTGAATACAAAGCCCAACAGCCAATATGCCCAGTATTTCATTTGTAGTTCTTGGACGTTTTCCTCCACGTCTTGTATAGAGAAAATAGGCATTTACCACAAAGAACGCATAACGAGCTTTATGGCGGTCTTGTTGGTCTTGGTGGTTAGAGAAAGTGTGTATTTGTGACACACACCCCCGAACACATCTTTGTGTTGCTATTTGATCAAGCTCCCCACTCTGGAAGAGTGCGAGGATGTCTTTACAAAGAACGATCCTGTTAGTTTTTACAGTAAGTGTTCTTGAGCTTATTGACATAAAAACCCTTTCGTATGAATTATGTTTGTGTATGAATTGCAAGATTGCAACATTATAAATATATGGAAAATAGGTATTTGTCAAAAGTAAATGTACGATATCATAACACTCTAAAATACTTAAAAATTTGCAATATTCATTTTTCTGACTATTCTACAAAATATATTATTTCTTAATTTTCCCACTCTATGAGTTACTTACGACTAGATGAGGCTGGTGAGTTAGAGTTAGATTTGGAAAGTATAGAGGCAAGCTTAAGGCGAGATGAAGAAGCAAAATTACAGGAGCATAATGGACAACAGTCTCTGGAAACACCCCATAATCACGTCGTTGCACCCACGAGAGAGGCGGCCAATAGCATTCTCGATAAGG
>CAZRBF010000051.1:6134-9382 GCA_964598195.1 uncultured Candidatus Peribacteria bacterium | reverse complement strand
AAATATATCGAATCTGGTCATATCCCATCCATGATTCTCTGGGGACCTCCCGGGTGCGGAAAAACGAGCATTGCTTCGGTTATTTCCAAGTCTTTGGATGCGGATTTTTACCATCTCTCGGGGGTACTTTCCAAGAAGGAAGATCTCACCAAGATTCTCGTGAAAGCCAAGAAAAATTATTCCGAGAACCGTGCAACTATTCTCTTTTTGGATGAGATTCACCGATGGAACAAGGCCCAACAAGACGTGCTTCTGCCATTCGTCGAGAAGGGGATTATCACCCTCATCGGGGCCACGACTGAGAATCCGAGTTTCACCGTCAATAATGCCCTTATTTCCCGAGCACGAGTATATATTTTGCAACAGATTTCCGAGGAACAGATCGTGAAATTTCTGGAGAAGAATATGAAAATCATTCAGGAACGATACTCAAAGATTATTTTTTCTCCGAAGTCCTTGAATCTGATTGCATCCCTCTGAGATGGAGATCTTCGAGGTACCTTGAATCTCTTAGAAGCTGCCTGTGTTCTCGGGGAATCAGGTGAGCTTACCCGAGAAGACATCTTGGAGGCAGGAAGCAAACCACTCATGTACGATCGTGATGGGGAGGAACATTATAATCTTATCTCCGCCATGCATAAATCCCTCAGGGATTCGGATGGCGATGCAGCTATTTACTGGATCGGTCGCATGCTTGCTGGTGGTGAGGATCCGCGTTATATCGCGAGACGTATGATGAACTTTGCATCTGAGGATATCTATGATCCACAGGCTATTATTCTCACGAATAGTGTCTATGAAATATGTGAAAAAATGGGCATGCCAGAATGTGAGCTTCCGCTCTTGAATGCCGCCTATTATCTGGCGAATGCTCCGAAAAACAATTTGGTTTATATGGCCATGCAAGCCATGCACTCTGATATTCAAGAATTTTGAAATCTTCCTGTTCCGCTCCATATCCGCAATGCTCCGACTGCTCTCATGAAAGAAGCGGGGTATGGAAAAGGGTATGAATACGCTCATAATACCGAGAACAAAAAAAGCTCTCAGGAGCATTTTCCTGAGAGACTTCGGGGGAGGAGATATAGAAAATAAAAACCTTTTTGAGAAATCATATTTTTTCATATAATTCCTTTAAATATATTCTTTCATTGTCCCTTATGCTCCATATAGTTATCGTCCAAAATCCGAAGATGTTCCAGTTGATAATATCTCAAACTACTGCAAAAAAAATACCTCTTGATAATCTTTCTTACGATGTGTATTCGCAGGGGAATATCCGTGTAGTTGGTGAGTGCAAAGCTTCCTCTCAGGAAACGCTCGTCTCTATAATGACAGAATTTAATCCAGATACGATATTTTTTGTCTCTGAATCATACCCGGTAAGTGATGAGAAACTCCCAGGGGATATTATCCTCCCAAATGTACTTTTCCCATATAATAATGAAATAGAGACAACAGAAATAACTAAAGACATGGTCATTCCTTCAGCATCACAGCCTATCTTTCTTGAGCATTATCCACTCCAGGGGGATTATAATTTTGAAACATTTGGACTTTCTGTTGGCTGAATTCATGTGAGTGGTGACTGGAATACAGAGATTGAAGACTTTCGTATTCGTCTTCGGGTGGTGTATGAAAATGATACTTTTGATCCGTATCTTTACGACTTTATAAAGACTTCGCAAGTACAATGAATCCAAGAAAAAGCATACCCTGTTGCATATATATGAACCCAAGACATAACTGTTGATGCAAGAAACCTTTGGAGTATTGTAGGCTTTGTAATTGGAAGCATAGATGTGGATCTCGTCTCTACAGAAGAAGAGGATAGTAATGGGACGACAGAAGAGGAAGAAGGGTGGGTGGATGGAAGTGAAGAAATATAATTATTAATCTCCATTCGTATGACTATCAAGACTCTTACTCTCGGTCAAGCAGAATGGATTGATATCGTCAATCCAACGGAACAAGAGGTTGATAAGATCGTAGAGAGTTATCATTTCCATGAACTTGATCGTGAAGCGATTGTTGAAGAGTATCAACTTGCTCGTGTCGATACCTACGACGACTATATCTTCGTGGTTCTGCATTTTCCAAAATTTGATATAAAAAGTCGTCGGTATCTTCTTAATGAGTTTGATATATTTATCTCTCGAAATTATCTCATCAATTTCCGCTACTATAATACATCCTCTGTGGATGCTATTATGACTCGCTATGAACAATGAAAACACGGAAAAGATTTGATCAATACAGGGTATATGCTCTACGATCTCATTGATTCTATGCTTGATGGAACCCTTAAGATCCTGAATCGTTTTGGGAAAGATCTTCGAAGTCTCGAAACCAATCTTTTTGTAAATATCGGAGAGAAAACGATTTCAGAGATCATGATCCAAAAACGAAATATGATTGCACTCAAACACATGATTAGTCCACAGATTCAGGTTTTAAAGATACTGGAACTTCGTATGAATACTCTTTTTAAAGATGATGAGGTAGAACTGTATTTTGAAAATCTTGAAGACAAGGTAGAAAAGATATATTCTGAAATTCAGTTGCTTCAAGAGAATATCGATTCCATGGAAGATACGCTCAAATCTATATTTGATATGCAAACCAATAATACGATTAAATATCTCACATTTTTCTCCGCCTTCATGCTCCCATTGACACTCATAACGAGCTTTTTTGGAATGAATATCGAGAATGTTCCATTTCATGATAATATTGTCTATATTTCAGTTATTGGTACTGCGATTGTAATGGGGGTAATTGTGTATGTATTAAAGAGATGGAAGAAATTATAAGTCCCGACTTGTTTTTTCATCGCTTTTCCCTATAATCCCCACGTTTTAATTATTTACACTATTTTCTGCTATGGCTTCCACAGAAACCGTTATACGATTTGATAAAGTACAGTTTGAATTTGGACTTAAGACCATCCTTGAGGAAGTGAGTTTTTCGGTTCGCGAAGGAATGAAGATGACCATCATGGGGCAGAATGGAGCTGGGAAAAGTACCATGTTCAAGCTCATGATGGGGGAATTTCAACCAAAATACGGAAAGATCAGTATCGACAAAAACCTTCATATTGCCATCTCTCGGCAGATCATGCTTCCTGAGGACAAAGAGCTTACTGTACAAGCATTTTTCCGTAAATATTTCGCGGACGATACGGTGTATAATATTGATGCTCGAATAGCTGAAGTGCTTGAGGTTGTGAACCTCCGTGCCCCACTCGA
>CAZRBF010000051.1:0-6034 GCA_964598195.1 uncultured Candidatus Peribacteria bacterium | reverse complement strand
CACAAAGGGGGAAAGCTTCGTCTCGTGGCTAAAAAGATGCGAGACAAAGCGGAAGAACTTGAGGATTCAATGGTAGACACTCGCCGTGAGGATCGAGCTATTCGCCCATTTGAGATTCCTATGCAGGAAGATATCTGAGGAACCATCCTCTCGATCAAGAGTTTTTCTGTTATCGAAAACCATGAGATTGTAGAAAAAACTGCCGAAATTGCTCTCGGGAAAAATACGCATCTGGCACTCTCTGGGCCGAATGGAATCGGAAAAACCACGCTTCTCGAGGCTCTTGCCTCTGGAAAATCCCCGGGTGCAACTATTGCTCCAGGGATCCGTGTCTGATACTATCGTCAGGATTTCTCCACGCTCGATTTTGACCAAACTGTGTACGATTGTCTCTCGGATGCTATCAAAGAAAGAGGAATACTCGTCGAGGAACAATACCTTCGTGGAACAGCAGCAGGCTTTCTCATCAATGGAGAGATTATGAAGATGCAGATCCGTTACCTCTCGGAGGGTCAAAAAGGACTCGTATCTTTTGCCAGACTTGTCCTCCTAGAGCCAGGACTCCTTATCCTCGATGAACCAACCAACCATATAAACTTCCGACACCTTCCCGTTATTGCCGAAGCACTCGATGCCTACGAGGGCGCTCTCGTTATCGTCTCACACGTGGACGAATTTCTCTGGCAGATTAGGATTGATGAATATTTAGAATTGGATAGATAATATGACTTATTTCACCTACATTCTCCGTTGCTCTGACGACTCTCTCTATACTGGCTCGACCAATGATATGGAGAAGCGACTTCATGAACATAACAATCTCAAATCCTGAGCTCATTATACCAAGATTCGTCGTCCTGTAGAGCTTGTTTATCAGGAAACATTTGAGACCATGAGCGAGGCGAGAAAACGGGAATATGCTATAAAACAGCTCACAAGAGAACAGAAAATATGACTCATGTGAAAATAATCTCTGAGTACGAAGAGTGAAGCTCTGTAAATTATATTTGCAAAAAAACACTTTGGGATTATACTCCGTTTCGACATACATTCGCTGTAGTTTGTAACCTTGCCCGTATGGCTCTCCAGACAGAAATCAAAGATTTTACCAAGAAAGTCCTTCTTTTGGGAATCGTCCTCTCGTTTCTAATTAATCTCATATTTACATATATCTCTTCACTCGAAGGGGGAAGTAGTACCTATGCTTCTGGAAACGATGGGAAATTTCGCCGTGCGAATGTGCCTTATTTGGGAAGTACAGGAGTGGCTATAGCTATGAATATTGGACTACATGAAAAGGAAAGACAGGATACACCCATTCATCTCTATGCAGAGGTTATGCCCATAGGTGATATACTCGGAGATGCTGGAGTAGGGCGCAAGAAGATAATATCGAGCAATATGGTTGCGGCGGGTGAATATCTCAATGTACTAAAAACAGATGTCAAAAAACTTCTTGATTCGGCGAATGATAGGGCATGAATGCTTGAAAGTTTTCTCGATCAGCTCAAGTACCGCTATACAGTAACTAACTCATATCTCTCGAGTCTTTCTGCGCAGGTTACACAACTTCAAGGAACAGTCACTACTTCCGATCAGGCGATTGAGACGATTAAAACATCCATGACAACTGCCTACAAGAATCTGGATTACGATAAAACAGAAGAACTCCTTGCAAACTATCTTGCAGAAAAACAAAAGAACACGTACGCACGTACCTATCTCGTATTTCTTGGCAAATTCATTTCTACCTATACAACTCTGAATGCTTACAATAAAATTCTCCTTGACACACTTATAACCAACAGGGAGGCTCTTATAAAGAACACAACAGTGGTAATTCCAGATTCTGGAGCCAGCCTCATGAAACAACTCAACCTTATAAAGACAGAGGCTGAATGGAAGTCCCGAGAGTAGTAATATCACAAAAAAATGTAGAGATGTTTCTCTGAAACATCTCTACATTTTTTTGTGATATGAAGCGCTTACTTTTGTCCACTTCCACTTTTTTCCCCAGAGAAACTTTGGGGTATTGTTGGTTCTATGATGGGTTTGGCAAGCTCGTTTTTTACCTTTTCTTTCATACTCCCTATATCAAACTGACGTGCCTTGAGTTGATTTTGTACAAATTGGTTCAGAATAGCAGAATCTTTAAAGAAATTGAATGTAAACCAAGAAATAACGAGAAATCAAAGTACTGTTCCAATGGCAAAAAGCATTCCAAGAAATACGTTATATCCTATGAGTTTCCATTTATTTTTATGGAGGGTGAGATACTCATGTTGTTCCAGAAGCATGAGTGTGGTTGTGAGTTCTTTTATAGTTTTATTGAGCTCTTGTGTTGTACTCAGGAGCTGACGTTGTGTGAGCGAATTTAATAAAAGCTCTTTTTGTACAAAAGAAATTTCTTTGACAATTTTTTTTTCCTTTGCTTTCTCGTCCCTTGTAGGTGTTGTCATATGGTTATATATTAAAAATAAATTATTTTATAATACGGAGCTCGCCAATTATTTAATGATTTCACACTCACCGAATCCTTACTTGATCCAACCTTCTACAAAATCAGCGATTACTCCAGAGAGCTTGGTGGGATCGTGACGAATGTAGTCATTTTCATTAATAAGATCACGTTGAATGATCTTGTAGGATTTATCTTTAAACTTTGTAAGGTCAGTGATTTGAACGGGTTTTTTATTCTCTTCACTTGCATATTTTTGAGCGAGATCGTCTCTGATCGGGGCTGAATTTACGAGCACGTAGTCCATTTCTCCTTTTCCGATATATTTTTCTATAACATCTACAAAATCTTCCACTTCAAAGTTATTGGTTTCGCCGTGTTTTGTCATGATATTACAAACATAGATGATCTTTGCATTGGAATAATGAATGGCTTCTTGTATACCTTCTGACAGGAGATTCGGGACGATACTTGTGTAGAGATCTCCAGGCCCGAGGATAATATAATCTGAATTCCTGAGGGCCTCTTTGGCGCGAGGATTGAGTAAGCCTCATCCGATGAGAAAAGCATCTTTTATGGCGAGATTTCCATCATGTTTCGGTATGTCAATATTGGTCTCTCAGATTATCTGTTCACCATTTTCGAGAGTGATCCCGAGTTGAACATCATCGAGGGTAACAGGGATAACCTTACCACGAACATCGAACATCTCAGAGAGCTCTTGTATTCCTTTTTCAAAGTCCCCAGTAATATCAGTCAGTGCTGTCAAAAGGAGATTTCCAATGGTATGTCCTGCTATTCTATTGCCAGCTTTGAAACGGTATTCAAAAAGTTTTCGCACAATTCCTGTATCCTCAGAGAGCGCGACAATGGCTCGTCGGATATCTCCAGGAGGGAGTATTCCAAACTGATCACGAAGCTCTCCAGTACTCCCTCCGGAATCAGAAACCGATACAATCGCCGCAAGATTGTAGTTTTTGTTTTCTTTCAATCCGTAGAGAACATTGAAAGTTCCCGCTCCTCAACCTATTGTTGTAATATTTACTTTCATTATTTTTTGACTTTGTAAGGAGATTACATAACATTATAATGTTTTTATATTTTAATCAACCTTTTTTATGGATGCAGCAGTAGTTATTTTTCTTCTGGTTATACTCGCAGTCGTTATTCCTATGTCTGTGAAGAAAGTTTCCCAAGGGGAAGTGGGGCTTATTGAGTTTTTATGAAGGTATACAAAGCCAAAACCTCCAGGAATTGTATGGCTCTGGCCGGGAATAGAAACAATGCGTAAAATTGACATTCGTGAACAGGTTATTACTGTTCCGGAACAACAGATTATTACCCGTGATAACGTAGGGGTTGCTGTTGATGGGATCGTCTATATTCAGATCAATGACCCAGTAAAGGCACAGTATGAAATCTCTAATGTCTTTATGGCGGTCGTAAGTCTCGCACAGACAAATCTGCGTAATGTTCTCGGAACTATGGCGCTTGATGAAACACTCTCGAATCGAGACAATATTAACGCTCGACTTCTTGAATCTCTCGATCGAGAGACCGGAAAATGGGGAGTAAAGGTTATGCGTGTCGAGATCAAGAAACTCGAACCACCTCGTGATATCCAAGATTCTATGAGCAAGCAGATGAAGGCAGAACGAGAGAAGCGTGCTCTCATTCTCGAGGCGGAAGGATACAAACAATCTCAGATCACCAAGAACGAAGGAGATAAACAATCCAAAATTCTTCAGGCAGAAGGAGATCGTCAATCCCAAATCCTCCAAGCAGAAGGTAAGGCCCAGGCAACTATCGCCATTGCCGAAGCAGACGCCAAGGCTATGGAACTGCAATCCATGGCAGCACAGGAATATTTCAAGGGACAGGCTGTTACTAAGGAGCAACTCAAGGTCATCGAGAATGCTCTCGGCGGAGGAAATACTAAATTCATTCTTGATTCAGATATACTTACGAGTATTAGTAAAAGTTTTGGGATAAAATAGGGAAATTTCTGTAGAGATGTAGCATTGCTAAATCTCTACAGCTTAATTATCAATTTTTTATGAAATATGAACCAAGATCTCCTTACGATCAAAAATACTCTCCTCCCAATGAAAGAACTGAAAGACTATCAGGTTTTTCTTTTTGGGAGTCGTGCGAAGGGGGATTTTCGGAAGAATAGCGATTATGATATCGGAATTCTCGGAAAAGAGAAGATGGATCTTCGGGAATATTTAGCAGTAAAGCGCTCACTGGATGAGCTTCCGTATAGTATCGATCTTGTCGATTTTGGTCGTGCTTCTCCTGAATTTAAAGATATAGCCCTTAAAAATATCTCTGTATGGAAAAAATAGAACTTTCTCATCAATTTAAACTCCTAAAGAGCGCTTATGATTCTCTGAAGAGTGGAGTCGAGAAAAAAGATCTGAGCGAACTTGAAAGAGATGGGGTGGTCCAGAGATTCGAGTTTACGATCGAGATAACCTGGAAGACTCTTAAAAAATTTCTTCAGTTTGAAGGATGAGATTCTCAATTGTTTCCTCGTGAAATCATCAAAGAGTTTTATAAAAAAGGGATTATCGAGGATTCAAAACTTTTTCTTGATTTTATCGATCTCAGAAATAATTCCTCACATAATTATGACGAAGAGATGGTGAATGATATGTTTCTCTTCATAGAGAAAAATCATGGGGCGTTTGCTCGACTTATAGGGAATTTAGAAAATCTTTTAGAGAAAGATTAATTTTATTTATTTTCTTACTTTTATTTTATGCTCGAATCCATCCTTTCATTTTTTAAGAAAAGTACTATTTTTACGTTCGTAGTTATTGTGGGGCTCATTCTTGCGAATGGCACTTTTGGTACGATCGGTGCTGGACAGCGTGGTATTCTTCTTCGCTTTGGGGCAGTTACTAGCACGGTGTACGATGAAGGACTCTATTTTAAAATTCCTCTTATCGAAGAGGTAAAAAAGATCGATGTAAAAGTACAAAAAGAACAAACTGAGGCGACGGCTGCCTCTAAAGATCTTCAGGCTGTTCATGCTGTTGTAGCATTGAATTTCCATATCCTGCCGGCACAAGTCGGAAAGATTTATCAGGAGATCGGGATAGACTACAAGGATAAACTTATCGATCCGGCGATTCAAGAATCTGTCAAAGCCTCCACTGCGAAATTTACGGCAGAAGAGCTTATTAGTAAGCGAGAAATCGTTCGAGCTGAGATGAAAAAGCTTCTGACGGAAAAACTGTCTGGATGGGGGATTAATGTTGATGATGTAAATATCGTAAACTTTAATTTTTCCGATTCTTTCAATACAGCGATCGAATCTAAAGTTACTGCCGAACAAGATGCTCTTGCTTCAAAGAATAAACTGGAACGGATCAAGTTTGAAGCAGAACAAAGAATAGTGGAGGCCAAAGGGAAGGCAGAGGCTATGCGAGTCGAGTCAGAGGCTCTTAAGTCCAATCCAGAAGTACTTCAGCTCAGGGCTCTCGAGAAGTGGAATGGAATACTCCCACAAGTAACGAGCGGAAGTATCCCATTTATCAATATTACTGGACTTGGGAAATAAAATAGATA
>CAZRBF010000050.1:7658-9479 GCA_964598195.1 uncultured Candidatus Peribacteria bacterium | reverse complement strand
GAGATCTTTTTTTCAGAGTGTTTCTATGAGGCGATTCTTAAAGTTTTCTAGATTGTTATTGAGGGATTGTATATTTTCCAGAGTAGAGGCATTATTGAGAGTATTGATGAGATCCTTGCTGGCTCCTTGTTTGATGTATTGTTCCAATTTCTTTTGTAGTACGTCAAGGCTGCCAGTATTTGTTGTGCTGAGAGCATTCCATGAATCGTAGAGTGTAGAGCGCGCGAAATCATCGAGAAACATTTGTTGTTTGTTGGTTGGTGCCGTTTGTATGATGAGATCGCGGAGCTTCATTTTGGTTTCGAGAAGTGTCTCTGTATTCCCGAGTCCGTAGAATTGTTGGTAGATATCGAGAAGTTCCTGGTTACTTTTTCATTTTGAGACTTCAGTTTCAAATTTGACCCAACCTGCTTCGTCTCCAGTCAGGAGTACCTCGAGAGAAGGTTCTTCTTCTTTGAGTCCAAGTTTCTCGAGAAGGAGATCAAAATAATCTTTTTTTCCGAGTGTCTCAAATATAGCCTTTTTCAGAAGCTCCATTTTCTCATTTATATAGATGAGATCGGCATTGGAATTGATTTTATTCCATGCTTCGTCGAGCACATTTTGAGCCAGAACTTTTCGTGTAGCAGTATCGAGTATTCATCCTGCTACGACAAAAGTGCTTCCTGTATGTATTCATATGTCTTCTATAGTTACGGCATGGTCGATAGTATGGATGTATTTTTTATCCATATTGACTTCGAATACTGTTCCTCGAACTGCCGCAAGAGCGGTGTCATTATTAAATCGTTCACGGAAATACGATTCACCAAACATGTATTTTACAACATTTGACCAACTTTTTCCTGTTTCGAGGCTGAAATCTATCTGTATATTCGCATTTGCTGTCTCTGCTCGCATCTCATTAATAGTGATGGCAGAATTCTCTCAGAGACGGGTAATACTGCCATCTGGCCAGAAAACGGTTGCTGTGGAAGCGAGAGTTTTGACCTTATCTCCCACAAAAAGAGGTTCCTGTTTATTCTCTTCGACGGTTATGAGCTTCTCTCGAATGACCAGGGTTTTTCCTTTTGTAGAGAGTACATAGGGGTCTATCTTTTCTGATACAATGGTTGGTGCTTTGGAAAAATCTGAGAAGAGGAGGATGATTATGACGGCGAGAAGTCCCCACATGATGATTCCTATGATATGTTTTGCAAAAAATGATTCCGGAGCTTTTGAAGAATTTTGCATAAAAATTATGAAAAAAAATATTTTTGGGTATTGTATCCATAAAAGAGCAAAAATGCAATTCTAAATTTTGTTTATGAAAAAACGTTACCAATATATCTTGTTTTTCCTCCTCGTTCTTATCGTGTATGAGGTGTATCTTGTGGTGTTGTACAAATACAAGGATTTTCAGATTAATTCGTATCTATCATACATAGTTACAGAAAATGGAAAGATAGAAGAATCCATAGAACAGAAAAAGGAGCGTCTTGCATACGTAAAAACAAACGCATTCCTCGACAAGATTGCAAAAACTTCGCAAAACAAGAAGAATCCAGGAGAGGAAGTGGTGGTTCTCGTGACCGATGAGGAAGTGGAAGAATATAAAAGAATTGATACCAGCAAACAGATGATACTATGATCGAGGCAAGAGGTCTCCAAGACGCTTGGTATGACCAATCAGGAGAAGTGGATATACTATATATTTCATACTGATATGAGGAATAATTAAAATTGGGAATGAGGGATTCTTGGGAATGAGGGATTCTTTTTTCTCAGTGTCGATTTCGCTTTTCAAGCGAACTCTCGCTTCGAAAAACACCTTGTGACAAA
>CAZRBF010000050.1:0-7558 GCA_964598195.1 uncultured Candidatus Peribacteria bacterium | reverse complement strand
TGGTTGGGAATGAGGGATTCGAACCCCCGATGCCGGAGTCAGAGTCCGGAGCCTTACCACTTGGCGAATTCCCAAAAGAATTGAGCCGAGGGATTATAGAGAAAAATGAATTATTCGCAAGTTTTTTTTAATCTTGGCGTAATCCTTCTATAATAAACTCCTCCCGTACATTGTGATAATATATTTCTTCTTGTTCTTTTTCTTTTGTATCAAGAAGTTTCATGTATTCTTGTTCATAGAATGCTAGTACATCATTAATCGTTTTTGTTGAGATTCTTGTAAGAGATCCATGGAGACGTGAACGGGCTTCTGTCCAGCTTTTTCCTCGGGGAAGCACCTTTATGAGTTTCAGTTCGTTCGTTTTTATGACCCCATCTATATATTTATCTATGTTTCCCTCGCTACTGAGGGGATACTGTGCACAAAAATCAGCAACCTCTCTCTTTATCCTCTCTTTCAGTAGGCAATAAGGAGACGATACAGGAACAATTTCAGTTATGGGAAGATCACATGGAGTTTTGTCTCGTTTTCATACAGTACTTGTTCTCATGTTAGAGTAAATAGTAAAAGATAAGCATATCATCGATAGTATACTATATGTACAGAAAAAGCAAAAAACGGGTCGTGAAAAATGTGTGAAGAAATAAATTTATATACTCTTTTTTATTTGAGAAATATTATTTAAAAATCAAATAATCTGCTTTTTTGTTTCAATATCAGAAGATTTTATCCCTAAAGCTGACCAGTCTTTCAATACGCTAATACTCGTATCTCACAAAACATCACCTGCCTTTTTTAATATTTTTTTTGTTCCCTGATATTTATCAGGATCGTCCATCAGGAGGCATTCACCATTTTTTCATAATACGAAAGGCGAACCAGTATTCGATTTATAAAATGACGTATCGATATAATCATGTTTTATTTTATTGAGAAAAACGACCAGTCTTGGCGGATATAGATACCACGATACTAGCTTATTTGATTCCCCGTTAAACGTATTTGCAAAAACTCATGACGGAAGCGAAAGGTTCGATTTTCCAAAATGTATCGTCGGATTATATTTTTCATCAAATGTAATATAAGAATCCTTCTGTCCATGACTCTCTATGTAATATTTTCTATCTCTTTCTTCAACCACGACGTCGCCTCGAGATAATCTTTCCAGAGGATTTGAATTGCCAGTTGCTTGTATAGCTTGGTTGAGCGATTCTGGGTTTTTTGGTCAATTCGAACCATGTAATATATTTTCGACTAATGGAATCATTAAATTCGGATCATTTTTGATTTGCCGTATAGTTGATGGGATATTTCTTATCTTTTTCATGTTATTCGCATCTCTATTCAAAACCATTTTTGAAATGCGATGGTCATCTTCGGACTGATAATCCGATTCTACCAAGCCTTGTTTTTCTTCCTTTGAGGCCATTTGAAATTCATAACACAGCTTCTGCAAGGCATCGATGGACACGGTGAATCGCTTGTTGCAATTCCAAGGATTCGAAAGAGTGACTTCCCTTCGGTCCTTATCTACAGCAATCACAGAAATGGCATGTGTTCGCTGAATGGTTTTTCCGTTGTCATCTTTTTCATCAAGCTTGAGCAATTGCGAGTAATTTTCACCTTGATTGACGCTCAACGTCATAATATCAGTATGAGAGTCAAATTGCATCAATGAGCTCTGGAGTCGTGATTCAAAATTTTTAGTTCCATCTATCCTCGAGCCCCGTGTGTGGTCGTATAAAAAAATCCCATAGATCAGCGATTTAATCGTATCTTTCGTATCTCATCCTTCCAGATTCAAGAGATCAAACGTATTTTTCCCAGTAACGGATTTCCCATAAGCCACCATGAGAGCCTTGATTCCATCCTTTCATTTCATGAGGCTAAACTGGGATCCAAAAATACCAATCTGTGAACCCAACTCACTCTTTGATACCTTGAATACTTTAACGTATTCCTTTGGTATTCATTGCTGCAACATTCAGAGTGGCAACATAATCTCGAAGCCACCCTCTGTCCTGCTCACGGATTTTCGAATCAATTCTTCAAATCATCAAAAATTGACGAGACTATTTATAGCAGTAACTAGGTAACAATTTCCCACATTTTGCTGCTGAAATGCGTCTCAAGCAAAATAGAGTTCAAAATCTTTTTTAGAAAGCAAATATCCCTTCGTTTTTTCAACTGAAGAGATAGGTTCAACTGGTCTGCCTGAACTCAAAATTGGTGGCTGATTTTCTTTTGAGAAAATTACCGGAGCCGTACTTGTCTTTTCTATAAAAACTTTTAAGCCTTTCATATCGGCGATCTGGAAATATGAGAGCAATTCCGCTGGAAGACCATGGAATACCTCATTCCATTCATCAAGAGTAATCTCGTCATCTTGTACAATTTTTTCTGAAATCAGTTTTTTTAATGAATTTCTTAAAGCTTCTGCTTTTTCTTTGAGTTTTTCATTTCCATTTTCAGTACCTGAAAGAGCGATGCTCAAAGATATCGCTCGATCTATTTTTGCGTCTGTTTCTTGTTTTAATTCACTTGCCATAACATACTACAGATTATGGGTAAAAATTATTGATTTCCGGCTCCTGGGAAATTCCAATTCTATCTCTTTTTTCGAATACCGAAATGAACTTCTTTTGTATTATTAAAAGAAGTTCGATTTCTTTCTGCGAACTCATATTTTTATCTAAATAATCACTCATAAATTTTATTAAAATAGATCAAACACTCTATACAAAAATTCATTAAGCTAAAAATATGGATTTAACTGAATGATCTCTCATGTCCTTTTTACTTTAATTGAGATATGTACTCAATTTTTTGGATCTTCAAGCATTTTCCAAGATTTTTTTTGGATAATGATATCGGAAATTTTATAAGATAATTTTGCTAATCTATCTTCATTATCTCTTGTATAAAGTGAACCATCAGAAGTTTCTATAAGACTGAAATCCCCATGAACTTTTACGGATTTATTCCATTTTTTACCATCAGGGAAAGGATAAGATTGTTCTCATCCAACACCCTCATATAAATTTCCGTTTGAGATAAAATATTTTCCATAAGCATCTTCTTGATAATCTTTTCTCCTACTTATCAATTCAGGTAAAGTAAATTTTTCTAAATTTCCATTGGAATTTTCGAATTGATTTACAATATTTGAATTACCTAGATATACGTATGATCTATTTTTATCAGAGAAATATACATTTTTTCATTCTTTATACACACTCTCTCCATCTGAATTTGTCTCATAAACTGCATGGATTGGATATCACTCATCTTCTCATGAATTCCTTGTATATACAAAATTTGATTCAATGGGAAGTATTCGAAAACTGGCAATGTCAATATTCCCATATTTTTTCTTGGTCCTGTTTCCAATAATATCACCATTCTGTTTGACGGAAAGAGATGATGGCAAAAGATGAGTATTAATTTCTATGAGTTTTTTTGCAACCTCATCACTTGGCATAGTTTCTTGTAAATTTTTACTCGAAGCATGGACTTGTTGATGTATAGAATTTTTACCATCTTTCAATGAAGATTCGGGATGTTTCTTCTGAACAGGAGAACTGGTGAATCAATTTGATAATGAATCGTATCCCATATAATTTATGATTAATATATAAATACTTTTTAGATAATTTTGTTATTTTTTCGAATATCATGAACTCATTCCAAAACCCGAGTTAAATCTTTTCCAGAAATACAATAAACTGGCTTTCGTGCATCAATAAGTCTACTGGTTTGTTCAGGATTTGTAGCACTATATTCTGATTTTCAAATATATATTATACTATATCCTCCTTGTTCATCCTTATAAAGATATCATTCACCTGATCAATCAAAATCTAGATGGACTATTCATCTTTGTGCATTAGCCTCAATTCATTTATCAAGTCAAAATAATTTATCTCAGAGTCAAAAACGATCTAGTGTAGCTTTACTTAAAGTTCATAAATCCGCGACAAGTTTATTAAATGTTTCTGGATGTGCCGATTGTTTTTTTATCAAACCTTTTTCATAAAACATTCATGCAATGTATGCTATCTGAAGTGTTCAAAGTCATATCGCTGCAGTACCACTAAGATAGGCTGCAGGCAATGATAATCATCATTCTGTAGGGGCTGCAACCGCCAAAACAAGGGACATTCATGCCATAGCTAAACTCTCAACTGCAAATTCTGGATTAAATGCTGGAAAGTCCCTTTGCTGCATGATTTTTATATCATTTTTTAAATCAGCGATTTGTTGGTGAGATTTTGCAATTGCTTCTCCACTCTCTGGTATTTGACTAACTGATGATAAAGATTTACTCTTTTCATTGTTGGAAACTTTGTCTTTTATAGACGGTCCCTCAATTCATTTTCACATATAATGATAGTAATTAGTTATTTAAAAATTGATAAGTTGATAGTTGTTAAATATTTTTATTATACACTTTTATTGTCTACGCCATTAAACATCTGAATAAAAACAGGGGGGAGTCTCTTTTTTTCTAACGGAGAAAGTTTCATAAATTCTTCAGATGCCTTTGCAGCAACTTTTATGGCTAAGGCACCTATAGGATTAATAAGTATTCTTATGACATCATTTCTTTCTTTTGTAGTCATTCCATTCAAAATAACTTCTGCTTGTTGAAAAAAATCTTTTCCCCTCTTTTTTACCAATTCAGATAATTGCTGTTTTGTTGATTTCGAAAGAGTTTCGGACATTTTTAATGTCAGTACCTCGGGAGATACAGGCGGAAGTTTCATCTCTGTATTTGAGGAAGTTACAGGAGGTGTGTTATCTTTTTTTTGCAATGCTGCAGTAGTCTCGTTTTTTATAGCCTCATACTCATGAGATGATTCAATCATAATATTTCTGAGTGATTTCTTTCGTCCACCAGGGAGTTCTATTTTTACCAGATCAACTATCTCGTTTACATCTTTCATACCAGTCTCTTTTTGAATCATGACCTGAAATTGTTCAGGATGAAGTTTCAAGAGATATGCTCAACCTGTTGCAAGATACTTCATCTCATATTCAGTGAGTTTTAGTGCTGTAAATTCCTTCATCTCTCCTCGAGAAATGGTTTTATCTGCAAGTATTTCTCGAATTTTACATGATCGGAGAATGGATCCTATGTGCTCAGAAACTTGCTCAGGAGTTTCATGTGCAAGATTATTTTTCTCAAATTGATCACTCAAAGAGGTGATTTGTTTTAAAGCGTTCATCTTATCTCCAATAATAGGTAAATCAGATAGTCACATAATTATAAAAGTTTAAAAAATAGAAAAGTTCTCAATCGAACAAATGTATTTTAACACTTTACTTTTTTTTTTGCAAATTATTCGTACAATAGTGAAAGCGATTGTTTATTCCCCCTATTTCTTACATGAATTTCACTTCTCAAGCACGCATTGATTTTTATGTTTCCGTAGTAGATAACTACGGTGACATGGGTTTTGCTGTCAATCTCGCGCTTTCTTTGCACGAAAAGTATCCACGTATGCGTATCCGATTTTTCTCGGATGACAGTGGGTTATTCCAGAAGTTCTTTCCTGGAAAGAGTCCTGATTGGATAGAATATGTACCACTTACTACTCTAAAATGAGAAAATTCACCCTCTCCGTCGACATATATTTTTAATTTCTTTGATTACCCACTTCCAAAAGACTATCTTTGACGATTTCAGTACCAGAAAACCATCATTTCATTTTCTTATTTTCTCCTCCATAAAGGACTGGAATCCTTGCACCAGACGACCTATGTACTCGAAAGTGGGTATGATACAGTAATCCATTTTGTGCCATCACTTTTGTCTGGTGGGGGAGGAGTAATAATAAATCCTCTTCTGGAGCAACAAAAAGAAACACGCAAAAACTTCGCACACTGACTATGAAAAGATGTCTGTGAAAAAAAATGGATCTCTGTTTTTGTTTACAAAGAGACACTATCGAAGATACGTGCTATGATAGAGAGTAATCAATCTGACACGATTTTCTGGATATGTGGAGATGTGTCATGATTACAGGAAAGCTCTCATTGTCGGATACTCCCATTCCTCTCCCTCGTTGATTATGCTGTGTTTCAATCGCTCTGTGATGCCAATATCGTGCGCGGGGAAAATAGTCTGTGTTCGGGGCTCCTCTCAGAGAAACCCGTTCTTTGGGATATATACAAAGAGAATAATGGTGCTCATGTCGAAAAAATAGAGGACTATATTCAGTTTCTTTCTGGGCAATTTCCGAGTGCTGATTGGAGTGACTATGCGCGTACGATGCGAGGTTTTAATGAGTCTCGTCAGGAAGAATCGCTTAGGGATTTTATCTCAGAATATCATCAATACAATGACGTATTTAAAATTATTCCTGAATATATAAAAAGAGAATGTAATTTGGTTCAGAAGTTGGAGAGAATATAAAAAAATAATCCCGATTCGGGATTATTTTTTGATGTGCTCAAAAGCGAAGTAATTCGAGTGCAAATCGAGTATCGAAACGAGGCGTACGACTGTACGATGAGTGAGACACGGAGATTTAAGTTCGAAGGACGAGCTTTTCAGTGCATCAGACTATTTTGCGCGTTCTTGGTATTCTCCGGTTTCCGTATTCACCATAATATCTTCTCCGGCATCAACGAAACCAGGAATCTTGATGGCGTATCCGGTGTTGGTTACTGCATCCTTGGTGATCTTTCCATCGGCAGTATTTCCTTTGACACTTGGGTCACATTCTGCAACGGTGAGTCGTACAGTGAGTGGGAGGAGGATTCCTACGAATTTTCCTTCGTACTGTTGAACATCAACACGAAGACCTTCTGTGAGGAAGTACTTCATGTCTCCGATATTGTCCTCGGAAAGTTCGATTTGCTCGTAAGTATCTTGGTTCATGAATGCGTAATCTCCACCAGATTCATAGAGGAATTCAAATTTGGAACGATCAAGACTCACATCTTCAAACTTGTCTTCACCATCAAAAACTCGGTCTACAGAATTCCCTTGGAGAAGGTTCTTGAGACGTACTTTAATATTTGTTGCTCCTCGACCTGCTCGGTGCATTTCGTATTTTACTACGAGCATAAGGTCATTTCCGATTTTAAGTACCGTACCTGGACGGGATTGCATAGCTGTCTTCATGAAGAAAAAGTTGAAAAATTAAACGTGAAGATTATATGTATTTTTTAAAAAAAGCAATGTAAAAAGCATAATTGCAAAAAAATCTCTATTTGTCGCGACAAATAGAGATTTTTTTAATGCGTATTACTTAATTCTGAGGAGAAACTCAATACTTCTCCGTATCTCGTCTATTCTTTGAAGATCCTGGTGTGCATCAATCATGCTGAGAACTTCTCATGTACTTGGAACCATGTCTATGTTGTTTTTGTTTGGTCTCATGGGCAAAAAATATTTATGAATATAAAATAGATTTATTACGCTTGCGTACGCGAGACATAGGATAATCTATTTTATTTTCTATTTCAAGTCGAATTTTTATTTTCTCGGGAATTTTTTTGAGTAAAAGTAGCAGAGCTCATTCCCATTATAGAGTTTGCGATTTTTCCA
>CAZRBF010000049.1:0-9497 GCA_964598195.1 uncultured Candidatus Peribacteria bacterium | reverse complement strand
GTATTGGCTCGGTAGTAGGAGATGTTTCCGTTTTCTACCCCCTTGATATCATACGCAAAAGGCACGATCTTGCCCAGAAGATAGAGTGCGATGACGAGGACAATCATGGTGACGAATATCCCTATAATGAGAGCAGATCATGTTTGATTTTTCTTCATGGTGATGAAATGAAAAATAAATATTGTTGAGACAGGGTATTGGTTGAGACAAGGCATTGCCTTGTCTGTACACTCTGTACAGCGAACGGTTGTTTTATTTCGATAAATTTACGGTTGTTGTGATGGTCGTGTCACTTGGTGATCATTTAATTTTTTTGCGCCGTTCCCAGGCGAGTCCGAGGGTCATTTTGATTCGAACATACGAGTTGAGAACAATCGAATCACCCGATTCTTTCCAGCCGTAGCGAAAATCCTTTTCTGGATAGGGGTAGAAATCAACACTTTTTACATTTACCCATTCTGGAAAGATATTCACCCAGTCACTATCAATGCCACTTGGGGTTGCACAATTGTAGTCTCCATGACATTCCCAGGTATCGATAATTCCATCGTATTGTCCAGGGGAACTGCCATTATGTGAGAGTCCAAGATCGCGTCCCACGAGCTTCAAAACTTGAATATTTCCGAGACAATTATCGCTTCACGTGTACGTTCCGGTAAGTACACATCCACTGCCACCCGTTGGACTATTCGTATCGGGTGTGAGTATCCATCTGAGATAAGTTCTTTCAATCTGTGATCCTTTCTTTATGAGGTACAATTCTTTCATGCCAGTACCTCCTGTAAAGGCACTTGGTCCTATTCAGAGGTCCTCATCGTCATCATCTCATCGGATATTTCCATTTCCATCTTGATCACCAAGATCATTGTTAGCATTCGCATTATAATCGATGAATTGCTGACGATATTGACCGTATCGTTGCATCTTGGTACTTCCACCGAGACAACCGCCAGATCCTATGATTGTTGTACCACTACTGACACAGTAATATAATCCATCGCCATATGTGCTAGACATAATTCAGCCACTTCCATAGTTTCCAAAGCCAGAAAATACATCGTAGTGTCCAGATGAAGTGGTCATCCCAACCGCTGTTCTATTCCAATACTCTTCATAATCAATATCCCCTCCTGTTTTTATGATATCTACGAATTTTTCTGAAGCACTATAGAGTTCATTATTGAGATCCAGTCGACTTGATACGCGTGTTCTGAGGACTCCAATACTTCCCATGGCATCAAATGCCATGATGATGATCATGGCAAAAAGAGTGAGGGAAATGAGCATTTCCACCAGAGTGAATCCTTTTTTTTCTTTCATTGGAATTTGCATATTTTCTAATAAACTAAAAACTAAAAACTCCTTACTTTTTTTCTAGAAAAACCTGATCTTTTTTGAAGATATAATAAAGAAAAGTCCCAATGCTTCGTCCTATCTTGATTCAGGAAGGAGCTTTCCAAAAAGATTTCGGACCGATATGAAAAAAGAAATTCATCGTGTCGAGAAAAGTATTCTCTTTCATGATTCCCGTCTCCTTTCAGACAACACTTTTTGTAAACAGACGGAGACTTTCCACGAGAGACACAAAAAAATTCTTTATAAGCATCAAAAAGATAAAGAAGGTATTTTCCTTGAGACTTTTTCACATACGTGCAATAAAATAAGGGATTTAATATCTTTTACTTTACAAAAACTATATTTTCCTATAATCGAATCCAGATTCGTACCAAATCATCAACTACTCTGCAATATGGATTATATAGCAAATTCAAGAAATCGGAAACTAAAAAATAAAATACATACATTTTTGGCTCGATTGAGCTTTAATTTTCTTCATCTTTCGAGAAGCCTAAGGGTCACTAGCATTGGAATTGCTCTTTCCTTTTTTTCTTTGTTTCTTGCTTGGTTTTCAATCACGGATAATTCTCTGAATGGAAATGCTTTCAGCATCCATGCTGGATATATAGGGTATATTATTATCCTCATAGATAGCATACTCTGCTTTTTGTTACTTTCGAGTGCATGAAAGGAAAAACTCAAAACAAAAGCATATCTTACTTTTTCGGATCATACTATCATTATTGCCTCAGGTGTAACACTTTTCCTTCTTACCCTTGTTATATTTAATTCCATTCGAGGATTTGTTCTTTTTTACAAAAATATCGTTATAGGTGATGGGATTATTTTTCAGTGTATTGGAGCAATTTTTATTACCATTGGATGACTCCTCTACTATCGTGAGAAAAAACAAGATTTTCTTCTGACTATGTATGTAGAAAATACCTGAGCAAGTGATTCTCTTCTCTCTGAATATGACGATATACTGGGGAAAAATGACCCCGATAAAAAAAATATGTCACTGCCATTGTAGTGATTTTGAAAAAAGAGCCGAAAAAAGTTGACTTGTTCGCTATTTTGATATACAATAGACAAGTATTTATCCTATCCTTTCTTCTAAAATTTCTATGAAAGATATATTCACGGATTATAAAAAACAAAAAACCCAGAAGAATACTATGATTATTGTTGCGAGTCTTGTATTCGCACTCTCTATTAATATGCTTATTCTCGGTACAGACACGGGAACACGCCTCCAGACTTCAGTTATGAATTCGACTACCAAAACCCCTCTTGTCGCCGCAGACATCTCTGTGGTGAGTGCAGGAGCTGGTACCGATATGCTCAAGATTCAGACCAATAGCCAACTTGAAAGTGTTTCTCGAATGATTCTCCCACTCGCTTTTGATCCAGAAGGACTCACTATTAGCGATGTTTTTTCTGAGGATAAAGATGTGGAGGTGGTCAAGAATGCGAATATTCCTGGAAACTCTACCATTACTCTTCTTTTTAAGGATCCAAAAAATATAGCTGAAAAAACTTCGCTGGTAACTGTGGTGTATAAAAAAACTGGACCAAAAACTATTCTGAATCTCGGAGAGACTCAGTTTAGGACGAAAGACGGAACACTTTATGATCTGAGTAATTCCTCTCTCGAGTTTTAATATGTACCTCAATAAGCCTCATCACTGCTGATGAGGCTTATTTTTTGGGTTTATTACTGTAGTCTTGTTGTTGGCTCAGTACCCCATACATTTCTGATAATCCCCTGTATTCTTGAGGCACCGCCATTCATAGGCTGACCGGTGGTACCAAAAATCAGCTTGGCGAGCTCTGGGTATTGTTCTTGGAATAACGTTAGATCTTTTGAATTCTTGAGTACAAAAGGTTCCATCTCATCTATTTGTATTTTCCATATTGATCCTGGGAGGGGAGTGAGACGGAGTGTCTGTTTTTGTTCATTGGTATTGGTTTGGAATACACCGTAGACTGTCTCCTTTTGAGGGCTTTTCGGTCCGTTCTCAGTATTGCCCTGTGGTCGTAAATCATAGAGCGTTCCAGAACCAGCAAGCTGTTTGGTGAGCTGGAGGGAGGTGGCTGAGGACGAGAGACTCCGTCTAAGAAAGTCGTCAAATTGGACGAGAGGATATACCTGTGCTTGTATGGCTTTTTGTGTGAAGGCATGGAGGCGTATTTTTTCGAAAAATCAGATGGTTCCATTGGCCTTTTTCTCGGATAAATCGCGTAAATTATCCATCTCATCACGACTAATGGTAAGGATTCCATTTTCACCATCATAGGGCATGAGGGTTTGATTGATGGGGTTTATAAGAGCGTGGCTGTTGCGGTCAACAATCCGAACTCGGGAGATAGTGTAGAGACTTTCTTTGGGGAGAATATTTCCCAGAATACCCAGAACATCATTTTTTCACCATCCTTCTATAGTCGGAGAATTCGCTGAAAATCCTATGTGTTCGATTTGCCGAAGGTCTGACTCGGTCATCTGAATAACTTGCCTGGATGAGTCAAATGTCGCTCCAGTATAGCTCTCTTCTCGATCAGCTACAATCTCCAAAGTTTTCCCCTGTAATCGATCGAAAAAACCTGTATTTTGAGCATGTCGTAAGAGTGTGTTGACAGAGAGTGTCATCTCGGGCGAAAGAGGAGACTTGCTTCGTATCTTCATACCAGACTGGATGAGGAGCGATGACGGGGGGAGAGTGGCATCCATAAGATTGTCGCGAGATGCACGTGTGTTAAAAATCGTAGAGTCTAATGTGTTTTCTATGCTCAGAATCCGCAGGAGTCCAGTTTCTTTCTCGAAAGAGGTCCCTCGTGTATTTCGTATACTATCGAGCCACTCGCTTATACTTTCAAACTGAATCGTACGAATGTCCTTTTGCTGCTCGAGAAACGCCTTATTCTTATCTAGATATTCAATAAACTGGTTCATAATCTTCCGATCCTTGAGGGAATTTGCAAAATCCTCTGTGATTATAATCGGAAATGTCTGCGAGAGTGCATGAAGTCGAACGATAAGATTCTGAATAGCTTCTTTATTTTCGGGACTTTTTTTCACCATCTGGAAGAACTGTTCGTACTGTCCAAAAACCTCTCCCTGATCCGTAGTGATGCTGAATCCAGGATTTCTGGTGTCCTCAAGCCATACGGCTCCGGGACTTAGAGAGAGTATTTTATTGGTTTCGCCGAATTTATTACTTCCTCTACCAATCCGAATAATAGGTCCCGTTGTCCCGAATCATACCCCGTATGATCGCCACTGTCCATTTAATTTGGTATTTTCCCGTGTGACACCTATTCAGGTGTACAGTCCAGATCATAATACGTGCCCTGCCTCAGCAAATGCTCAAATACGAGCGGTTGTCCCCGACTTATTTTCCCACATAAGCCGGTCCATAGAAACCCGGAACATTTCATGCCGCGCATCTGCATAGAACATGGTGGTTTTTCTTGTTTTTGAGTCGAGCTCTTCCCCATGAGAAAAATATCCATTTCACACCATCGGTAACCCCTCAGTACTTGCTATCCCAAATCCTACACGGAAGCTCTTCATGCTGAGGAGTGGACTATGCTCTTGAATGACTATTGTTCCCCCTTGTATTTCCACTCAGAGTTGAGAAAAAAATTGACTTTCTACTATCTCGGGCGTGACTTTGTCGCTATTGGCGATCAAAAATCGGACTGCCATAACTTGTATCCAGTCAGGATTACCTACTTCTTCTGGAGAGATGGTGATGCCATATTTTTCGTAGAATGTCTTCCATTCGGCAGAGTTTACTGGCTGAGTTTCGAGAAGGTACCTGAAATCATGTTCCAGATTCACACCAAGAATCTTGCTTTTTTCAGAAGCATCGAGATTATTTTCCATCGATAAAACTATAGAAGCGGAAGTGTGTGGTCCGAGTGAAGTTCATCTCGTAGCAGTAAGATTCGTTCCTGAAAATCATTGTGTTGCGGTGAATACTCATTCATGAAAGGTTGTTTCCAGGGCCACGTTTGCGGGCAAGCCCGTCCATCACTCCCTCCCTATTTTTATATTTGGGGCAATAGGTATTTGATATCCTTCTTTTCGATGAATGACGTCCGTAGGAGAGAAATTCTCGTTATTGAGTTCTCGTTTGACCGATTTTGTATTTGTAGATTTGACTGAGGATCTTTGTTCGGATGGTGCATCGACAGTGTTTTCAGAAGAGCGTATTTGAGGTGGTTCGATCTTCGGAGCCTTAAGTCCGATGGATTGCTGAAGCTCACACAAAGACTCTTTCGTATCTGTGCAAAGAGGAGAGTTGTCAAAGGAGGACCTTTTAAAGCCCGGAGAAATGGGTTTTTCTGGGTCTGGTCATCTGAGAGAGTAGTCATATTCTATAGCCATGATGTGTATACAAGCAATATTGTCTGTATACTACCTTATTTCTGTAAAAAATGCAAATACTCGACATTAGAGAACCTCTCTTGGTTTACTTCCATCCGCAGGTCCGACAATACCCATTCCTTCAAGTATATCGATAACGCGTGCAGCGCGGGCATATCCGAGTTTCATGCGACGTTGAAGCATGGAAGTGGAGGCTTTTCATTCGGCACGAACAACCTGGATGGCTTCCTCGACTATTTTTGGATCCTCATCAAATTCACGACTCCCGTCACTCATACCTCATTCAAAATTCCCCCGGTCTCCATCCACGATGGATGCATCGTAGATGTCTTCGAGCATGGCGGGGTCGATCGTGCGTTTGATGTGATTCACCACCGCTTCCACTTCCTCGGTACTGACATAGACTCCCTGAATACGTTCCGGAGCAGATGATCCAACGGGAGAATAGAGGAGATCCCCATTTCCGAGGAGGTCCTCGGCACCCATATTATCGAGGATAGTTCGACTATCGATCTGAGAAGCTACAGTAAACGCGATACGACTCGGGATATTGGCCTTGATGAGTCCCGTGATGATATCGACTGACGGTCGCTGAGTTGCAACGATAAGGTGCATACCAACCGCCCGAGCCATCTGTGCTATACGAGCAATGGCACTTTCTACTTCTTTCTTGTTTCCGCTCATCATGAGATCGGCAAGCTCATCGATGATGATCACAATATGGGGCATCTTGTCTTTGCGACCCACCTTTTCGTTGTATTCCCCGAGATTACGTGCTCGAGCTACTTGGAGTACATCATAACGCCTAAGCATCTCTGCCACAGACCATTTGAGGGAATTTAGTGCTTTTTCAGGATCATTGATAACAGGAGTGAGAAGATGAGGAATTCCGTTGTACATACCGAGCTCTACCCGTTTTGGATCGATCATGATCATTCGGAGCATATCGGGAGAGTTTTTGTAGAGAAGCGAGAGGATGAACCCATTCATCCCGACCGATTTTCCGGAGCCGGTCTGCCCAGCAATCAGGAGGTGAGGCATTTTCCCCATATCAGCAACGATATATTCACCATTAATATCTTTTCCAACTGCCATGGCAAGATTGGATTTATGACCGGAGAATACAGGATTCTCGAGCACCTCTCGAATCCCGACCATATCCCGACGGTCATTTGGTACCTCTATTCCGACAAGTCCCACTCCAGGAATAGGTGCTTGTATGCGGATGGATTTGGCTTTGAGGGAGAGCGCGAGATCTTTCTTGAGGTTTTCTATTCGATTAAGCTTGACTCCTTCGGCAGGCTTGAGGCGATACTGAACCACTGTTGGTCAGACTTTCTCACCAATCATAGTGACATCAATCTTGAAGTGAAGAAGGGTCTTTTGAATTTCCAGAGATTTTTGTTCTACCTCCTTGGCATCTATGATATTGGGGTGGTCAACATTGTCTAGGAGATTAGTGCTCGGAAATTCCCATTTCCCAAAATCGGGCAAATGAGCTTCTTTCTTCGGTATATCAGCAACTGTGAGTTGCTTAGCTTTGGAAATAGGTTCCTTGGAGGATTCGTCTCAAGCACCAAAAAATCCAGCAAGAATGCCCTTGTTCTCCTTTTTCTCGATGGGAATATGTTTTGGTATTTCTTTTCCTGCTTTTTCTGGAGTAGCTCGGGATTTTTTGAGGAGCTCGATCTGCTCCTCGAGCTCTTTTGCTTTATCTTGATAAAATCTATCATTTTTATCCTCCTTCATTTCTTCTTTTATAGCCTTACTGGTATCTTTGATGGTTTGTTTGACTGTACCAATAGATGGCATAGACGGAAGGTTTTGGTGAATGGTCCCAAAAATCTTTCGATACGATATTCGAAGAGTGAGATAGAGTGAAACCAAAAATCCACCGATGAGGAATGCGAGAGCGGGGGTTTTTCAGAGAAATGTCACAAAAAAACTACCAAAATCGAGAAGACCTGACTCAAATGGATGCGCAAATATATTCTCTAGTGATACCACCGAAATCCAAAACATGAGGAGTCCGATAAAGCGGACCATATTCCACGAGAGCTTATTGATGACAATAAGTCCTCCAAGGATCGTGACGATAGGTGCGAAAATAAATCGGTAATCGGTTCCAAAAACCGTGGTTCAGATATTCGTAACAACTGCACCCATTGTAGAGCTTTTATCGCCCGCAAGTACGAGTATCCCAAGAGATACGAGCACCCAACCTATAATAGTATTTCGGAGCTCGTAGCTCCAAGTGGAGCGAGTATTTTTCTTTTTCTTTGCCATGAAAAGGGAGTCTAGGATTATGATTTTTCGATTGATATAGTGCTTTGAAGTGCCATTTTTTTAAATAACGCGTCAGTAGTTTGAAAATCTACAATGTCGATCAGTGCTGGAATATCTTCCAAATCACTACGAATTCGCATAAGCGCATTGAAATTTACTCGATCGTCTCACATGATACCGATATCATAATCGGAGGTTTTCCTCGCCTTTCAATTAGCTCTCGAGCCGAAGAGAAAAATCTTATATTTTTGAGGATCGAGAGTCCGATATACGGTACTTCTGATCTGATTAAGGATAGTTTTATCGTAAGAATTTCGCGGAGAGGAATTCATCATATTCTTCAAGAGAAGATTTATAGGTTATTATATTTTGATACAAGGCATCAGCATTTTCTTCCTCATAAGTGTGAGATGTCATATTTCTTGCTTCAATCATAGCAAACCAGATATCTATGTTCGTGATGTAACCATTTTGAAAGCCCTCTTTTATCGTACCTTTTGGAGAATTACAATCCAGTCATTCTTCTTCCAAAAGAACATGTTTTAGAAGCTTCCATGCTTGTTCAATGGTGTATTCGAAACGCTGAATAACACTGTCCCGAAAGAACTCAAAGTTTTCCTTGTTTACTTTTTTCTTGCTCGCATCTATGGCTTCCTCAAGACTCTGAAGTGATTTCGAGAACCTTGTGAGTTCTCAGACGATGCGCTCAGACATATTTGACGAATTAGATAGTAGTGTGCTCTAAGTATACAAATTTTTTGAGAAAAGCAAAAAATAAGCATCTATTCACGTTCGACACGATTGGCTATAAAAATCATTTTGATTTTTTCGTCTCTCGGGTATGCTGTAGGTGACAATATTTTTTACACTCAAAAACTCTCATAATCATCTCATTTTATGCTCGACAAAAATTCTATTGCATCATTTCTTGAACAAGATATTCATGCTATTTTTATCTCTTTTATCCAGAGTGGATGCGCGGGAACGAAGATTTCTGTGCAAATCGAGTTTGATACAGTAGGGCTCATAAGTGCACCAATTACAGAAGAGCTCACTGCTTTTTATAAACGCGAGGAACAAGAACTGCTCGAATGAGGACGTATTACTTTTGCCAAAGGGAAATGGCTTTTTTCGAGCGAAAAAGTGCAGGATCGGTGCGGATGTGGATCGAGTTTCTCATTCGAGAAAAAGCTCGTAGATACGGGCAAACTCGCAAAGCTCCAAGAACTCTTTGGGAAGAGGAAGAAAGGGTTGCATGAGGAGTAAGCGAGTTGTTTAGTGGGAAGATTTTTTTAAAATTTATGATGCATAAGTACGAAATATTCTATCAAGGCGGAATATTCCGTAGTTAATTTTCTTATTTTTACAAATATTTCGTACTTATTTTTTGTAAAAATAGTGATTTTTCGAATCTGGATATGAAAAAACTCTCTGGATTTACTACACTTTATCGTGTACGGATTTGAGAACGACGCATCGT
>CAZRBF010000048.1:0-9538 GCA_964598195.1 uncultured Candidatus Peribacteria bacterium | reverse complement strand
GCTCACGCGAGTGGAGTCAATAGCTCGGAATTCGAGATCCTTATCGATACCGAAAAAGCAAAGAAAGAAGATATAGAACGTGATATTTTGAAGATATATAAAGAATATGAAGGAAAAGTAATCTTTTCGCTCGGACAACCGATTACACACCGTATGCAGGAGCTTGTCTCCGGGGTGCGCGCGCCGATCGTGCTTCGACTCTATGGAAAAGATTTGGATACGCTTCGCCTCAGTGCCACGAATATTCTCTCGGCCATGCAAAAGGTTCCGGGTATCGTCAATGCACAAATCGAACAGGAGGAACGGGTGCCACAGATATCACTCGATGTCGACCGAAATATGGCGACTACCTACGGAATCAATATCGGCATGGCCAATGAGGCTCTTGAGACTGGCCTCATGGGGATGTCGACAGCGGAAGTTTTGGATGGAAACGAACGATATCCTTTGATCGTAAAATTTGACCCGGACTGGAAAGGTGACCTCCGATCACTCGGAAATCTCCTCATATCGACCGCTTCCGACAAGCCGATAACTTTGAGCCAATATGCAGCCATTCGTAGAACCGATGGTCAGAATCGTATCAGTCACGACGGAGCACAACGACGTATCCTCATTACTGGATTCATCAAAGATCGTGACGTAGTAAGCGCGGTCGAAGAACTGAAAACCAAGGTTTCCACCATTGGAATCCCTCCAGGATATTTCATCTCTTACGAGGGAGATTACCAAGCTCAACAACAGGCAACGAGACAGCTTTCCATCATCGCGATCTTCGTGCTCGCTGGAGTTATATTCGTTCTCTATTGGCATTTTCGATCGCTCGTCCTGGTGGGGCAAGTCCTTCTTTCCGTCGTCGTGGCATTCCTGGGTGGGATGCTCGCGGTATTTATAACTGGAAACGTCCTCTCAACGGCACACTTTGTGGGATTTATCTCCCTCATCGGAATCGTCTCGCGAAACGGAATCATGCTCGTCTCACACTACCTCCACTTGATGCATATCGATAAAATGGAATGGTCCGAAGAACTGGTGATCCGTGGATCCTTGGAACGAGTTGCGCCGGTTATGATGACGGCACTCACCGCATCGCTTGCCCTCCTGCCACTCATCGTTTCGGGTCCCGCCATGGGAAAAGAACTCCTCTTCCCGCTCGCGACCGTAATATTCGGAGGCCTCGTGTTCTCAACCGCCATCGAACTCTTCCTCCGTCCGGGACTCTTCTATGCGTTCGGAAAAGCAGGAGCTGAGAAAGCGATGATTAAAAGAGGGGTAGAGTTAGAATAATACCATTTGTGGTATTTATACATTTCCGTCATTTCCCCTATACTTTCTATAAATTTTATCAATAAATTTTACTCCTATGAAAGAATACATTTTCCACCTTTCAGGACTTCACTGTCGTTCCTGTGAACTCCTCGTGGAACACGAGATGAAGAAAATCCCAGGAATCGATTCCGTAAAAATATCGCATAAAAACGGTATTCTTCATATATGATCTTCGTCTCCTCTCAATGTCGACCTTATTCATGATGCAGCAAAACGTCTCGGATATCCGATCAAAGATTCCTGAGGAGAGAAAACGAAAAATATACTCCATCCAGAGACGCTCGTCCGTGACACCGTTCTCGGAATTGCAGTCGCAGCTCTTGTATGGTATGCAATGCCCGAGATTGCAAAAACATTTGATCCGACGGGTGGGATTTCCGGAAGCACCGGACTCGTTCTTACCGCTCTTATAACGGGTCTGGCTGCCGGAGTATCTACCTGCATGGCGATTGCTGGAGGACTCGTGATGGCCGTTTCCGCCGAGGCGGATATGTCTACTTCGGGACATGGGATCTCACGCCGGAGTCTTCGTGCCCAGTTTTTCTTTCACCTCTGACGTATCTCTGCTTATGCTGTTGGGGGATTCTTCCTTGGACTCCTCGGAACAGCGGCGAGATTCTCTGATACGTTCGTTGCAGTTCTCTCTTTCATAACAGGTATCGTCCTCTTTCGTCTCGCCCTATCTATGACAGAACTTTTTCCGAACCTTTGAGCACTCTCTATTCCTCTTCCGGAAAGTCTGAAACAACGATTTTCCCATGGTGAGATTACAAAAACAGCACCAATTGCTATCGGAGCATTGACATTCCTTCTGCCGTGCGGATTCACTCTCGCGGTAGAACTCGCAGTCATGCGAGCATGAGATCCGCTCCTCGGAGCTGTCGCGATGGCGACCTTCGTGCTCGGAACCACTCCCGGACTCCTGCTACTCGGACTCGCTGCTGGATGGAAAGGAAAGGCACGAACCTCGTTCCTCCGAGTGGTCGGATGGGTCATCGCTGTATTTTCGCTCATTACCCTTATCGGTGCATGGAATACTTTTTCTCTTGCTTCAAATACTCCAGTTATTCTATCTCATACTGGATCATTCACCCCCTCTTCTGGTACTGGATCCAGCATAACCGCTCCGAAAGCAATGGGTTCGATTGCGATCGCTCTCACACAAGACGGACGTGGATATTCTCCAAATATCCTCAAAATCCCCAAAAATATGCACGTTCAATTGGTGGTAACTTCGACCAATCCATATACCTGTGCCGCTGATTTTACCATACCAGAACTCGGGATCCGTAAATTCCTCGATCAAGGAACCAACACTTTCGAATTTGATACACCGGACGAAATGAAAGACATCTGGTTTGGGTGTGGCATGCGCATGTTTCAAGGAAATATAGAAGTACGTTAAATTTTTATCCTTTCATTCAAAACCAATGAAAACAGAAAATCTCCTCCTTCCGGTTAGTGGCATGCACTGCGCTTCCTGCGCAATGCTTATTGAACGAACTCTTGCCGATATACCAGGAATTACCAAAGCCGAAGTAAATTCGGTTTCGGAGAAACTCTCCCTCGAATTCAATCCCTCGGAAACTCCTTTGGAGACGATCGCCGAAAAAGTTCATGATCTCGGATACGAACTCGTGCTTCCAAAAAAGTCAAATGATCATTCGGAACACGACGCACATAGTGCACACATGGAACACGACCATTCCTCACATACCGATTCCGTTTCATCGGAAGAAAGTGACTCTTTTCCCACGGAAACAAAACTCGCCCTGACGCTCGCGGCGATTACCACTTTCGCAATGGGATGGGACGTTCTCGGACAACTCGGGTGGATTCCAATGATGGGAAATGTATCGAGAAACCTTTTTCATGAAACCATGCCAATATTTGCAACTATCCTCCTCGCGACCGTCGGTCGCGGATATTTCGGTGCCGTATGGCGGTTTTTTCGTACGGGAAATGCCGGAATGGATGCACTCGTCGGGATCGGAACGATTACCGCAGCACTGTACAGCTTCATCCTGACTGCCTTTTCTGGTGTCCTCAAACCCTATCTCGATGTCCATACAACCTACTACGATGTCACGATCGTTGTCATCGCACTCGTCCATCTCGGACGCATCCTCGAAGCGAGATCAAAACGCCGTACAGGCGAAGCAGTCGCTGCACTTATGCGCCTCGAAGCGAAAACCGCATGGGTGATTCGCGATGGAGCGGAGCTCGAAGTCGACGTAGAGACCGTCACCCTCTCCGACGAAGTGCTCGTGCGTCCAGGAATGCGCATTCCTGTTGATGGAATAGTTCTCGCTGGATCGTCCGCAGTAGATGAGTCTGCCCTCACAGGGGAAAGTATCCCTGTTGAAAAAACTCCGGACGATGAAGTATCCGCCGGGACCGTAAACACCTCTGGGGTCCTCCATATACGACCGAAACGGCTCGCCGGAGAGACACTCCTTGCTGAGATTATTCGCAAGGTCGAAGCAGCCCAGAATTCCAAAGCACCGATCCAGGCTCTCGCAGACAAAATCGCATGAATATTCGTACCAACGGTACTTACGATCGCTGTCCTTTCTCTTCTCGCATGGATTACAGCCGGTACTTACTATCTCGGATTCGATAAAGCTCTTCCGATAGCGATTGTATCCTTCGTCGGAGTACTGGTCATTGCCTGTCCATGTGCCGTGGGACTCGCGACTCCAACCGCGATCGTCACTGGAGTTGGAAAAGGTGCCGAAAACGGCATGCTCGTCAAGAATGCCGAAGCTCTCGAGCTTCTCGCAAAGATCGACACTGTTGTATTTGATAAGACCGGAACCCTCACCGAATGAAAGCCAGAAGTGACCAACGTGCTCGTTATTTCCAAGCACCTCACGGAAAATGACATACTTTCATATGCTGCATCCGTGGAAACAAATTCTGAGCACCCCATCGCCAAAGCCATCGTGCGCGCTACAAATGAACGTGGTATTATCATCAGAAGTGTTTCGGATTTTGCATCATCCGCCGGTTCCTGAGTACGAGCCAAATCAGATGATGGGAAGATAATCGAGGTCGGGCGACCGACGGCAAAAAACGACCCTCTCACTCCACCACCTCACCCCAGCCCTCTCCTAAAAGGAGAGGGGGAAAAAGATAATGAACTCCCTTCTCCTTTTAGGAGAAGGGTCGGGGATGAGGTGGGAGAGCTCGAATCCGCCGGGAAAACGGTCGTTATGCTTTCTGTTGATGGAGAAATAGCCGGTTATGTCGCGGTTGCTGACCGCCCAAGGGAAGCAGCAACAGAAGTAATTACTCGACTCAAAGACATGGGGAAAACGGTTGTCATGCTCACGGGAGACAACGAACGCACTGCCCGTGCTATTGCAAAGGAAGTGGGTATCGAACGGGTTGTTGCAGGAGTACTCCCAACTGGAAAGTCTGAAGAGATTGAACGGCTCAGATCCGAATGACGAAAAGTAGCAATGGTCGGAGATGGTATCAATGATGCTCCAGCGCTCGCTTCGGCTGATGTCGGTATCGCGATGGCGACCGGATCAGACGCTGCTATGGCTTCGGCTGATGTAACACTCATCGGAGGAAATATCTCAAAAATACCCTCTGCTCTCCTACTTGGACAAAGTACTGTCCGCACCATTCATCAGAATCTCTTCTGGGCATTTTGCTTCAATATAATCGGAATTCCTCTCGCATCTGGGCTCTTTTTCCCATTCTTCGGATGGACCCTTTCACCCGCTTTCGCAGGAGCCGCCATGGCATTTTCGAGCGTCGCAGTTGTGACGAATAGCCTCCGACTCAAACGCATACGATTACAGTAATTTCTCACACGTTCAAATCCTCTTGACAGAATGAAAAAAGTAATATACTCATAACAATTTATAACTCGTATATTTCTTGTCACGATGGAAAATTTTAGTATCATTAATGATGAATGAAAGAGACTCCTCAAAAAAGTAGACACTTCTGCTCTTGAGTCTTTTTTGGCGGATTATCAGGAAAAAATTATTGAGAGTGAAGAATTTCACACCCCCGAAGAGATACGTGAGTATTTTCAAGATCTTATAACAAAAACTCTCGTTCCGGAATCGGCAAAAAGTATAGCAAAGAGCCAAATAGAATCATATCTTCGATGATATCAGGTGCTTGATGAGATTCTCAGTGTATGGAACCCAGAACTCACGGAAAATAGACCAGAAATATACGATATTCTCTGAGTTCCATTTCAGGAATATGACATCCGCCAGTCCCTGCCAACCATCTACGCAAATCTTCTCTTGCAAAGCCCTGAAATTCCTGGACTATTTCTTGGAATATACTCAGAAGAAGAGAGAATACGCACCCTACAAGCTTTTATAGCAAAGAAACTTCACCCCTTGTGAATGGAAGAATGATTTCATGGTGACTACTCATGGGAATCATCGGACTCTCTCTATAACCTCGGACAAAATATGCACGGGGATGTGTATTTTTCCAGACATAAAAAGATGGATAATAGAGCACAAAAAGAATTATTCTCTGCTCCCTCGACAGTTGTTATAGATGGAACCGCTTTTGAGTCACTCTCTATTTACCAATACACCAATACTCTCGTCTCTGTTCTCTGTCTCTATGCACTGCAAAAAGGATACATACCAAAAGAATTGGAGGGTTGGAAAGAAATTATGGCACATACAAAGCCACATATTCCGAATGCCACTGTGAGTGATGGTATCGATGGCGATCCCGAACACATTGCTATAAGGGCTGGATGGAAATATGCCCGAGAAATAACCAGTACAAATGGTGAGTATCTGTTTATTGGAACCGATATATATTCTCAGCCTGGAGCGGATAAACATGTAACAACAGCTTTTCATGGAGATTCCCTCATATTCATGCGAGACGATCCGTATGGAGAAATAGAATTTTCCCTCCAGGATGGAGCCAAGAAGGCACTGTTCCACAAAACTTTTGAGCTCAAACAAGAAGATATAGGTCCCGCTCTCGTCGCACTTTTTCACCTCCCAGGGAGAAGCTACTGAGACAACCTCAAGATACTCAATGCATTCGATTGGGCAATAAAAAATGGCTACATGCAAACCCAAAAATAGCACTATCACCATCACAAATTCAATTTTTTGCTTCTTTAGAAAAAATATGTTAAGATAGGAATATACATATTTGATTATATAGAAAACATGACAGAACAAGCCCCATCAAATTCTTCTTCCATAAACAAAATAGGAGCAACTATTGTGGATTTTTCACATCGACTTTTTTCACAAAAAGATTCTTTATCTCCCGAGAGCAAGAGTCTTATGTTTTCACAATTAAAAGAACTCGATGAGAAGAAGAGTGAGCATATAGGTAATCGTAATAGTGTGACTATTTCATGAAAAGAGGGTATGAAGCGATTAAAATTGGAAATAGCTCAAAATACTACACCATATAATGTACGAAAAGGAGATACTATAGCATCTATAGCAAATACTTCTGGAATAAGCATAGATGAGCTTGTGGATCTTAATACATTTCTCGAAAAATCACTTACTCGACGAAAAAATAATATCCTGATTCATAAGGACGAGGTTTTGTCTATTCCAAAGAATACAGAGTTATTCCGAAGTCAGATTGGTCAAATTGCTGAATATACACGGATCGAAAAACTCAACCAAAAAGTACTGAATGGTGAGACTAATACGATTAATGCGGAGCCTATTTTTGCTTCCTCGGTGCGATCCATTGGACTTCCAAATATTCTCTCTGGATTCGTTCGCTCACAAGAGCTTTCCTATGACCCAAACCATCCTCGTGTGGTTGATTGGCAGTGGCAAAAAGATACCAACTGTGCCAATGCTATGCGAGCCCTCATGTTCCAATCTATGAACATGGCCGATCTTTCATCGAAAGAGCAGGCATTTCAACGCAAGCAAAATGTGGACGCCTGGATGCTCCCAACCGAACTTATGACTATAGGGTATGAACAACAATTCCCCGAAATTATGAGCATGTTTGACCCTTGAGCAATCTGAAGCGCTAATCCGATAAAAAAAGAACGAGAGAAGGATTATCACAAAGCGATCCGATCGATGCATACACTTTTGGAAACTGCTGGAGATTCACTCGTTGGAAGTTTCGTGCCCTATTATTTTAAACGGAGCCACTACAAAAATGTCGTAGCTGACTATAATAAAACCCGAAAAGACAAGCACTACAATACACACCAGTCCATGTTTGCCGGAAATACTACCATGAAATTTCCAGCATGGAATGTTCCTATCGTTCGGAATGGGGCAATGGAGACGTTCTGAGGGGATAAAAAAAGTGCACCAGAGGAAATCGAACAATTGAAAAAAGAGGAACTTCCAATCAAGTATGAATCGAAAATAAATCTCCAAAAAATAATCTCACTCACAGATCCAAAAAACAATCCAGAGCTCTCAAAAAAACTTTCCCGTCATATTTCGGTTATCCAACCACTTCTCGAATCACAAAAAAACCTTTCTCCTGAAGAAAGAAAAGTAAAAGAAGATCAGATTATAGGACTTCTCAAAGAATGGACTGTAGCAACACAAGACTCTATAGTCGAGAAAATTCAAAAAATTGTTCCTAAATATAAGCTCTCTCGTGTTTCTGTCATGTATTTGGCATCATTTATGTCGTATCCTTCAGAATTTAAAAAGTTCACTGAGCTTTTGAGGAAAACTGTTTCTGAATCAGATGCCACACCGATCGATGGAACAAAATTTGGTATGACTATTACCAATAATGCCCTGATCCAACAGGCAATAGAGAATCACAATTCTGCACTCAAGCAACAGGGGGAATATAGGAAAACTATTGCACTCAAGCAAGCTCTTTTAGAGCGCCCAGCAAATAGCATCTCGGTTATAGACTTTGTTCTGAATTTCATACAATCTCGATCTGATTTCGGGGGCTCACTCTCGGATGTATACAGAAAAGAGATTCTTAACGGACTCTCCATCTATGGCGATCTCCTTCATATAAAAATCAACGGAGAAAGCGTGGACATCATGAAAGAATTGGATATCTATAAGTCAAATAAATCAAAAGGTATGCTGGTCTTGCCAGACCACGTATTTGAGATTACTGGACCTATGATGGTGGACGGAGAAAAGCAGTGAACCCATTCGGATGTCTCCAGACAAAAATACATGAATATCCGAACACGATTCTTCTTCGAATTTTTTCTCTCACAATCCTACCTCCCCACAGAGCTTCTGAATCCTGGAAACAATTCAAGCTATCTCCGATGAGACCAGTCTAAACATATCAAAGATCTGAAAATAAAAGGGGCCTATGGACTCAATATGAAATACGATGAACAGTGAGAATTTCAACGAAATAAACACAATCAGGTACTTACAGAAAATATCGAAGAAGTGCTCAAACGAGAGATTGTGAAGTACGAAAAATTGGATCCAACAGACCCGAAGTTTCAGGAGAAGGTTCGATTCCATTACTCTCTCCAGATCAAAGCTCTGCAGATAGCTGGATTTATGCAGGATGAAAATACGCTCAACAAAAGTGCGGTCAACATCAATCGGGCGATCCCTTACTATAGTCCATCCAATATCTCACAAGTTTTTTCGGCTTACATCAAGGACAAGAGGCAAGAAATTCATGCGGAAAATGGCAGACTCTCCGAGATGCGAAACTACATCACTATACGGACCCTTCCGGGCGATACCTATCGTCAGATTTTCTCATCTATTATCAAGTACACGTCTACCCTCGGAAAAACAGCAGAAAGATACCCAAACATTCGGGAACTTTCTCGTCTTCAGGATTACAAAAAACATCTTTTTGTTGAACGATTTCTCTCTGCTGCCATTCGAGAGTCAGGTTTTGCTGCGCGAAAATTTCTGGAAAATCCAAAACCATACAAGAGCTTTGTACTCTCGCTCGAATCACTCGAATCACTCTCCGGAGAAGTTCTCGAGATCAGCTATACCGAGAACTTCCCATGACTCAGAGAAGTAGACCAAAAAGTCATCGATCTCGTCACCACCGATGAATCCTACCGACACATGCTCTCCAATATCCTCGCAGTCGAATCATACGGAGAAACTGGAGGAATATTCTCAAGACAAAATGCGAAAAAAATTGTAAAAAAAATCTGATTTGGGAGCTCCTCCTGAGACTATCAACTCCGCATATCTTCGCTTTTTGCTGATCTCGAAAACGACAAAACTCTCGAAATATCCCT
>CAZRBF010000047.1:5430-9593 GCA_964598195.1 uncultured Candidatus Peribacteria bacterium | reverse complement strand
GAACAATAAATCTCCCTTCTCCTCTTAGGAGAAGGGTTGGGGATGAGGTGGAAAGGGGTTGATTTTTTCATCTCTTAAAATGAGTCGACCCAAATAAGGACCAAACCTATTTCCTCTCTCGACTCAATCAAGCCCAGCTCTCGCACGCACTGTTTCCGATCGGACATCTCACGAAGCCGGAAGTACGCGAGATTGCGAGAAAGGCAGGTCTTCCCAATGCTGAGCGTAAGGATAGTCAGGGGCTCTGTTTTATAGGGAAGGTCAGCATGAAAGAGTTTCTCGAAAAACGCCTCGAAAAAAAGCCAGGAGATATCCTGGATACGAGTGGAAATATCCTTTGAATGCACGAATGAGCCTTTAGTTATACTATCGGTCAGAGAAAATGAATCCAAGTGTGAGGTGGTCCAGCTCTCTTTGTTATAGCAAAAGATATCGTAAAAAATACCATTACAGTTGGAACAGAAGCAGAATTGGAGCTCTATTCACAGGAACTCATAGCAGTTGATTGGCACTGGATAGCCGAAGCTCGAGAGTTTCCTTTTCGAGCTAGAGCCAAGATCCGGTATCGTCAGGATGATCAAGATGTAGAGTGTTTTCAGGATAGAGAGGATCGTGTGAGAGTGGTTTTTGACTCTCCACAGCGTGCTGTCACTTCTGGCCAAACGGTAGTTATTTATGACTGAGAAGTGCTTATTGCGAGTGGAATAATCGAATAATTGACAACGAAAATTTGCATTTCTTTATGAAATATCTATACTCGCTTTTTCCGGACATATCATCTTTAGAGGAATTTTTATTTTGTAAATACAGTCTATTTATGACACTTTCTCATAGCTTGCTTGCTCCGCCAAAAGATGTTTTGGAGCTGAATGTATTTAATGAGTGAAAGGTGTTTTATAAGGATAAGTTCACTGAGTGCCGAGCCTATGACACACGATTATTCGATTGTATGGATGAACTTTGTCGTGAATTGCAAGCTCTTGGGCTCGAACTTACAGATCAACATTCAAGAGACTGTAAAACTGCCGCGGGCATTTTTGATGCATTAGCAAAAACTCGTTACGATAGCTCAAGATGAGGAATTTATATCCTTGAGGAAGGACAGCCAGCCCTTGTTATATTTAAAGACTGACGATTGGTTTATGCAAATGGTTCGTATTTAGAAACAGGGATAATTGGTGGGTTGAAGGAAAATATATGAAAATCTGTACGTGAAATCATGGAAATGAATTATACTCAAGGGGTCATCGATGCATTTGAACAGGCAATTGAAAACCCTGACCATGCTTATAATAAGCCGCAATATGTTGTTATGGATAATAATCCCCTCTCTCCGAGTTATTTTTGGCACCGAAAAATACATACGGACTCGGATGGTGGAAATATAGATGTTCGAGTAGGGATGAGTGCAGGCGATCTGTCTGAAAAACAATTGGCTGAAAATATAAAAATTTATAATCTCTCCAGAAAATTATCACAAATCAAGGATCCGTCTATACATAATAATGCCACTTCGTATACTGATACGATTACATATTTTCAGGCAGAAATTGATGCTATTAACCATACTTCACCACCTTGGAAACAGAAAATAAAATCCATACTTCAGTGGAAAGTGGCTCATTTACGCGTTGCTAATGATTTTTTGCAGGTTAGTCCACTTGCTTTTACAGTCGTGAATCCCGAAGGGAAGATAGAAAAGGTAAGTCTTACCTACGTTGCGGCAGTTGGATATGAGGTAAACACTATTGTAAATAACTCAGAATTTCTCAGTCTATTATATCGGGGTAAAGAATGGCAACATACAGATGCAAGTATAAAATATGCCATACAACATGGAAAATATATTTCAGGAACAGATTTCCATGGATCTCGTGGAAATGAACTTGAGTTATTTGAAGAGAATCAGAAAATCAGCAAAAAGATTATATTAAATCCAAGTCCTCATCGAGCGAGCGATGGCGGATTTATCCGCTTAAATTCTACGAGGTCAGAATAATATTACCATTTCTTTTTGACAATACACAGTTTTTCGATAGAAAAGAGTGGTCTATCGTATGCAAATCAGATATGATATGAAAAGAGTGTCATTTTATTAAAGGAGTATAGTAGGTGGGGATAATTTTGTTAACAGGGGCAGTCCCAGGCTTTGTGCTTGCATTTTCTCGAAGGGCCATAATATTGCTCAGTGAGAAAGGAAAAAATAAAAAACCCTGGGTTCACTCTATAATGAGTGGCCTTCAGGGGGCTATTGTTGGAGCATCACTTGCCAGTATAGTATGCTGGTTTACGGGAATTATTTAAGGTTCTTGGGTTGTGCACTATATAAAGACCCGGTTGATACCGGGTCTTTTTTTCATTACGCAGTAACAGTATTGTTGTCCCATACTGGTATAATAAGTCTTGTTGCGAGTTTTTGTGCATCCTCTTTTGTCTGTGCTATGAGTTCATTTTTATGTACCGTGAGTGCTATACGACTCCCATCATGAAGGATGAGATTTGTTTGATTTATATTTTTTCATTTCTTCCCATTATAATTTTCTACGCGAATAATCTCTATAGCTGTTATCATGCTGAGGGGAACTATTCGTATAGAATCTAGGGTCCCAAAATGAATATAAAAACTCAAAGGTTTTGTGTAGAAAAAGCCAAGATGAAAATCGAAAATATGGGGGGCAACGAGCGGGTAGAATATAAAAAGTGTGATACTTGTGGCAATACCTATGGCACAAAAAGATATAAATATCATAAGAATGTGCGAATAGAGTCAAACGTGTAATTTGAGGATCATGAGTCCACTGAGAACGAGTGAATAGAGAAATATTCAGATAAGAATCTGAAAAATAAAGTTGATAGTAGAGCGTGCTTTTATGATAAGTCCACCATTTTTCTTTTCCACGAGTTTTCCTCATCTAAGGCCATCTATAGAACCCTTTTTATTCAAGAGAGGTATATTTTTTAATGATTCCTCTCTGTTATATGTCCTGGTTTTATTGGGAGAAGATGGAGTAGGGTTATCAATAAATATTGATTCAACTTCGGACATGAGGTATGAAATACGAATTAAGTTATAAGCAGTATATAACATTATCATATAATTCACAAGTATTTTTAAAAAAATCTTGTATACCCCCTCCGACCCTAATATTTTATAATATTCATACCATTTATCGTACGGCCAGATTTATCTACTCGGCCTGTAGATCGTCGGTCCATATAACTCCCTTTAATGCCCGCATGATTATCCACAGAGTGAATTTCTATTCAGCCAATATGTGCTATGGCTCATTTTTTATTAATATGTCCATGTATAACCCGATTGATACCCTGATTCCTGAGATGCTCGGCTTCTTCTGGTTTTAGATAGTTATTTTTATTATGAACATATAAAAATATATTGACGATATTTTTATAATCCTCAGATGGTTCTGTATTTTCGAGCAATATATTTTCGAGACCACTTTTATGGATACGATTGATCGTGTCTATTCCAAGGGATCCTATGAGACGTGCCATCTCTGATGTGAGTTCGGTGTGTACAAAAAGCGTGTCATCAATTTGCTCCGCAATTCGCAATTGACAAAAATGCTCAAGCATTGCTCGACCATCCCGTTCCTTTTGCATGTATCAGAGGATCTTTGGTCACATCCCATTTATCATGAGCATTCCTTCTGCTGTTGGATCTATATAGAGATTCAGATAGTCTCGGGCAAACTCTATAATACCCAAGCCCTGTAGGTATCTCAGTGCAGTAGAAAATGCGTTATTTCCTTCATTAAGCTCCTCTTCGGAATAGTACCTATATTCATCATTCCAAATAAAAGCGACGCTTCTATTGGTGAGATAGGAGATGGCTACATTCTCGTGGTTTCCAGCAATTACCGTTATATCTCCTCAAGCGATTCTTGCTTCCGTTTTTAGGCGATCAATCTCACGCATACATTGAAGACCATCGGTTCAGCGATCGCCGATGATATCACCAAGAAACACCAGATGTTGTCGCCCACCTATCCATCTTCCAAAAGTACTTATAACACCAAGGGATCTGAGATTTTTGTGCATAATTTCAATGTTTCCATGCAAGTCGCCTACTGCAAGCACATCCGTTGGACGATATACATCCTTGGGGTCGGTAAAGCTCGTAACACGTCGCTCGGGAAGTT
>CAZRBF010000047.1:4077-5330 GCA_964598195.1 uncultured Candidatus Peribacteria bacterium | reverse complement strand
GGACGATATACATCCTTGGGGTCGGTAAAGCTCGTAACACGTCGCTCGGGAAGTTCGAGAAATTGGTCGAGTCATTTTTTGGTGTCCTGAATGAGGGAAGTAATACTATTACTTCCCTCATTTTTTCTCGAGTTTTCTGATGGTATTTCTTTTATCATAAGACTCTTGTATAAAGGATGGAATTAGTGTGCCAATACCATAACGAGTGGCTCTTTGGCAATCTCATCAAATACCGCATCTCCGATCTTCTTGGAAATGTGTTTTTTGAGTGCTTCGACATCTCGAAACTTCGTGATATCTCCCTGTAAAATAGTATCGAGAAGTTGCACAAGTCGTTTTTCAAGATGGGGAAATTCGGACATTTTTGGTATCCCAACATTATCGAATTGATAGAGATAATCTCCACCTTTTTTCGCGATACTCACCACCATGGCACCTCCTGTTGAGAGCTGAAATCGGTCATGGAGAACGTCCTCTTTACTGTATCCGATCATATTTCCATCAACCGTTACCAGTCGGTGTGGAGCATACATGTTCGTGAGCTTGAATGAATCTGCAGTAAATTCGAAAATCTGGCCATTTTTACCAATAAGAACATGATTTTCGTCATATCCGAGATCATAGGCATTCTTGGCATTTCCATGGAGCATGAAAGGAAATCCGTAAATCGGTACATACACTTCTGGTCGAATGAGAGAGATCATCTTCTTGGTATCCTCTTCCTGGGCATGTCCTCCGGCATGTATACGGGATTCCTTATACTGACAAATACGTGGCCCTTGTGCCATTATAATGTCGAAAAGTCCCTGAACAGAACGCTCATTTCCTGGGATAACCGAGGAACTAAATACGACCGTATCAGTTGGTTTGAGGGTCGTATCAAACGACTCTCCTGTGGCTATTCGCATCAGAGCAGCATAGCGCTCACCCTGTGCCCCCGTACAACAAATGGTTACCTGATCATCGGGAAGTTTATCCGCTTCTGCCATGGTTATGAGTGTTCCTGGTTGTGGTCGAGCATACCCAAGCTTGAGGGCTATATCCATGTAGTTATTCATCCCACGCCCGAGAAGTACCACCTTTCGACCAAACTTTTCTGATGTCGCAATGATAAGAATAATACGATCAATGATAGAGGAGAATGTCGCAGTAATGACACGAGCCTTCGCGCCGACAAATATATCATCGATAGAACCGATGACTTCAGATTCAGAGATAGACGAACCTGCAAGATGGGCATTTGTTGAGTCTGA
>CAZRBF010000047.1:0-3977 GCA_964598195.1 uncultured Candidatus Peribacteria bacterium | reverse complement strand
ATATGTCCATGAGTAATAAGTACCGCGACTATTTTCTTGTTATGAACATAGGAAAGATCCGGAATACTCGAAGAAACCCCATGTTGATACTGATCTGGGAACTGAAGTCCCATATCGACAATGATAATTTCATTTCCGTATTCAAATCCCATACAGTTGAGACCAACTTGTTCGAGTCCGCCAAATGGGATGATACGAAGTGTCCCCTTTTCAATAGGTTTTGGTCGAAGCTCGATGGGATTATCTTTTTTTCGAATTGCTTGTTTTGGGGTAGAAAAGGGGAATGACTTTTTGTTGCGTTTGTTGATAGGAAAGAGATAACTCGATCCGGGGAGCAGTTTTTCATCTCCTTGGTTTTGTCTCATACCTCCGAAGAACTTTTTTGGAGGGATTCCCGTTCCCGAATGTCGGGGTTTGTGTTCACTCGCATGAGGAGTGTGACCTGATGCGTGCTTTGAATGATGAGGCTTATTATGTTCGGATGTGTGTGGGGTGTATCCATGACCAGAGTGTGTATGTGTGCGTTTTTTGTCAAAGTGTGAAATAGGACGCTCTGTATTTTGTTGGTCCGAATTTCCAGTATGTGGTGTATGATTGTCTCCATTTGATGGAGTATGTGTATGTGGCATAAATATATGTTTTGATTATAAAAATAGTTAAATAAAAGCATGTTCTTGCTTGTCGGATGAAAATTCCTGCAAGAGAATTTTTGAAATATTCGTACTTATTATCTTTTTGCAAAGAAATCTCTCTGTTTTTCGGCAACTGAAAAAAGGTCGATTTTTCTCTAAAAAATGAAAAGATGGAAAACTAATGAACAGCTTATAGCGCTCGATAAGCGATACAAAGCTACTAATTAATGAGCATGAAGCATGATGTGTGAGAATGTTCTCGAGAGAAACACAAGCCTCCACTGCAATGGATATGTATTTCTTAATTTGAGACAGTATTATATGAGAAAAAGACGAGAATACAAATTATTTGTAAACTTCATGTACTATTTTGCTCAAAATTTACAATTCCCCAACATATTCTCTTTCTCCTTTATTTCGTATTTCCAAAAACACTTTCATGCATTGCTTGAAGCATAAAAAGTTCATCCATAACATCAGATTTGAAGCCCTGACGCTCTCATCGATCAAGAAGCATGAGTTTTCTTACATAAGAGTCAAATTCTTTAGGATGTCCCCACTGAAGGCAGATTCCTTGGATAAGTTTTGGATACAATTCCAGGGCTGCACTTACAGAAACAAGATGTGTTGCTCTTATCGCTTCTTGAGGCATATTTGTGTTTTCTTCATCTCACCCAGAAATATCATCTACAAACGTCACTTCCAGACCTTCTATGTCCTTGGATGAGCTCTCTGGAAATTTTTCTCCACCTCCAGATACGAGATCATTGAGTGCTTTATGAAAAAAATCTGGATCAATACTCGGAAACGACTCGGTCATACGATAAAAAGAGAGTAAGTAAATATTTATTTCAGTGACTATATGAGTATCTGCGAATAAATCAAAAAAAATAATCAGGAAAATAAACTTTCGCTTGACTTTCGTGTAAAAGTATTCCAAAATATCGGAAATCACAGCATATATTTTATATATTTAATCTTTTCTCCTATGTTTCTACACAAAACAACCAAATTGACAGACCCAGGAAACAATCAACTTTCCCTGAATTTTTTTAGCAATCCATCGATTTCCCCAAAGGCAAAAGTGGCTGATCGGGTTCATGCTATTACCTCCAATAAAATCACTTTCCATAAAGAGGAGAGTGAGATTGGGGATAATAATTTCGCCCTGAAAATTAGTTATATGTGACGCAGTTATACTATCAAGTGAGTGTACAAAAAAGAACAAGTACGCTCTTTTGATCAGGAAGATTTTTCTGATACTGCCATACGTATACTTCGTTTCGATAGCATTCTCGCCTTTCGTGATGGTCGATATGTATCGGCATTTTTGCCAAAAAAAGAGTATGATGAGATTACGAACAATACACAAAAAATCCTCTCAAGCAGTCTCTATAATAGGACTCTTCACTAGCATATTTTCCAAAAATAGACCCGGGTTTTAAAAATACCTGAGTCTATTTTTTGATTTTTTTCATGAAACACATATACTTCGCGAGCATCTAATTTGTAACTCGTATACCACCTGTGTCTTTCAAAAAAACCAAACTTCCTCCTAATCCATGAAATTCAGGTACCTCATGATTCGCATCTTTTAAAAATCGTTATTTTGTCATGAAAAAACGCAATGCAGTCTCAGCAATACTGCTGGGATTTTTGGGGATTTCTTGAGTGATTGCCGTTTCGGTGGCAACATTCTCGGGGATTTCTTCATTTCACTTTAACTTTTCTCTTCCTTTTCCGAGTAAAGCTGATCTCTTTCAAACTGTTACGGGAACCGAACAAGACAAGATTAATATCCTTATAACCGGTATAGGAGGGGGTGACCATGATGGGGCCGATCTGACTGATACTATCCTCTTTGCTTCACTCCATGCCCAGAGCAAGAGTATCTCTCTTCTCTCGATCCCACGAGACCTCTATGTGGAGTACCCACTCGGAGGACGCTGAAAAATCAACGAGATTTACTGGCGTGGGCTTCGTGCAAAACAGTCGTCCACTCAGTCCATGAAAGATCTTGGCGATAAAATGCGCGAAATTACCGGAGAAAAAATGGATTATTATCTGAGTATCGATTTTGATTGATTCACCAAATTTGTTGATCTTCTTGGAGGAATAGACGTGAATGTCGAAGAAGATCTCGTAGATAAAGAATACCCTGATAATAACTGGGGATACATGACATTCAGTATCAAAAAAGGACAGCAAACACTCGATGGTGCGACCGCTCTCAAATACGCACGCAGTCGGCACTCCACGAGTGATTTTGACCGATCTCACCGACAGCAACTGGTTATAAAGGCCATCAAAGATAAGCTTTTTTCGCTCGATATCCTCACGAGTCCTACCAAGATCAAGTCCCTCTATTATGCCATTGTTTCCCATATAAAAACGGATCTCACCATGGGACAACTCGCATCCCTCGCGCTCTTCGGAAAGGATATCCCAACCGCCAATATCCTTGCCTTTAATCTGAATGATTCGTGCTTCCAGTGACTCGCTTACTGTCAGCGCGGAGGATTCCTCTACACCCCCATGCGTGAGCTTTTCGGTGGAGCCTCAGTGCTCCTCCCAGACGGGGCCACACCAACCCACATAGATGCCTACGCCGAAACTTCCAAGTTCTCCAATATTATATTTAATTACCCAGAGATGTTTCTCGAAAATCCAGAGATCACCATCATAAACTCAACCAAGTCTCCCGGTATCGCCAATACTGTTGCTCTGTATCTGAAAAAATTTGGATTCAATATCCCCGAAAAAGACTCGATCGGAAGTACCAAGGATCCGTACGATAAAACTCAGGTTTTTTCCACCTGGGACATGGAGAATAAAATCGGAATCCCCCCAACTTCCAAAACCCTCGAAGCGCTTTCACTCTTCCTCTTTGCACCACAACAAACCGTCCCTGCCAATAAATACTCCAAAACTCCGAGTCCCAAGATAGAGGTGATCCTGGGGAAAGATTATAAGATGGTGGTAGGGGAGTAGTGCATCCCTTCGTATATAAAATATAGTATACTCAATACAAAAAAACTGCTATATATACTCAATTTTTAGTCCAGTTGTAAGTTCTATCGTCTCAAATACTTTTTTTACGCCATATCACACATCTTTGTCTATAAATACCTTTCCTGGATATTCTTTCATACACCTCGCAATGGTTTCATCTGCAAAAGAAGGATTCATAATAACCTGTCAAACGAGTGTAAATTTTACAATCTCATCTTGTTTGAGCTTATCAAATATATCTCTTTTTATGACGTAGTATGCATTCTCTCACTCTTCCCTTCACATGAGGAACTTTCAGAGTTTTCACATGTCATAGGTTATGATATTTTTCAT
>CAZRBF010000046.1:2746-9681 GCA_964598195.1 uncultured Candidatus Peribacteria bacterium | reverse complement strand
TGGCAGCCCCAGTTGGAATCGAACCGACCTCGCAGGATTTGGAGTCCTGAATTCTAACCGATGAACTATGGGGCTAGGAAAATACATAAACCGCAGTACTGCGGTTTATGTATGATATAATTATATACTAAATCTCTTAAAACTTACGATAGCATCACCGATGAATTCTCCAACCTTTTGGTCTGGGTTTACTACGAATTGTTGAGTAAGAAGGGCATTTTCCTCGCGGAATTTGGTCATCTTTCCTTCGATAATTCGCTCAAGAATCTCGGTTGGTTTCGTTGCATTCTTTGGATCCTCTTTCATGAGAGAGAGCTGAATATCTTTCTCTTTTGCAACAGTTTCATCGGAGATGTCTGTTGGGGCGAGAACCTGCGGATTGGTTGCTACGATATGCATCGCAACCATTTTGAGTTTCTCAACATCAGAACCGGCTTTTGCAACTATAAGAGCGGCGTTTTTAAAGTTGGTATGAACGTAGCTTACGAGAGTTGGACCAGACACTTTTGTAAGAGTCTTAATAACAATATTCTCTCCAACTTTGAGTGTATATTCAGAAGCCTTGAGCTCTTCTGCTTGTACTGCTGCTACTTCATCAGAAGCTGCAGTCTTGCGAATAGCGATAAACTTTGTAATCATTTCTTCGAAGTTCTCATTTCGAGCAACAAAGTCCGTCTCACAACCAACCACTGCAACATAGGCGTCGGTTCCTTCGATAACGATCTTGATCTTACCCTCTCCAGTCTCATTTCCAGATCGTTTTGCTGCTTTTGCAAGTCCTTTCTTTCGGAGAATATCAATCGCCTCGTCTATATTTCCATTTGTTTCAACGAGAGCATTTTTACAATCCCCCATTCCCACTCCCGTTCTTTCACGGAGTTCCTTAATAAGTTCTACAGTTACCATAGTAGTTTTTGATTAATAAATTAATATATCCCTTGTCCCTCTCCTTCTAGGAGAGGCTCCCCGAAGGGCAGTGGGGTGAGGTGGTTATTTCTTAAATTTCTCAAAGAGAGCATCTATAAATCCATAGGAATACATTTCTCCATTAAATGCCTTCCATCCTGCGAAACTTGCCAGTCAAAGATAGGCAAGAAAAAGCAGTCAAGAAATATACGGAATAGGGATAAGATTGAGGATAAAAAATGCTCCAAATATAATCCCCCCTTGTTTGGTATGAAATGAGAGAAATTCGGATTGTTTTTGCATTAAAATAGGTGCAAAACATCCAAATGGAGCATAGCAAACAGCTCCGAGCATTCGATCTTCTTTGCTTGGTCACTTATTATCGTCTTCGATTATGTCCTCCAAAATAGCCATAAGAAAGTCCAATAAAGAATTATTCTGTCTCTTCGATTACCTCAGGAGCAGATCCTGATTTTGGAGCAAGTTTTTCTGTTCGCCCCATAACACCACCCTCTGTCTTCTTTGATCGTTTGATAGCTGATTTAAAATAGTCAAGAACAAACTGAATACTCTTAATCGAGTTAACATTACATGGAACAAAGTCTGTACAGTGATCAATATCACCAGTAGAGCCAAGAAGCGCATATGCTGGAATCTTGAGAGTTTTTGCTTCTTCAAGAGAAAGTGATTCGTAGTGTCCGTCAACAACGATCAGAAGATCTGGAGTTTTCTTGATGTCTTTAATACCTTCGTAGGCCTTTCGGAGCTTCTCAAGTTCCTTGAGTTTAGAGGCTTTTTCTTTTTTTGTAAGCATTTCAAGTGCACCAGTTTCCAGATCTTTTTCGATCTGAGCGTAGGCAGCAATTCGTTTTTTGATTGTAGGGAAATTTGTTAAGAGTCCAGGAACCCACTTCGTATTGATGTAGTAGTTTCCAGTTTCTTCGGCGATAGCCTTTACCGCATCACGTGCCTGAAGTTTTGTACCAACAATAAGTGCTACTTTCCCTTTGGAAGTTGCATCCTCAAGTGCTTTTTTTATCTCAGTAATACGAACCTCAGTTTTGTAGAGATCGAATACGTGGATATTATTCTGAATACCATAAATATAGTCGCGCATTTTAGCTGACCAAAATTGTCTCTTGTGTCCGATATGCACTGCATGATCGAGCATGTCTTTAATAAGGGCAGAATTTGCCATAGGGTAAAAAAGGTGAAAAAATAATCCTTAAAGTAAGTCTTCTTGTCATACTACGAAAGGCTCTGCAAAAACAGAGTCCAGGAGGTAATACTTTCTAAAACAGGAAAACCCCGGTTTTTTCATTTTCCGAAAAAACTCGGGTGTATTATATGGAAAAAATCTAAAAAGCAATTTTTATTTCACGAAAAAACTCAATATTGGTGCTGCGATAAATGAGGCGAGAATGCCAAGAACAATAATAAGCGCTACAATCTTCGTACTCGTATTTTTTTTCATAAAATTAATAAGGGGATAATGATAAGAATTATTGCACAGGAAATTTAGGGATAAATGAAATATTGTCAAGCAGTACTTTTTTTCCGACAAGATCAACGATAATGGATTTCTGATTCGTATAGGATGATTTAATAGCATCAATATAGTATCCGAGATTTTGCATAGAATCAGCAAGAGTTACGAGTGAAATCCGCGCCGGAAGAACCTCGATAACAGTATCGTTAAAATCAAATAATGTTTTATCACTTTCCTTTTTTACCCGAAATGTAAATCGTGAAAAGCTATGTCTATTGAAAATATATTTACTCGCGATCTCAAGAGAATACGTATTATCTTTACCTTTAAAATTTTTATTCAGATTACGGAGCTCGACAAGATAGGTTCAAGAGCTAATAGATGCTTCGATGTTCTGAAAACCAATCGGAAGAAAATCCACGATATTTTTAAAATCATTATCGAGAAGCTTGTCTTGTATAAAAATCTGAATTTCTGGCATGTTCGATGTTCCGGTAGAGAATTTTGAGGTGTTATCAACTATTGGATTTATTATGGAATTTTCTTTGAGAAATGCAATTTCGAAATAATTCTTAAAATCATTGTTATACTTCATCTGAGGATCATCTGAAGACTCTAAACGCTTTTCAAGTTCTTTCTGTTTTGAATCAAGACATATAACATCAGGTATTGATCGATTAACTCAAGATATATCTTGATATGATATTTCAGATATGTAATGACCCTCTTCGGTAAGTTTAAACTTAAATATTTTTCACAATATCGTAACCTGTATATTATAGAAACCATCTTTAATAAAAGTATTACCATTAAACGTCTTGAGAGTCGAGATATCCAAATTGTTGAATTTTATAAGATAATTTGTTAATTTTTCTTGACTCAGCTCATTTCATTTTATAATCTGAAGACCTTTCCTTCTGCTTTCATCATCAAGCTTACTATCGACAAGATATTTTTGATAGCTCGTAAACATCGACCTCAGGACATCAAATCATGCAAGAGTATCTCAAAGGAGAGACGCCCTGCTAATAATAACTTGAGAATCTCATACATTCAAATTCTTTAATGAAAGAACATTTATTTTATCTTTTTTATCTGCTTTAGCGAGATCTATTATTTTAGCGAGAGAATTTTTTAAACCCTGATCAATAATAACTACACCACCTTTTACATACTCATCCTTCATGAGTAATCCACTGCTCGTATTATTATTTGTAAATGTCACAACAAATACTTTTCGGAGTTTACCAAAAATTTTCGTATAATTATCAAAAATTGTCGACGTTATAGATTCAATTTTGGAGTCATCAGTCTTGTTGTCATCGTAGTATTGATTCGTAATTTCAATAAGGTGGGATATGATCTGCAAAGTATTTTCATCTGGAAGAATTGAGCCGTCAGCAAGATATCGGGTTACAAAAAAAGCAAATGGAAGAAATTCCTCCTTCGAAAGAGTTTTACTTACAAGAATCTTTTGAAGGCTATTTTCAAAAGCATGATTCAGATCTTCAGATTTTAGAGAAAAAAAGTAATGAGCAGAAAACATTCTCTCTAATTCCATATAGTACACTCTTTGTTTTTGTTGTGTGGTAGTATTTATGATATTTTCTATAAATCAGATAAGGGAAAGTTCTCATATTCAAAAATCATGAACCTCATTCGTTTCGATAGTGTGAGAAAATAGCATAATAGCATAATATTTTCTCAATATAGAAAGTCCTTCTGCATATACTCAAACATTGAGATCTTTCATCTGAGAAAGAATATCACTTATGGTGGTTATTTGTGACTTTTTTGGATTTCGAATAGCCTGCACGATACTATCAACAAGAGCATTTTTTAACAAAATTGCTTTTTTTGAATTATTAATAAAGAGACTGCTTGTTGTGTCAAAAAATGGTATATTTTGAATCTGCTTATCATCTTGTTTAATAATAGCACTATATACGGCAGTAAGAGCATTTGTTCTCGCTTTTATATCATCTTGCACTTCTGTAAAAAATACTTCGTCCGCCCCAGAATTTTCTCATGCAAAAACTTTTTTTCTATCTTCTAGATTCTGTAAATCTACATAATAAATAGAATCGAGAGTGGAGAGTCGTAATATATCAACATTTTTGAGTTCTGTAATATTTTTTGGATCATGAACAAAGTACAACGATGGAAAAAGTGTAAAATTTACAACACGTTCTTTTCATACGCTATCTATAATTTCAGCATCTAAAAATGCGCCCAAAGAAACAATTTTTACTTGGTCATGAGTTGTATCAACCAGAAAAGATCCTCGTCATTTTGGCGTAAATATGACATCCTTGGCTTGAAATTGAAATTTTTCCAGTCCCGTTTGAATATTACAAATAAAAATACCTGTATTGTAAGTCACAATGTTTGTTTTTCATTTTTTTTCGACAATAAATGGTATGGATTCATTTGACCTATAATAAATACCATCAACAGGAGAAAATCGATGATAATAAAAATCACTTAATCATGTTTTTGATCATGTGAGACTTATCTCTGTAAAAGATTTATTATTGGAGTTCCAGCCATAGAGCTTCTCTCCTTCACTTACATCAACGGTTAAATGAACACTATCCTTGGCTGGTCTTTCAGTTAAAAATGAAATACCAACAAGAAGTCCTGCTCATAAGAGTATCACGAGAGTAAAAATGAATTTTTTCATAGAAAATGATAAAACTTGATGATATGCAATCCTATCGGGCTATTATTTCAAATGATAAAGCCTTTCGTGCTTTTTTCATTTTCGCATCGACCACTTCTATTTCGACTGTGTGAATTCAGATAAGTATATCTTTTTCTTCATTTATTGCAACTGTCTGTTCTGCATCGGTTGGAAGAATCTTGGAGAGTTGTCCATCTATGTACAGATTAACACTTTTTATCTCACTCTGTCCTGGGGCAAGTGTAAAGCGGAGATTAAAATACTGATCTCCATAGATTTTCGTTAGAGCACTTTCTTTGAGGGGACTAACAATGGTGATTATAGCGGATGGATCTCTGTCTTGGAATGTTACCCGAGCAGAATATGTTGCAGAATATCCATATTTATCTATAGCGCGAAATGTAAGGGTGTGCTCTCCTCTGAAGTCTTCACCAAAAGTAATACTTGGAACCTTAAATACTCCTCATGAATCGGTATCAGCAAGAGGATATTTTTTAATAAGGATATCATCTTTCAAGAATTCTAATCGAGACAGGGTATTGTCAGAACTATACTTGATCTCGAATGGATATTTCGCCAGTGGATATGTGCCACCATCCTTAAATGATGCGGAAACTGTTATATTAGAAAGTCATACATTTGGACGCACGCATATTTCATCGCTTGCTTGACTCAAAATATTTTCGGTTCATGCAAAATACGCAGCTCCCGCCTCGGACCTCACCCAACCAGAAACAGAGACAAGCCAATCTTTCTCAAATCCATCGATGATAGGATTGAGTTTTGTCGCCAAATATCCCTTCTTGATGGCTTCCGGTGGTGTATTATCTGTGACTTTTCCATTACAGAGACTATCCACTTCTACGGGATCAAAAGAACCTTCATACTCAGTAGGCTTTACTGCAAAAATAGAGGTCACTTTTAGTTTATCTGGAGTTGATTCTGTTGCGAGCCTTCAGGAGATCTGGCTAATAGTTGCAGAAAATACGCTCTCTGGCTTCAAGAATGTTTCTTTCGGGAGATTCTTGTGTGCCGCTTCCATAAAATCGTGCCAAATGGGAGCCGCACAGTTGAGACCATCACATGTCCCCTTTGTTTCAGATCCATCGACATTGCCAGCCCAGACAACCGTCGTAATCTGCGGAGTGTATCCAGCAGTCCAAAGATCACGAGGAAGAATTTGTTTTTTTCCTCCTTTACTGACGTCTTTATTGGAAGTCCCTGTTTTTGCTGCTACGGGACGATCCTTGAGTGTTAGTACATTGTTCCAGAAATCACTCGGACGACTGGATGCATCAGAAAGAATAATACTTATAATATATGCTGCGGCATCAGAAACAATAGACGTACCAGGACTATCTGAGAATTGCTCAATGAGATTTCATTTTTTATCGGTAATTTTCAATATAGGATTTATCTCTTTTTTATACCCTCCATTGGCAAATACACTATATGCTTGCATGAGTTCGATAGGCTTTAATTCCCCTGTTCCTATAGCGAGCGTTGCTCCATAATTCCCGTCTTTATTGAGGGAAGCGATACCAAGACTCTCGGAAAATTCTACAACACTTGCCTCACCCCCAGCTAGATAGAGCATCTTAATCGCAGGGATATTTCGTGAGTAATCGAGAGCCTTCTTTACGGTCATCTTTCAGAGGAATTTCTCATCGTAGTTATTTGGTTCCCAACCACCAAATTTGGTTTTGAGATCAAAAATCGGAGTATCTGGACCGATAGGGTTCTTGGAAATAGCAAGTGTATATACAAGGGGTTTAAATGAAGACCCTGGTTGACGCTTAGAGGTGATAATATTTACATTTCCATCCTCATCTCCATTGAAGTAATCAGCCCCTCCAA
>CAZRBF010000046.1:0-2646 GCA_964598195.1 uncultured Candidatus Peribacteria bacterium | reverse complement strand
TTAATGTTTTCCTTATATGCCCGAAATTGAAAATCGAGCCCCCCGATAAAGGCATTCTGGTACTCAGTAGGTTTAATTTTTCTATCCTCAAACATACGCCCAAGAACGAAGTCTTTGCGTCCTGTATTATACTCAAGAACCATAGTTTTTTTATCGATATTTGCAGTGATTCCAGTTGATGTTTTTGGAATAATAATTCCCGTACTTGTTTTAACTACAACAGTCCCTTTTTTTACAACAATTGGCTTCTCTACCACTACCGGAACAACCACTACTTTGTCTGCCACCTGACCCTCTATTTTTATGGAATTAAGAAAACTCAAAAGTTCACTGTAATCAAGAGTGGTACAACCAGAGCTATCAATAGAGTATTTCTTCTTCAGAAACTCTTGTTTGACATTACATACACTTACTTTGTCCTGAGTCAATGGTTTGAATTCCAGTCCAGAAAAAAATTCTTTGAATTTCTCAATCAGTCCTTTATATTGAGCATCTTTTTCGTTCATCTCGAGCTTTATAAGATCCTTAGTATTATCGATTTCATGTACCGAAAAGTACCCCATGAGACGGTCTCTATGAGAATATGGGGAATAATAGGAAGATCACTTTGGAAGTGATGCGAGGATGGAACTTCCAAGAACTCCAACATCTTTAATGGATTTATTAAAATAGGTCTTGGCTGCCTCTTCTATACCGTAGGCATTATTTCCAAAACTAATCTTGTTGAGGTAGAGTTCCAGAATTTTCTCTTTGGAGTACTTATTATTGAGTTCATACGAGAGATATATCTCCTTTGCCTTTCTGTCAGTAGTTCGTTCAGCGGTAAAAAATACATTCTTAATAAGCTGCTGACTGATCGTAGAAGTTCCTTGAACTTTTTCGGTTTTTCCAGTAATGTAATTCAGTCCCGCTCGAATAAGTCCCTTGAAATCAACCCCCGGGTTCTCGAAAAAAGTTTTGTCCTCAGCCGAGATAATAGCATCGCGCATGTGAATCGAGATCTGATCATAAGGCACATATGTCCGCTTTTCTTCCTTGTAGAGATTATAAAGCTCCCCCCCATTGCGATCATAAATCACACTACTCTCGGGCAATACATCGCTCTCTATTCTCGAGATATTTGGTATATCATGAAGGTAATAGATCGCAAGTCACAGAGTGGAAAATATCCCAAGAAAAATCACAATCAGTACCACGTACAATGCTAGGAATTTCCCCGTTGATTTCTTCTTGGTTTTTGTTGCGAGGTAGGCTTTTTTCAGTGCTGACATCTTAATCTTTTCTTTTTTGAATTCTGACATAGAAATTTTTGGGAGATAATACCCGGATTGTATTCGGAAAATGATTTTTTTCAAGAAAGAGTTTTTGTTCAGTGAGATGAGCTTAATTTTGGACAACAATTAAACAAAAGTTTCCACAAAAAATGGGGACACCTCCCCATTTTTTGACCATAGATGTAATCGATTTATTTTATGTTGAGAATATCTTCCACATCTTGATAGTCAGCTTTCAAGAGAATGCTTTTCAGCTTTTCTATTACGAGATTTATAACCGAGGCCATGTGAGGTTTTGCATCTCGGAGCGTCTCCAGCTTCTTGATAGCAGTATTGATAGCAGCAACTTTTTTGGTCATATCAGTACCAAATAATTCATCTAATTTTGCCTCAAATTTTACTATAAGAGATTCTATTTTTTTATTGATCCCGTTGTCTTTTTTTTCTTCCTTATCCTTTTTCACATCCTTTGTGCCTGATTTGCCTAAATCTGATGGTGAGGCTACATTCAATGTCACAACATTGCTGCAATATCGGTTCATCTTTTCAGTTATAGCACATATTCGGTAGTAGTTCACTCAAGACCTTGGTTCATTATCCGTAAAGGTCGTGAATCACATATCGGCATCATACTTAATATATCCATCATCTGGATACACTGGCTTGGAATTGGTAGACGAGTGGACCACCTTATAATACTGCAAAGATTCATCCGAAAAAGAATCAAAACGAGCCCATGTCATATGTACCTGCCTTTCCTGCAGAACAGCACTAAACTTAAACTTGTCTGTTATAATGGGAGCAGAGTAATTACTATGCGATTCATTTGCATTTGCATATGAAAGACTCATCACCCCCAGTACCACAAAACCCCGTAACAATTGTTTTATATAGATCATAAGAAAAAAGATTATGAATAAAATAGCAGGTGTATTTTAATCTAATATTTTTGTATTACAAGTAAATTTTAGAACTTAGTTGTACGAATTTTGGAGTATATTGGAACGGGAAGTAAATACAATATGTTTCAATATTTTACATAAATATATAATTTGTGTAAATAGTTTTGATTTTGTAGGATTTTGTGTATAATCGATGAAAAGTTAATTTAACAAATAAATCCATGCAAAAATCCACTCTCGCAAACCTGCTTTCTTTGTTTGAATCTCATCGTCACGAATCTAATGGGGTGGAATTTTGGTACGCTCGTGAGCTTCAGTGACTCCTGGATTATTCCGAATGGAGGAAATTTGAATGAGTTATTGAAAAGGCAATAATTGCTTGTAAAAACAGCAATCTGAAGCCACAAGATCATTTTGTCGGCGCCGACAAAATGATCGAGCTCTGAAAAGGGGGAGAGCGTGAGATTAAT
>CAZRBF010000045.1:7089-9702 GCA_964598195.1 uncultured Candidatus Peribacteria bacterium | reverse complement strand
ATAAAAAGTGGGGATTCTCTTTCTTTCACCTGTTATATATTCGTTCATTTTTGTTTTTGTCTCTTGAAGTGCTATACCTACCCTTATCTCTTTATTAAAAGACTTTGTTTTTTCAGTATTTCCCGTTGTGTATTCTCTTGGGAGAAAAGGTTCTAATAGGTGGTAATTTTGTTCACTCGTGGACAATACCATATCTACTATCTCTTTCTGTGTTGCTCATCCTTTTAAAAGTTTGTAAACATTACTTAAAAAAACCTCATATTCTTGGGTAATTTTATTATTTTCGCGTAAAAGATTTTCAAATTCTCAAAGTTTTGTTAAGGCAAATTTTTTCGCTTGAATGCTTTTTGGTTCCTGACATTCAGAGAACCATTTTCCAGTATTTTTGAGAGCCTCAATAATATCCCGATCAGAAATCTCTGGACTTTGCTCTTTACAATGAGCCTCTTCTGGAAGATTATTTTTAAAGCATTCGGACATGACAGTCTGTTAATAATATTGAAGAATTATATTCTGCCCTCAGAGTAACATACTTATCTATTTGAAGCAAAAATATGTAATAAAAAATGCATATTTATCTTTGACATATATTTTTTCTGACTATACTAAAAAATACGTGATACTATCCATGAGTACATGGTGTAATCATTGGATGGAGTTCATCATTTTACAAGAAAGGATGAGACAAAATGAGCATTTCTCCTGTTAAGGGTCCGGGGCAAGGACAAGCGTATTCTCTGCAGGATACCAAACATGCGGCACTTCGAGAAAATGCTGCGAGCAAGGCTGCGGAAAAGCGGATCAAAGAATCCAGCGAGCCACCAAAACCACTTCAGAAGCCATTTATAGAGGCTTTTCCCTCAAAAATAGGGACAAAGATTGACACATTTGCTTAGTTTTTTTTCCACCCTTCAAATCCCACGGAATATTTTCATGGGATTTTTTTACATATGAAAACTTGCAAACAAAAGGCTTTTCTATATAATCCCGCCATTCATATTTATCTCATTACTTTTCTTTTATGAAATGACTTGGTTTCCGACTCGCAATTATCGTAGCTCTTGCCCTATTTTCTACTGCCTATGTTCTTCCATGGAAGACTATAGGTGTAGATACCCCATTTCCTGTTACTGAGTACAAACTCGGACTCGACCTTCATGGGGGAGTGGAGCTTGATTACAAGATAGACCTCGAGGATGCGAAAAAGAAAGGCTCTGGATTTCAACCAAAAGATATTATTGAGGGGCTCAAGTCTATCGTAGAAAAACGCGTAAACTCCCTTGGGACGGCAGAGCCTAATATCCAGACAGCGAGTTATGGTGGAGAAGAGCATATTATTGTGCAGATTCCGACACAGAATTTCGACGGGGAAACCCTTTCAGACGAAGAAAAGAAAGCAAAAAATGATGAATATATAACAAAAGCCAAGGATACGATCGGAAAAGTAGTTCGTCTCGAGTTTAAAGAGCAAAAAACTAGTGTAACCGATGCAGACAAAAAAGAACGTACAGACATTGCCATGAAAGTTCTTGCAGAAGTGCAGGAAGCAAAGTACCCATTTGTGACAATTGCCAATAAGTACAAAGATAAGTATGAAAATATAGAATACCGAGCAGGAAGCGGAGAAACTTCTATGATGCCTACAGAATTTGCTTTCTCGGGTATGGAAAGTGTAAAGACTCCGTATGTTTCAACCAAGGTTCTAGAAACCCAAAAGGGGGAAGCTTATTCCATAGGACTCGATAATAAACTTGAGAAAACAGAAGGGGAGAAGGGGTATTCAATTGTACGAATTAAGAGCATTACCTCCGTAGAAAAAGAGCGTGAAGTGAAAACAGGAACCGGGGCCGGAGAAGTAACTAAAAAAGAAAAGTACACGGCCAAGATTTATGATTACGAAGGAATATTTGTGAGCCAGAAACCAAGTGAATGGACGGCTGCAAAAACCGAGGATGGTAAAGTACTTGATGAACAATACTTGCTCAAGGCAGTAACAGACAACAAAAATTTTGAGCCAACAGTAAATCTTATATTTAATGCAGATGGTGGTAAAATCTTTGCAGAGCTTACCAAACGACTTCTCGGAAAACCACTTGCGATTTTCGTTGGAGGAGAACTTCTTACGGCTCCAACTATACAGTCAGTAATACCAGATGGACAGGCAGTAATTAGTGGTAACTATACAGCTGAAAGTGCAAAAAAACTTGCAACCGATATCAATACCGGTATCGTTCCAGCGCCCATCTATCTCACCAGTGAACGAACCATTGATGCAAAAATTGGAGCTGACTCTCTTCGTGTTATTATTAACGCAGGACTTATCGGACTCCTCTTGATTATTATATTCCTCGTTCTTATTTATAGAGTTTCTGGTCTTATGGCTGGTGTTGCGCTTGTGATCTATGGACTCCTGCTTCTTGCAATCGTGAAATCATTTGGAATCGTTCTGACTCTTGCATCTATTGCTGGTATTATCCTCTCTATAGGACTTGCTATCGATGCTAATATATTGATCTTTGAACGAACAAAAGAAGAACTTCGAAACGGAGTCGAGATCGAGAAAGCAATAGTTGTCGGATTTGGAAAGTCCTGGTCAGCTATCTGGGATAGTCA
>CAZRBF010000045.1:0-6989 GCA_964598195.1 uncultured Candidatus Peribacteria bacterium | reverse complement strand
TCTGTTGACATTATTTGGGAGATACGTATATATGGTTGTCAAATATATATTATCAATAAAATATGAAACTTAACACTGTTTCTCCAGAAGAGATGAGAAGAACCCTCTATCTTTCCAAAAATGAAGATCGTCGATTTATAAAATCTTATACTGTATTTGAAACTGTTCGCTCTGAAGTAAGAAAACTTCTTAACGATAAATCGATTCTGGATATAAGTGATCAAGACGTCTATCTGGCATGAGTCAATGCTTGGGTTTTTGATCGTATTTTTAATGGACCAGGGGAATATACCCATCCTGACTCACATGAGGAACTTTCATCATTTGATCAAGACTTTATAAATTCTGGTTCATTATATCGGAAAAAAAAACCGGAAAGGAAAGTGGTGGAGCAAAAGTCATCTTTTTTTGACATTATCAAACGAGCAAAAGATATCCTCTTCACAGAAGTGGATTCACATCTTGTTTCGAGTGTTTTGACAAGTGCATCTCAATACTCTGATTCTGAAATAATTAAAGATAGTACATTTTTTCAAGACCCAAAAAATTATCCAATGGGTGGATGGAATCCGAAAATAAAGTCGGTCTATACTTGGTGGGTGGATATTGCTCTATATAATAGCTCTAAAGAATTTCTCATTGCCAATGAGACATACTTTCGTGATATGGATACAAATCTTGCTGAACTTGAATACCTGGTCAGGACATGAAATTTCAGGCAACTCATAGATGCAGATTATTATTCAAAACTGAACGAACTACTTCTTATGCTCATGGAAGGAAAGTCTTATAAAAATCAGACTCTTAGATCAAGTCGTACCAATAAGCTCATTGCCTGGAATTCTGTCTGAAATCCAAGAAGTGGTTCTATTCGAATAGGGCGAGATGTGACTCATGGTGAAATATATAATATCCCCTCTCGTTGATTCGTTGGATTTAATTTACGAGGCGAAGAACTCTTCATGAAGATTCGTCAAGAAGTTCTTGATAGGATCCGTGCTATAGATGTCAGTGGTTATGACCCCGACGATAGGGAAGAATTTGAACATAAGATACGTTCAATTAATGAAAAATTAGATGTACTTTGTGAGATTGGACGTGCACTTGATCAGGCTTGGGAAAATGGACCATTTCTTATGAATTTTATCGATGGCGATACGGTTATTGGAAATACCAATTATGCCAATGTTATATGAATGGAGGGTGCAGTAAAGCTCAATGAGATCTATAGTTTTGAAGAAAGGGATGTAATGAATTTTAGATTTACACAGTGACAGCAAAAAGGACATTATGAGCATAATTTTACTATGCAACTGAAGGATTGATCAACTCCAACATTCCCTTGGCATCGATTTTTTGTAAGATCCGATAAACCGAATCTTTGAAGCAATATTTCTTTTGGTATTGGAACCACAACTATTCATCAATAAGCTTAGAATACCTCCGCAAATCCTTTTTCTGGTTCATCAAAAGTCTTCAGTAATCCATCTTGAATGAGCCACACTTTGTTTGAGATGTGCTCCAGGAGATCTCGATCATGAGATACTATGAGACTCGTTCCATTGAAGTGCTCCAGCATATTTTTGATGACATTTTTAGAATGAAGATCCAAGTGGTTCGTGGGTTCATCCATGATAATCACATGGGGTTTTGTGAGGAGCATCTTGGTGAGTGCTACCTTGGCTCGTTCTCCTCCGGAGAGCGTCTTGATACGCTGTTCAACTTTGTCTCATGTAATGAGAAGTCCGCCGAGCATCGCGCGAATCTCGCTTTCTTTTTCATGGTTTTTTCCCAGTTCTGCGATAATACTCTCCTCTCCATCCAGATCAGCGAGTACTTGGGAATAGGATCCGATGATAAGATCTGGGTTGATTTTAAAACTTCCAGAAAGTACGGGTAGTTCTCCGAGAATGGTTTTCAAAAACGTGGTCTTTCCGGCACCATTTCGTCCAATAATCCCGATTTTGTCATCTTTTCTGACGATAAGCTCATCCGGAGTGGTGATGATAGGAGTACTGTACCCGACGGCAAGACTGGTAAATTCCATGACTTTTTCTGGGAGTCTCTTATCGGTTTTTACGATCAGATTACGAACTGTCGATTCGTTTTCTGGGCGCTCGATTCGCTCGATTTTATCGACTTGTTTGATACGACTCTGAACTCCAGCGGCTTTACTTGCTTGATATCTGAACCGGTTAATATACGCCTCTTGTTTTTCGAGCTCTTTTTGTTGTGTTTCGTAGTCTTTCATTTGTTGATCATATTTGGCTTGTTTGAGAACCAAATATTGTTCGTAGTTTCCTGGATAATTATGGAGTTTTTTATCGGAAATCTCGACTATTTTGTCAGAAGTATTGTTGATAAATCTGACATCGTGCGAGATGGAAAGGATTGCCTTTTTCCAAATCTTGCAGAACTTCTCGAGAAATATAATTCCCTCGATATCCAGATGATTTGTGGGCTCGTCGAGAATCAGCAGATCTACTTCAGTAATGAGAAACTTTGCGATCTGTACCTTGGTTTGTTCTCCTCCGGAAAGTTGCAACACATTAAAATCCATTTGCTCGTCCGTAAATCCGAAGTATTTGAGTATCTCGAGCTGTAGATCGTATCGTGCATATCCGTCATTTTCTCGCATATATTTCTTGAGATCATCTGCCTCTTCCCATTGTGTATCATCGTGCTCTATCTCCATAAGTCGGTTCATTTTGGAGGTAATTTCTGGAAAGACCATGAGCATCTCGGCTCGGAGAGTATTCTTGGTATCCTGCCAAAAGAGGTCTTGTGAAAGGTATCCAACATTGAGTCCGCTCGCTTTTTCTATTCGCCCATCGTAATCACCCTCCTTTCCGATTATCATCTTCAAAAGCGTGGTTTTTCCTGCCCCGTTTTTCCCTATGAGCGCTATCTTGTCGCGACGATTAATCTTCATTTCAGCATTCAAAAAAAGCTCCGTTTGTTCGATGTTCTTGGTAAGGTTCGTAATCGTCACAAGACTTGAGGCAATCTCGGCTTTTCCATTGAATAAATACTCGGGAATAAGTTCTAGACTATAAGCTTTGCTCGAAAACTTTTTTGTTTCCTGACTCTCGAGTTCGAACTCTTTTTCCAAGTACTTCGTGAGGCGCTTGAGTTTTGTCTCTTCTTTCATCTTTTCGGTTATGGAACTGAGGTAGAGCTCACATACCTCCTCAACTTCTTCGTAGCTGAAATCTGGGTGGACAGCGAGAACTCGATAGATGATTTCTGAAAGCATTATAAGGGTATATACGTGATAATACTGGGAGTGTAGTGATGGACTCATTTTAGTCAAGTTTTTGCTTGAAGAAATTTTTTCTTGCAAAATTATATATTTGCAGTATAGTAAGAAAAATTATAAGAAATTTTATTCTCTAATTATCAAATACATGCTACAGACAAAAGAATCAACAGAACTTGTAATTGCCAAAAAATACAGTGGTACAATAGTCTACCTCAATAGATCAGCATGAATAATTAAAATAAAAAATGAACAACAGTTTATATTCACCTGGGATCATTGTAGAAGTTTAAACGATCATGAAGACTCGCATGTAATTTTTGGTCAATTGAAAATAGGTATGCCTATTATATTTGAAGAGTGTTTACACAGACATACACCACAAGGCTCACCCATGAGGAAGGCTACGAAAATTCAAATGGTAGAACCATCATTATTGACAAAGACTGTTGAGGCAACGAACTCGAAGCTCAATGATTTATTGATATAAATTTAGAAAGCTACTAAAACTTATTTTTTGCAAAATACGATTTTCAGATTAATATACATTCCATTCTTAACTTTCTGTTGCTTATGAATTCCGCAAAAAATCAACCGCATGAACTAGAGGGTGCTATTATCAGCTTGAATAGTGGAGCTTGAATGATAACTGGTCAGGATGGCCGTAAGTATTTATTTCCGACTACGGATGAACATGGAAACTATCTTCCTATTATGAAAGAGGGGCCAATGGTTTGAGATTCGGTATCTTTTTTTGTTGAACGTAGACCTATTGACAGAACGGCTTTTAAAAACAATCAAAGTATTGTGTCTGAGAACAGCTGAGCACATTTATGCTGGTGAGTAAAAATAGTTATTCGAGATGTAAGAGAGAGTTTTCTTGCCGCACTAGGGGATTTCTAGTATTTATAATTTATTTTATAATAACACTATATGACTTCTGATGACTTGCCAAAAATAAGTCTGAATCATGACGATCTAGATAATTTATGAAATACTTCATGAGAGATATCAAAGAATATTAATGAAGAAAAGAATATTGTTGCCTGAATTCTCGATAATTCAGATTGTCTGTATTCAAAAAATACTGATGCAATGCTCGCGAAACTGGTTATGTTGGAAGAGGATCTCTCATCAACACTTCATTTCTATTATCAGGAATATGGCAAAGAATTTGAAAATATAAAGTCACTTGGATTCTATATTGGTTTCGCTCAGCCTACCAAGGCTTTTACTGTTGATAATATTGCTATTAAAGCGATATTCTCTGGCTTACAGAGCTTAGCTCTCTCAGAAAAAGAGAGTGTATTATTCCAAGTGTATTATCAAAGATTTATGCAACAAACTGAGGAAAATCAAGTAGCTATGCTCTGGTTTTTTGAACTTATAGATGCCTTCGTAACTCCAGCGAATCGGATTGCAAATCGTGAATTTCTTGAGGAAAATCCATGCTTAAGGATTCTTTTTAAACACAATATCTGTACATATACAGAATGGATTGCACGAATTTTTGAAGATTTTGATGATGATAGCCAGGGTATGATCACGCTTTCTCATGCCATACCGAAGGGTGCAGATGCCCCAGAAATTGACATACAAAGAGCAGAAATGTTCGGAGCGAAGATGGTCGCAAACAGTAAAATCCATAACGATCCTGTCTTATAACAAGGACTCACATAAAATAAAAACTCACGTTTTCACGTGAGTTTTTTTGATGTACCTTGGTGCCCCAAGCGGGACTCGAACCCGCACACCCGAAGGCAGAGGATTTTGAGTCCTCCGCGTCTACCATTCCGCCATCAGGGCATATATTTCTCTTGCTGGAAATTACTTCCGCGTACCCCTCTCGTGTGTCGTGCCGTTTCACGGACACTCGCACTTGGGGGTATGGCTCTCCCGAGTTCTCGGGATCGCACATCTACCATTCCGCCATCAGGGCATATAACGTGGCGTTATCCTATGAAAAAAGTGGGAAAAGTCAAACAAATTACAGTAATTGCTACGAACATGTAAATCCTTTTGCATTATATTTCTACATATGATATTATTGATCATGAATCAGTATTATTTATCGAGTATTTCATGCAAATAACGTCACTGAAGATGAAGTATGCATCACGAGTTTTCATCATCGTGTTGCCATTGCTTTTTGCGACCATGACGTTTTTTATTTATTACATAGAGCCACTTTTAAATAATAGTCATCTCGAATTTATCGTACTTATTCTCCTTGCTATAGGTATTGCATTACTCAGTGTGGCAAATACACTTGCAAAAATTATCGCCCCTTTTGAGGAAGTGAGTCAATCCCTTGAGAAGGTAAAAAAGTGAGAATTTATCAAGATCGATGCGAAAAAATATCCACTCGTGGAAGATATCCTCTCAAATTATAATCATACCATTAACCTCATCCTGGCAAAGGAAAAATCACTGGTCGAGAATAATGATAAACTGAAGGAATTAGATGTGAAAAAATCAAACTTTATCAATATCGCGAGTCATGAGCTTAGAACTCCCATGACAGTCATAAAATGATATATATCCATGATGCTCGATGGTGATCTCGGAAAGATGAACGAAGAAACACTCGTGTATTTGAGCCGAGTATTTAAGAGTACTAATCTCCTATTAGACCTGGTAAATGATATGCTTGATATATCCAAAATGGAGTCAGAAAAGATGATTTTTACGTATGAAATCTTTGATTATGTTGGCTTTCTCGGGAATGTCATGTTTGATATGAACAAACTTGCCTCTGTCAAAAATATGCACATTACACACACCGAAAAATTTGATCGACTCAATATCTATTCAGACTCAAGAAAGCTCACGAGAGTGCTTATAAACATTATTGGAAATGCTATCAAATTTACGCCTGAATGAGGAAAGATTGATGTGACTTCGTGGGTCACTAAAGGGGATTTGTATATAGCGATCAAAGATACCGGAATGGGTATAGCGACAGAAAATATCCCGTATATATTTGATAAATTTTCCCAGATTGACAATCCTCTCACGAGAGATATTCAATGAACGGGTCTGGGGCTTTCTATTAGCAAAAAGATTATAGAGTGCCTCGGTGGTGAGATCCATGTAGAAAGTACACTTGCAGTGGGGACTACTTTTACGGTTGTTCTCAATAATTTTAGCTCCACAGAAAGACGGTTGACCCCGACTAGTTAATTGATTTGACTTTTGTAGTATTTCAGTATGATTCGCTTGTCCTATTGGACCTTACTCCTGTGTTCCTAAGCGTCGCTCGGGCAGGTGGTATGTAGGTTTATATGAAAAAAATTATTTTTAAAAAAATGGTGGCAATGATGGTGTTACTTTTCTCCATTGGTGTTGCCTACATTGTGCTTCAGCGAGGTGACTACTTGCTTGGTACATGTGCCATGATCGTAGCATACGTTACCCTGTGGAAGGCTACATCCGAAGATTTTTTGTCTGATACAAGGAGTATTTCATGAAAGGCGCACTTGCAAAGGTAGGGAAACTTGCCTGGATGGTCACGGCTGTTATGATTCTTCCTGCTATCGTGCACCTCGGTGCGCGGTTGACGGAAAATACACCAGCTGATCGCTATTAATATGGACGTTGCAAATTCTTTCGTCCATACTAAAACCCCATCGCTCGCGATGGGGTTTTTCTTTGGGTATTGTTTTGCTTTTTTTGGTTCCATATGATAAAATAAACGAGATATATTTACTATTAATTTACTATTATGCTT
>CAZRBF010000044.1:0-9722 GCA_964598195.1 uncultured Candidatus Peribacteria bacterium | reverse complement strand
TAGAAAAAATAGATGACATTTTTCTCGTGCATCTTGCTTCTTGAGAGGTTATAGAAGGGAAAAACCTCGTGATTTCCACAGGAGGAAAGAGCTTCTCGCAAGTTGGAACTGATGGATTTGGATATACGATTGCCAAACAATTCGATATAGAAATGGTCGATCCCTATCGTGGACTCTGTGGTATGGTGACACGCGAGGATCTCGCCGAACTTTCTGGAAGCACCCTCGACCTTACGCTCTCGGTCTTCGACGGGAAGAAACACCTCTACGATGAAAAAGGTGCTTTCCTCTTTACTCACACTGGACTCTCGGGGCCCATTGTATTCAATGCCGTCATAAAACTCGGCGAACACGTCCGAAAACTCGGGTTCAAAGAATCGCAACAAAAAGCCTATTTTGAGGAGCATATCACCCTCAGACTCACCTTCAATGAGGCAAGCATGACCAAACGAGTCCACAGTTTCTTTGAACTCAGCGATACTAAAAATGAAGTCATACTTCACCTATCCGACCTCAAAACGTGGGCGGAAGCCAAAGTAACCGGAGGATGAGTGAGGCTTAGCGAACTCACGAATACCTTTGAGTGCAAAAAAATCGAGCATCTCTACTTTATCTGAGAAGTGCTCGATCTCACTGGGAAAACTGGAGGATTCAACCTCCAGCAAGCCTGGGCAACTGGGTATGTCTGTGGGAGGAATTTTGAGGGGAAATAAGGGTTGTAATTTTTTAGATTTATCCTATACTAAAAATTATATTATCGACTTATAATTATTGCATATGAACAGTGCTGAACTCCAGAAAAAATTCCCCGAAGTTTATAGGGATTTCTTTTCAAAAAATGATTTGGTAGTGAGTGGGTGTTTTTCTTTTCCATGGTGAGTAAGGTCAGCAGGTATTATGAGTGACCAGATTATTTTAAAATCGCGGATTCCATTAAAATGTTATGTTTGACTCAAAAAGAGAAAGGACTCAGCTATTATATTCCAAAATTTTTCCAGCTATTCACCATCAAATAACACGTTTTCACCATCAAATATTCCGATGATTAGCCAGCATTGGGATGATGTACTCAAACTTCTTCATAAAACATTTGGAGAAAATTTTGGATGATACGACATCTCTGTTATCTCAGAGGTAGAAAAAGGACATTCTTTTTGATTTTCTGGCACATTTACGGCTCTTCTATCTACAGTACTTTTTATTGCTTCTAAAGAACTTGACCATATAATTCTAAAAAAATATACCGATTTTCTTGTGTCTCCTTTTTTCGAAAAGATATTTCTCCTTGCTTGGCAATTAGAATTTACTTTCAAAAATGGTAATAGCATCGGGCAAACCATTATGACAACACTTCAAAATAACCCCGACCCCTCGTTTTATTGTTGTGAGCATTTTGAGCAAAAAATCACCTCTCTGGATGATTTAAAAAATATCAAATACTGGTATGCTCCACTTACAGAAAAACTCAAATGAACACTCATATCCTCAGAAATACCGCTCGATTACTATATAGTTTTTTCTGGAATTTCCGCCAATACAAAGCACATTGAACAATATAAAGAAGCTGATAAAAGAGATATAGATAAGCTCTCAGATTTTATGATGAATCAGATTTTTACTGAAGATATGCAAACAGGTAACATCCAGCCTAAAAAGACATTAGAAACTATTGCACCTCATTCTCAGATGAATGATTCACTGAGTATATTCAATATGATGACCATTTGATTTTTTGAGAAACTTTTCAAGTCTGGTTATGATTCTGGCACAACGGAACAATTCATTGAACATATTAATAATTTGCGTCATTTTATATCCTTTATCGAGAAACAGTCTCCATTTGCTGAGGATTTTAGAGAATACTTTATAAAAAATAGAAAAAGTGCGACTGAAATTGTTGGTATTATACCCGGATATTCCGGAAAGCACGGATGAGGCTATGTTGTTATTGCGAGATCAGGAATCAGTCGAGATACGTTTACAAAAACTATCAGCGATATGAAAATCCTTTATCCATCAATAGAAGTCGAGTATTCATCGGTTACCGATGGAGAATCATGAGATGGAATAATTCTCGAGCAATACCTTTCAGAGTCGCTTTTTTCTTCGTATATCAAAAAGGGGACAATGGCATACCAAAACAATCAGTGAGACTCGTACATAGGTGACTACAGAGCAATACTAGAAAATGAATCAACAGGACTTCTCATAGACACAATCGAACGTAAAATTTATTTTAATGGCGAAAAACTCAACTCGAAAGATATCCCATCACAGAGCACTACTGTGGATGTGCTCGAAGTGCTCATAAAAAACTCAGGTGAGGATATTGATAACACAAAATTTCCTGCATCGAGCTACACAATGAATAAAAATGAGATGCTCGGAAAAATTGTCATCCCACTCGTACGATATATCGAGGAAAAAACCGGAATAGTACTCCCTTTTATATGCAAAGGGGGTATCAGTAATTTCTATCTTAAACTCACTGCAACTGAGCTTAAAATCGGGATCATAATGAAAATATAACAATTGGGGAACTTTTTGCAAAAAATCACTTTTTATTATATTATAAAAGAGAGTAGTGGAAAATTTCTTCATTTTTTCTTTTTTTTCGAGAGAAAACTCTGTAAACTAATTCAGAGTTATTTCTAATAATCATTATATGAATAAAAATATGCGACTTAAAGATATTATAGTGAGCAATGTGGACTCATTAAAAAACCTTGAGGCAAATAAATTCTATGAATACTTACGAAACCATATCCAAGAAATACAGAACAGATATGCTCAAGAAATTATGAATATCGTCGATAAAGAATCTACGGAAACAATGGTAAAGACCCTATGAAGCAACATTGAAGCGCTGGCTTTGGTAGATGAAAATGATGCATTTTACAGGAATACAGATGGGCTATGGGCAAGTGAATTTCGTCAAAATTATGCAAATTATCACCTCCTTCCTGAGGCAAAAGAATATCCTATTTTTAAACGCGTAGTACTTTTTATCCTAGAGGATTCTGTGGGAAATATTATTGTCTCTAGAAGAAGTCCCTCTAAAAGTCATCCAAACATACTTGAAATACCCTGAGGACATGTATCGGTTGGTTATGGGTATCTGGAAACTTGCAAGAAAGAACTTGAAGAAGAGCTGGGTTTTGTATCCCAATCTCTTTCTGAATCAGAGAGATTATTTAAATTTAGGAGCACTGCCCCAGATCCAAAACCAAAAACACATGGAAGATGAGTAATCATGACCACTTATCGAGTAAACATACCTAGTATAGACTCTTTAAGTCCTGATGCATCGGAAATTGCAGAACTTATTACTATGAATCCAATGGAACTATTTCTTAAGATACAAAGCAATGATGAGGCTTACAGATTTGATTCAAATCATGCCTGCCAATACCTAGAGTACCTCAAAATGAGACTTCCAAATAAAATCCAAGATATACTTATTGAGCAAAAAAAGTATTCCCATCTCCTCACGAAAATAGACACATTTTCAAGTGAAGAAAAATATAACTAAATATTTAAGTTTCTTGCAAAAACAGACTTTTTATGGTAGCATAAGGGAGATAACCTCTCTTTTTTTATGACAAAAATACCAAAACATCTTACAGAAATTCCTTTACAGGAAACAAAAACCATTTTGATAAATGGTTTTTCGTCATGAAAAGTAGTAGAAGAGACACGAGATAAGGTTGAGAAGATTTCAGAGAATGCCCGAAAAATGAGGATACACCTCATCCGTCACTACCCATATATGGAAAACGAAGATTTTTTCAAATATCGCCCTCTTCTTGATATGAAAAAAAGGGGCATAGAAATGACTATGGAGCAAGAGAAGGCTTTTAATGAACTGAGCAAAAAAATACAGATATTCTCAGATCTAAAAGATACACCCCTCTGATTACAGAAATCTATAAATCAAATCTTTGCTCATCCAGAGAAAACCTGTGTTGTATGTGATAATGATGCAACACAGCCATTAAGCAATATACAAGAAAAGCGAACAGTGGTTACGGCAAGAAATTTCGAAGCTCAATTCCCATGAATATTACTTATACAAAAAAACCTTCCAGAATCTGATAAAGATAGTCAATTTATAGATAATCAAGCGGAATTAGCTCAATTCTTGTCCCAAACATTTTCTCACCTTTCAGTTTCCTTACCCCCAGAAATTGATACTATCGTTATAGTTTCTAATAGGTCTCACGTTCCTGCGTTTAATAATGCGAGTATTTCTATAAATTTATCTCACGAGGAAACAATTAAATTTTTTGAAAAAATAGGATTCATTTCTTATGACTTTCATCTCACTTCTAAAAAAACTAAGAAAAATTCTTGAGAAGAAATAGATATCCCTCTCTTTAAAATTGATCCAGATTCGCGAAAAAGTACCGAATATAAAATTCGTGCATTTCAAAAAGCAGAAGAAATTCAATCTCGTTCACTTGAAAAAAAATTATGGCAATGAAAAACGGAGAATTTTGTGTTAGATCGAGAACTCTACTACAAAAAAGAGGTTACCGAAAAACATGAGGACGGCGAAAGAAAAGTAACGAAAGAGTACCCTGTTATGCTTGATAATCTTTTCGATACATGAGGGACGAGACAGGATAAAAAGTACGTACTACGCGCACATGTGGGAAGTGGAAAAAGTTTTATTCTTTCAGAAGTTGTAAAAAAACTTGCTTCTGATGTGGATAAACAAGTCATATTTCTCGAATGAGGAAGGCTGGAGGAAAAAAATAATGAGTGAGTTACCACTACTCTAACGTCTGAGAGGATTCAGGAGATATTTCGTCATGCGAAAGAAGAAAAAAGAATTATATGCATTGACGCCATAGACGAGATTCGGGATGCAAAGATCAAAAATACTATCAAACAACAATTAGAAGAATTTACTGGACAATGCTTTATAGTTACACGAAAATCTGAATTTTTCACTGATACAAATTTTACTTTTCTTCATCTCAGACCTCTCGATACCAATGAATTTTTGAAATCCCGATTCTGAGACACACCTCTCTGAGAGAGAAAAATTCACGATATTATAAATAAACTTAAAACTATAAACCTTCACTCCGAAATACAAGGAAACCCTCTCCTTCTTTCATTTATAGTAATACTTACAAAGCTTACTGATGAAGAAATAGAAGAATACAAAGAAATATGAGTTATAGATTTTGAAGATATAAAAACAAAAGCTCAACTCTATGAGAGTATTACGAGATTGACACTCGTAGAGCACGAAAAGGAAAAAGGAAACTGTACGAATGATATCGACACATTCAATGACAAAATGGATGAGCTTGGTGAATTTGCATATTATCTCTTTAAAAAAGAACAATCCAATAATCTAAGCGGTAAGCCAAAACCTCCAAAAAAATCTACACTTGCGAGTCTCAATATTCTTTTTTCCGCAGATGGGGCTAACGAGTATTCTTTCATCCACAAATCTTTCTATGAATTCTTCTTGGCGAGACATCTTGCAAAGATGGAGAAGGGTCAATGATCACGGGAAATCTATGACTTTCGAAATGACAAAAAAACAGGAAACTGGAACGACTGGAGGGAATTTCGTCCGGTGGTATTGTTTTATGGAGAGATGCTTGGAAATACAAATAGGCTCGAGGATCTCAAAAAATTTCTTGGAAATGAGGGGTTATTGAAGGATGATGATATGTTTGGGGAGAATTTCTTTATGGGATTGGAGATTTTATATAAACTGCCTGAAAATATTAGATGAGTAAATCCAATGAAAGGTGTTTTAGAAATGTATGAGAAAAAGGTGGAGGATTGGGATGTTCATGAAATTATCAGAAAATTTGAGGGGATAAAAAGATTATCGAGGAACCTTGGATATAGAGATGCATTAGCAACTTCAATTATATCTGACAATTTCTTAAAAGAAGTCACTGATAAAAAATCTGTCGAAAATAGAAATCATTATAGCCTCACTTATATAGCCACGCTTCTTTTATTTGTTGCACAAGTCGGAACTCCTTATACTTTTAAAAAAGCAAAAACATGAACTAAGATATTAATGAAGAATAACCACTTATATTTTTTATCTGATATCATCAAGGAGATGGCCATTATTTGAACTCCTTATGCCATAAAAACAGTCATGAGTATGCTTAAAATCTTTTTAAAAAATGATATGTTCTGAGATATTAGTGTTATATGCCAATCAATAGGAAAGATTTGAACTTCTCATGCCATAGAAGCAGCTATTAATTGAATAGAATTATTAAAAGAGAGCGGAAAAGATGATATGGCCCTAGATGTCTGCCTGGCGATGATTAGTAGTTGAAATTTACTTTGAAAAGAAAAGGCTATAAATGAAGGTAATTTCTTATCGAAAAAGAATAACGATATATATTATATAAATGAAATTAAGAAAGAATTGGCAAGGCATCAGCAACCTACACTTATCGAAAAAGAAAGGGTTTCGAATAGTTTATTTAAGAGCATCACTCAAATAAATCCAATTTGAAATACAGAAGATAGAATGAATGAATTCAGAACAATTTATCACTTTTATAAGTCCAAGAAATTACAAGAAGTCCAAGAAATGTACATCAATCTTTCAAGAACCCCATGCTATCTACCTGAAGATCTTATTTCCCACTTCCAAAGCCCATCACACCTTTCTTTGAATTAAATCCATCCACCACACTCTGGAGCGATCATGTGGTTATCTTTCCGGATTGTACTGCTTCTCGAAGTTCTTTTATGTGAGATTCAAGAAGTATGTGCCCAATAGCATCGCGCACATAAGATTGTTGATCTTGTGGTAATTTTTGAAGTTCTTCTGGGGAAAAGCTCTTCAAAAGCTGATTAGTTTTTCCATTGGATGTTTTGAGATATTTTATGGAATCAATAATTTCCTCCATGGTTATGGCAGTTTTAAATGTCATATTTTCAATATCATCAGATTCTCTCACTGCACGTTTTCGAACAATACTATTGATAGATTCTTCAATATCGGCAGGACTGAGCCCATCACTCTCTTGGGCTAGGCAAGAAAAATCAAGATCAGCCATAAAAGTATCTTTTCTCTCTGCTCTACTCTTAGCTTTTTCAGTATGAATTTTAAACGCTTCTATACGCCCTTCCTGGTCAGGTAAATCCACCTTGACCTTCGTACTAAAACGTCCAGATCGAACAACTGCCGAGTCAAGTGAATCATAGTTATTGGTCGTTCCAATAAACATAACATTCCCTTTTGTATCAAACCCAGACATTTCTGCGAGAAAGGTGTTTACCACTTTCTTATCCTCATCGCTCTGGTTGATGCCTTCTCTTTTTTTCAAAAGAGCATCCATTTCATCAAGTATAATAATAATGTGCTTCCCTGAACTCTGTTGTGCTTTTACTCGTATAAATTCAAATAACTCCTTAATAGCATTCGCTCCAGTATTGATATAAGCGTTTGTTGCTATGTCAGTCATCTTGATATTGTAAACTTCGGCCTGAACTTCTGTCGCTATAACCATAGCGAGAAGTGTCTTTCCGGTTCCTGGAGGACCGTAGAATATAATTCCCGATGTTGGCTTTGCTCACCAAGATTTCATAACATCTGGGTGTTTGAGTGTTTTGACAATACTTGCCACTTCTTCTTTTGCTCGTTTTTGTCCTGCAACATCTTTCAGATATACCTTCTCCTTCATTTGCACCATAAGTTTGGAAAATTTTGTCATATCAATTGTAGCGCTCTCTTGTGCACTCTTGAAGTGATATGGCGTTGTAATTGAAAAACTCATATAGAGTTTTTCGTTATTCGTTCAAAGCGCCTTCGCAATCGTATTCACGAGAAGGTTATTGAGATCCAGAAAAGTACCCAGGTGTGTAAGTACTTCTTCATTAGTATATCATTCGGCATTAGAAAGCTCACCTATCATGGGGTTCTCGATTTTGATAACAAGGTATGTCATACCTGGAATCTTCCCGTATTCTAGACTTTCCTTTTTATCAACTTTTGTTTCAAAAGTCGCTTCAAAATTATCATATAAGCCTTCATTGTTCGTTTCTAGTAAAGATCATTTATTTTTCTTTCATTCTGTTTTTGCCCCCTTATTTTTTTTAGGAATAATCGAAAAAACGATTTTTTTAATAACTTCTGGATTTATCGTCTTAGTCATAACTCCCCCATCTATTTTTGCAAGCATAACAGGTAAAGTAATAACGCTTCCGCCCACTTCATCATCGTATCCAATAAAATTCGAGCCAAAAGGTCACCAAGAACGGAAACTTCTCGAAGCTACTTCTCCAAAGTTTTCTAGTTCCTCTACTATTTCTGTCCTATCTCCCATAGTGACATGAAATGGTTCCTTCTTCATAATATCAATGCGCCTATCTAGTCGATTCATGTATCGTTCAATAATAGTCTTGAGTTCGTCTTTTTTTAGTTCAGGACTTGCATCTTCCAAATAATCAGGAAGAAGCACCTTATGAATCATAAGAGCATAAAATTGATTTACGAGACTAAACTTATTATTTACTATTCCTACTGATCAAAATTCAGATAATTTCATCATGATATTCTTGATATCATCTATAGAGTAATCTTGAATCCGTTCGGCCAAGATGCTCTTTATTAATTTTTCATCAAAAATATCTTTCGCATTAACATCCCTATTTAAATCTGTTACAGAATCAGCCATGGTGTCACGGGAAAGAGAAAGATTTCGTAATTGTCTATATCTTTGTTCGATCGTCATAGAAAAAAATAGTTATTTTAAAATAAAACTCATTAACTTATAATAAAATAATCCCATATGTCAACAAATCTTTCTTGTATTTTTCAAAAATCCCTATAATCTCTTTCATTCACCTCATTTATTTTCATGCCACTCATATGCTTCCCTTCCCATTCCAATCCCTCCTCAACTGGTCGAAGACTCATGGTCGTGACGAGCTTCCTTGGCGGCAATATTTTCACTTGAGCGTGAAAGATCTTGGGTATCACATCTGGCTGTCAGAAATATTGCTCCAACAAACTCAAGTGGATCGAGTCATCTGGTATTATCTGAATATACTCAAGCATTTTCCCACAATAGAATCGCTTGCACATGCTTCGTATGAAGAATTCTTCCCATATTATCAATGACTCGGCTATTATTCGAGGGCTCGAAATATGCTCAAGGCAGCAAAAATGGTAGTGGAGGATTATGGTGGGGCTTTCCCGAATGAGCGAGAAAAACTCATAAAAATCCCAGGGGTTGGGCCCTATACGGCTGCAGCAATGCAGGCTTTTGTATACGATGAACCGGTTCTCAGTTTCGACACGAACCTCCTGAAGATATTTTCCCGATACTATCACGGGAGTCGCTTCCAGAAGCTCTCACAGGAAGAGAAAATAGCAATAGAGAAAGATTTTAAAGCTACAGGGATTTCCGGACGAGCCATAAATGCCGCCTTTATGGATTTTGGATCGCTAGTTTCAGTGAATAATACCCTCTCCGCTCATTCACCTCACCCCAACCCTCTCCTAGAAGGAGAGGGAGTAAAAAGCGAGAAAAATCCCCCTTCTCCTTCTAGGAGAAGGGTCGGGGATGAGGTGGACAAGGTCAAGAGGGGGCTGGGGGGTGAGGCAGATAATCTATCCTATCCCCTCCCCGACTGCAAATGGTTTGAAACGAGATGAACTCTTGAGATACAAGAAAAAAAGAAAAAGATCGTATTTCCCACAAAAGATGCACAGCTTA
>CAZRBF010000043.1:6483-9874 GCA_964598195.1 uncultured Candidatus Peribacteria bacterium | reverse complement strand
GAGATACAAGAAAAAAAGAAAAAGATCGTATTTCCCACAAAAGATGCACAGCTTATCGTGATCCTGCATGAAAATCATCGGATCTATTATTCTTCTTCTGACTCTGGATACCTGCCATTTACCCTTCCTCCAACGGAAGAAAATATCCGCCATTTCGTTCAGGAATACTTCCGAACAAAGCACCATTTAGAGCTCTCTGTGCGGCCTATTCATGATAAGTATTTCGAGAATGATATGCCTTTTGTGGTTTGTAATGCACAAATACAAAAAGGGAGTGCTACATTTCCGCGATATAGAAAAGAAAATTGAATTTTCATGGAAAATCCATAAACTCGCGACGAGAAATATCTACTTCATAAAATTCCACTCCAGTCTATGTCTTCCCCGTTAGATGTTTTTTTTGAAAACATCACCAAAAGTCTCTCGGATGGTACGTTTGTGAAAATAATCACCAGTGAAAAAAAAGAGAAAAAAAGCGATCTCAAATCGATTTCCATCAAAAAAATCATCATCAAAGAAGGAGAAAAACTCTCATTCACCTATCGATACACGACCAAAGACATTGTAAAAAACTTTGACCCGAGTGAAGCCATAAGGGAATTACAGATAATTCTCCGCACGCACTTTAGTACTTTGGAGCTTTTTACCACAATCGAAAATATCAAACTTACTCAGGACGATTCAGGAAAAACAAAACTCAAGAAACGACCTCCAGAAATCACTCTCGCACCGGACCTCAGTCATGACAAGCAAAAAAAACGCTCTATTCAAACCGAAGGAAATACTGCCCTTCGAGAACTCGGTGTGCTCGGCGAAAATTTTCAGATTCTTCCGAGTATGCAAGATAAATTCAAACAGATTGATAAATTTTTAGAGATTATTGATGGACTTTTGAGACAAGTACACCTTCCAGACTCTCTCGTAGTTGCAGATATGTGATGCGGTAAAGGCTATCTCACATTTGCCATGTATGATTATCTGGTGAATACACTAAAGCTTTCAGCACAGGTGATTGGTATAGAATTCAGACCAGAGCTGGTCAAGCTCTGTGATGAAGTTGCCAAAAAAACAGATTTTCACCATCTCAGTTTTCGTTCTGGAACCATACAAAACACCAGCACGAAAAATACAAATATACTAATCGCATTACACGCCTGTGACACAGCCACTGATGATGCCATCTACCAAGGCATAACTGCCACTTCAGAGATTATCGTCTGCTCTCCATGCTGCCACAAGCAGATCCGCAAACAGATGCACGTACCCGATAACCTGAAGCCTCTCCTAAAAAATGGCATTCTCGAGGAACGACAAGCAGAAATTGTTACCGATGCCATCCGCGCACTCATTATGGAATCTCACGGATATGAAACAAAGGTATTTGAATACATCTCGAGCGAACACACCGGAAAAAACCTCATGATCACTGGAGTAAAAACAGACAAAAAAATAGATACCGAAAAAATCCTCGCGCAAATTGCAGAACTCAAAGAGCTTTTCGGAATCAAGGAACATTATTTAGAAAGTCTTTTTAAGTAAAAACTCCACCTCACCCCACTGCTCTTCGGGGAGCCTCTCCTAAAAGGAGAGGGAACAAAAAGACAACAAATCTCCCTTCTCCTCCTAGGAGAAGGGTCGGGGATGAGGTGAAAAAGCGGAAGTCAACTCATAAACCAATAATTTTATCAAAAATACCCTTTTATCTCATGCACCGCAAACTCATTCACCACATTTCCCAGATCTCTCTGAAGATCCTCAATTTTCTCTTTGGAAGCGTTCTTATAGTACTTACGGCTATTGCTATTTTTAGACCTTCTCTCATCGAAGAGTTCATAGGATGGATGGAAGTGCAAATCCACGGTCTCGGAAACTGGAATTATCTCATCGCTTTTACCAGTAGTATTGTAGAGTCATTTCCTGTTATTGGTGTACTCGTGCCCGGACAACAGATTATGCTTCTGGTTGGGGGTTTTTTCGGAAAACTCTGACAAATGCAACTGGGATACATGATATGTTTTGCGATCATTGGAGCACTTATCGGAAACGCTATAGGCTATTTTCTCGGAAAATGGTACGGCCATGCTTTTCTGGAACAGTATGGAGACTGGTTCGGACTCGGAAGAACCGAACTCAAGATACTCCGCAAACAGATCGAGAAAAATGGTGCCTGGTTTATAATTCTTGGGAAGTTTCACAATTTTACCCGTGCTTTTATCCCATTTATTGCCGGATCCATGGGAATGCAAACGGGAAAATTTTGGATATATAACATCATAGGATCGGTACTTTGGGCAGGAACCATTATAACACTCGGTGTTGCTTTTGTAACCTATTACAAGACTATTCTTTCGTATTTCTCCTATATTCTTATGGGGATTTTAGCCTGCAGTATCATATATATCTATTTCTTCAAACGTGAATCTTTTATGCGATATGTGAAAGAAAAAGAACAAGAGATAGAGGACAAGGCAAGAGAATCGATCGAGAAGAAGTCAAAGTAGAAAAAAGCCCTCCGAAGAGGGCTTTGAGAAAGAGAAATGATTATTTCTCAAACGGGAGTGGTGAACAAGGGACTTGTTTCAATTGGAACAAGTCCTTGTAAGAAAAGATGATCTTGTTGTTCTGCACTTCCGTGATAAGCACATGCTGAAAGCAAGTTCTTACTCGAGGATCTATATTGATTAGAAATGGCGTGGGCAAAGGATCAGTAATCTCATAAACAAACTCACGACTCGTGACCGGTTTATATTGAGCCCGATATTCCTTCATCCGTAAATTGCTTTTCGCCACAGCTTCTTCAAACTGAGCCTTTTCAGCAACTGTTTCTGCAGTAGAAACAGTTGCCAAAGAAGCCGTAAGAATGGCCAATAATAACACACTAATTTTTGCTTTCATGAAAATTCTCCTTGAATCTTATAATCAAACAACTATCATTTAAGATATATGATTTTTTGATAGTCACAACTATTACCTCATACATCCAATATGAGGTATATGAAAAAACACATATAAGTCAAATGAAAATATACACAAAATAATTTGACTTTAGATTTAGCACGAATATAATGCACGTGCTAATTTTAAATATTAGTACATATTTTACCACTTTAATTATTTGTCTTATGCATATACAGCCATTATCTGATCGAGTGCTTCTTCGTGGAGTAGAAGCTGAGATGGTAACCAAGAGCGGTATCTATCTCCCAGAAAATGCCAACAAAGAACGACCCCATATTTATGAGGTCGTAGCGATAGGTCCTGGAAAGAAGGACAAAGATGGAAATCTCGTAACTATCGACCTCAAAGTTGGAGATCAAGTGATTTCCGGACAATATTCCGGCGATGAAGTCGAGATAGATAAACTCAAGTACAAGATTGTCGGATTTGATTA
>CAZRBF010000043.1:0-6383 GCA_964598195.1 uncultured Candidatus Peribacteria bacterium | reverse complement strand
CGTAATGTCATATTTGCAAAGTCCTATGGAGCACCTCAGATCACCAATGATGGGGTAACCATCGCCAAAGAGATAGAACTCGAGGACCCGATTGAGAACATGGGTGCTGAACTCATCAAAGAGGTTGCTTCAAGAACCAATGATGTCGCTGGAGATGGAACCACCACCGCGACCCTTCTCGCTTATGCCATGATCAAAGAAGGTCTTCGTGAGATCCGCTCCGGGATCAATGCTATCGAGCTCAAAAATGGGATGAAAAAAGCAGGCGACTTGGTAGAAATGGAGCTCGCAAAAAACTCTAAAAAAGTCTCAACGGGTGAAGAAATCACTCAGATTGCCACTATTTCCGCGCAAGACAGCGAAGTCGGGGAGATCATCTCTCGTGCCATGGCACAAGTCGGAAACGACGGAGTTATCACGGTCGAGGAAGGTCAGACTTTTGGACTCGAGGTTGAACTTACTGAAGGGATGAAGTTTGATAATGGATATGTGTCACCATACATGGTAAATGATGCCGAGAAGATGGAATGTCGAGTGACGGATACCTATATTCTCGTAACCGACAAGAAAATCACTTCTCTCAAGGATCTTATTCCCGTATTTGAGCAGCTTGCCGGAAGCGGAAAACGGGATCTCGTAATAATCGCCGAGGATGTAGAAGGTGATGCACTTGCGGGAATTATTCTCAATAAACTCAAAGGAGCGTTCAATGTCCTTGCCATCAAAGCGCCAGGGTTTGGGGATCGTAAAAAAGAGATGCTCAAAGATATCGCTATACTGACAGGGGCGACCGTCATCACTGACGAACTCGGATACAAACTCGAGCACACTTCTATGGAGCACCTCGGACATGCAAAAACCGTGATCGCCAAGAAAGATACCACGACTATTATCGGAGGAACAGGTGATAAATCCAGGATTGATGCTCGCATTAATGAGATTCGTGCGCAGATCGACAACACCAAATCAGAATACGATCGCGAAAAACTCGCTGAACGACTCGCTAAACTCGCAGGAGGTATCGCCGTTATCAAGGTCGGAGCCGCGAGCGAAGTCGAGATGAAGGAGAAAAAACTCCGTATCGAAGACGCACTCAACGCGACCAAGGCGGCAGTCGACGAGGGAATCGTCGCAGGTGGAGGAGTCGCCCTTCTCAAGGCTTCAATGGTTCTCGAGAATATTGATCTCAAAAATAAAGACCAGGAGGTTGGAGCACATATCGTCGCTCGAGCCCTCTCCTACCCAGTAAAGCAAATCGCCGAAAATGCCTGAAAAGAAGGTGCTATCATCGTGGATACCATCCGTAAAAATAGTGACATAAATTACGGGTACGACGCCGCAAATGATACCTTTGTAGACATGATAAAAGCGGGTATTATCGACCCAAAGAAAGTAGCCCGAGCTGCTCTCGAGAATGCTATCTCTATTGCCTGAATGTTCCTAACAACCGAGGCACTCATCGCTCCAGCCCCAAAGAAAGAGGAAAGTGCCCATGACCATGGAGGTGGTGGTATGTGAGGAGGAATGTACTAAACCTCACCCTTTCCACCTCATCCCCTCACCCCTTCTCCTAGAAGGAGAAGGGGAAATGCTATCTTTTTTTAACTCCCTCTCCTTCTAGGAGAGGGCTGGGGTGAGGTGAAAACACAACAGATCAAAAAAATCCAGAGAAATTCTCTGGATTTTTTGTGATTATTCTTTAAAGACTCCCCTATTTGCCTCGCTGTTTTCGGTTATCCTCTCAGTCAGAACATCGTTGAGCTTATTGGTTTCATCCGATATGGCCATTATATCCGACTCTTTTAGGGCCAGGCACTGAACTCATGAAGTGGCACGAACGGTCGCACTTCGTTTTTCATTACAAATAAGTGCATATTCACCAAATATCGCCCCTTCACCAAGGGAAGAAATTTTTTCTCATCCGATAAACACATCAACACTTCCGGAGATGATAATATATGCCTGTCCATTTGATTTATCTCACTCGGACATAATCACACTTCCCTCGTCATAATTTTCCAGAGAACACGCATTCACGAGCGAGTCAATCGCCAAAATATCCACCCCCTCAAAGAGAGGAAGTTTCTGAAGTACCAGAACGAGTGGATTTCAGCTTTGTATATTCATCTTTTTAATCGCGGTAAAATTGAGTTCCATAAGAGAGAGAAGATTAATAAATTAATAATTCATAAGACATCCGGTATCGACCATGGCACCAGTGCTACTGACGATCTGATAAGTTCCAGATCCCATACTGCGTCCTGCATCGTATATCTCCTGGCAAGACAGATAACTTCCGCCCATCTCCAGTGTCACTCATGACTCGGTCAGAAGTGTCGCAAGTGTTAGTCCACTATTAGTAAGCGGTACTCAGCTCATATTATACGGAAGATTATAACTTCCCCCATTCAGGATAAACTTATCAGTATTTCCTGTTGCTGTTGCGGTCGTCCCTGTGAGTGAGAGAAAAAGAGTCGGGAAAAGCGTTTTGGTAATACTCTTGTAATCCCCCTTCACCACCGCTTTCGGAGTATCGACATTTTCTATCGTCAGTGCTATCTGAAACTGCTGCCGATTCGCCACCGTACTATACCAATAAGCACCGCTCGTTCGTGGATCTTTTGGTATATTTGCAAGAACATTCGATATAACCGCATTGGTAAGAGTCCCCTGATACACATACGTTCCAGAGTTTGTTATATTCATAGGAGCAACCGGGAGCGGATACAACCCCTCCTTCTGCTTATGACCCTTCAGGTCAATCGAGAGCTTCTCCATATCATTGATCCTCTGAGAGTCTCTCACACCAACGATACTATCAGAATACGAAGTATACCCAATAAGCGAAAGTATCGCCAAGATGGTTATAACCACCACCATCTCCACCAGTGTAAAAGCAAGAGTCTTCTTTTTGTTATTTTGAGTATTCATGCAATAGAATGTAACAGGTTAAAATACACTCACACTCAGTATACCACCAATTGTATATTTTCAAAATGAAAATCTCAGAAAACCTTCCGAATTTCCTTGAAAAAACTTTTTGCGATTCAAATGGTTTGGATATAATAAAAAGGGTTTACAAATAACTTTTAGAGATTATGAAAACTTATACAACTTCTGATATATTACCCCTTTGAGAGTTCCGGACAATTCTTGAGACACAGATCATACCACAAGAAAAAGAAGTACTACGAAAAGAAATTCATTCATAATGAAAGGATTATTACTGATATGGAAATACGATAAAAAATATCAATTTTCTTTAAATTTGCTTTTTACCCCACATTTCCATATAATACTCTTGAACTACCACGAAAGGGTTCCGAAAAGTGTCAGTGCTTTAGGACACCCTTTTTTTGTTGTATTTTTTTAAAATCCAAATTATTCAACAACAGAACTTATTATATTCAAGAACCCCCCAAAAATCAAATCTCACCATTTTTGGAAATTCCCACAAAAATTTAAAAAGTCAAGCAAGAACTTTTGCAAATAAACAAAATATATGGTGTAATAGCACAAGAAATACAAAAACTCGAGCATAAAACCAATCTCCCATAGAGAGAACGGTCTCGACTTAACTACTAATACAAAGCACACATATGTCACTCTCAACAACCCTCTCCAAGCTCTCCCGACTCACCCTCCTCTCCCTTTTCTGCGCCGGACTCTTTGTATCAGTCGGGGATTTGCGTGTGGGGAGCTCTGGGGTGGAAATAGGAGGAGGTGTAGATGTGGTGATGGCAGAAACTCCAGTAGCTCCAGCAACAGGTGTAGCTCCGCCAACAACCCAAACAAAAGATCCAGTAAATGAGACTATCAATTCACTGATTATAGGATTAAACCTTATCATAGAGGTAATTACCTTCCTTATAACTCCACTCATCATGTTGGCTGGATGGCTCTTGTCACCTGACTGGACTTTCGGTGAGATTTTCTGACTCCGTCCAATACTTCACCAGCTTTGGATATTTATTTCCAATATAGTCTACGTAATATTTGGATTCATGCTCGTAAGTGTCGCCTTTGCGAACATATTTGGGGCAGGTGGGGCGGAATATGAGATGAAAAAGATGCTTCCAAAACTCGTAATATGAATGCTCATCGTGCCATTTACATGGTTTGTAGTAAGTGCCACTCTGAGTGTTGTAAATATACTGACCGCATCAGTCATACAACTTCCTATAGATACTATTGTGAAGTCTGGCTCCAAATCATGATTTCTCGAAAAACCAATCATTCCGAGAGAGATTGTTTATAATAAAAATATGAGCAGCAATGGCAATGGTACCGTAGGCAACAATGGTGCCCCAATAGATCCAACGAACAATAAAGAGAATTATATGGAGTATAAAAAAAATTGAAATTTTTATGCTACAGACTGTTCTGCTGATGGAAATGATTGTCTTTCCATAAGACAGTTCCTTACAGGGGGTTGAGGAGGAGCTTATAATCTTCTCTCTGTATATGCCTATGGTATATTCAGAATTCAAGAATATAAAAACATAACTCCTGAGGAAAACCTCGATAAAGTGGTGGAAATTGCCAAAAAACTCGTATTCGGAGCACTGTTTTTCATAATATTTGGCATACTCGTCATAGCAATAGTCTATGCCCTCTTCACTCGTGCCCTCATGCTCTGGATGTTTGCCATTTTTTCACCATTTTTTGCACTCAATCATGTGCTCAGTGGAAGTAAATCAGAAGCACTAAAGAAGATATCAAAATTTGATATTACTCACTTTATATCACTTGCGCTGGTTCCAGTTTTTGTGTCTGCTGCACTTGCCTTCGGACTTATGTTTCTCTGACTTGTTATGAATGCAACATGAGGAGTTTCAAGTAATGGGTGATCAGATGCACAACTTAAGTGAGAAAATGTAGAGATTAACACCACAGGAGATCAAACAGAATTTAAATTTGGAGGTGATGGTGGAATTAGCCTCAAGACCATCGGGCTTCTTGATGCTAAAACAAAAGATGGAGTTTCTGGTGCTCTCGATATAGGAAAAGGAATCATTGGAACCATCATCATGAATATCCTCGCCCTCGTCATCCTCTGGATGGCCGTCATGGCTGCCCTCAGCGCCGACGAGATTACCGGCGCAGCTGTCAAGCCAATCTCCGACATGGGAAACAGTGTCTGAGAACTCATGCAAAAGGCACCATCATATATACCAATACCTTGAACAAAAGGACAAAGTTTAAAATCCGTGACACAAGGTACTAGTCAAATAGCACAATGAATAGCACAAACTGCTAACACCAAAGCTAATGAGTTTAGTAATCGTTTTGGTATGACTGAGTTCAAAGAACTTCGTAGTAAAATAACAGAGACAAATGGTATCCTAGCAAAAAATACTGATAATAAAGCCGCAAACATAAACATGCCAGAGGCAGCAAAATCCTATGGTGAAGCCATGAGGGCAGGAAAAAATATGGCTACTTTAGCATGACAACAGGACTTCCTTGATCTTACTGAGGCGTTTGCAAAAAAAGCATGACTTACAGATATTAAAGCTTCTGATCTTAAGGATCCCACAAAACTTGCTGCAGCAATAGCTAAAATAGAGCATGAATTAGAGCAAGCATGATCGGCCGGGATATTCCACTGAAAAAATACTATTGCTGAGATCAATCAGCCATTTATAGATACATTCATAAAGGGGGGCACTACAACAACACCTACATCATGAACCCCTGCAACCTGAACTCCAATTTGAGCAATAGATGCCACGTCAGGACCACAAACAATTACAGTCAAAGTGGCCGGAAAGACTGATCAAATTATAACTCTTGATAAAGGTAGTAAACTATGACAAGAAATAGCACTTGTATGAAATGATAAAACAGAGCTCAAAAAAATTATTGACTGAAAGAATGAAGTTGATGCAAAAACTCTTCTTAAAACAATTTTTAATAAAGATCAAATAGATATTGATAAATTATATACTGCAATTACAAAACCATAATCCTCATATCACCCCACTTCGTGGGGTGATATTTTTTCTTCCTCTGTTCCCAAAGAGACCAGTCTCTCATTCGTTCAGTCATACAGAGTTTCCGGATATTTGAGTGGGTTGATGGAGGGGTGAGACCGGTCTCAGAGACAAGTGCAAAATCTTTTTGATTTTTGAGAACTTTGCATATAATACTCCTGTTCTTCCATCTTGAACCGTTGGAAGATACGGGGTTAAGGAAATAATGTCGAAAAAAGAGGCTCTGATCAGCCTCTTTTTTCTTTTAACTAAAACCCGATAACGAGCTCCAGTTTCACTATCCAGATGGACAGAGTGAACCGTACTTTCATAAGAAAGGTGGGTTAAGGAGTAAAGCACCCCTCCCTCTTCCGAGGAAGAGGCGCTGGCAGTATATAGAAAAGGTGA
>CAZRBF010000042.1:8464-10218 GCA_964598195.1 uncultured Candidatus Peribacteria bacterium | reverse complement strand
CGTGTTTCTATGCCCGATATCGACGTAGACTTTTCAGATACGGGGCGTGATCAGGTCATCAAATACGTTCGTGAAAAATACGGTGCAGATCATGTGGCACAGATTTGTACCTTTGGAACCATGGCGGCTCGTGCGGCAGTCAAGGATGTAGGAAAAGCCCTCGGAATCCCATTTTCTGAGATGAATAAGCTTGCGGCAGCCATTCCATCAAAACCAGGAACCAAGCTTAAAGATGCGCTCGAAGAATCGATAGAGTTCAAAAAAGCCTACGATACCGATAGTCGCTACCATATGGTCATAGACAATGCTCTGAGGCTCGAGGGGTCTATCAGACAGCTTGGAGTTCATGCCTGTGCGGTTATTATCGCACCGCGCCCCATGACAGATTATTGTTCTCTGCAACACCCCCCAAAGGACGAGCATACCACAGTGACGCAGTTCTCTGCAGGACCACTTGAGGACCTTGGGCTTCTGAAGATGGACTTTCTCGGACTCCGTAATCTTACCATCATCGAGCGATGCTTGAAGATTATTAAGAATAATTATGACAAGGATCTCAATATCCTCGATATCAAATTCGATGACAAGAAGGTGTTCAAGGTCCTCGCCGATGGTGATACAACGGGAGTATTTCAGCTCGAGTCGTCAGGAATGAGAAAATATCTTCGGGAACTCAAGCCCAATGTATTTGAAGATATTATCGCGATGCTCTCGCTCTATCGTCCAGGACCACTTGCCTACATCCCAACCTATATTGCCCGCAAACACGGTCGTGAAAAAGTTTCCTATCCTCATCCATCGCTCGAAGCCATCCTGAAGCCTACTCAAGGAATCGCCATATACCAAGAACAGATCATGCAACTTGTTCAAGCATTTGCAGGATTTTCCCTCGGTGAAGCGGACATCCTCCGTCGTGCGATCGGAAAGAAAAAAGTAGAACTTCTCATGGAACAAAAGGGAAAGTTCATCGATGCGGCGAAGGCACAAGGACATAAAGAGGAACTCGCAAAATATATCTTCGAGGATATTATCGAGCCATTTGCCGGGTACGGTTTCAACAAATCCCACGCTGCCTGCTATGCGATGATCTCGTACCAGACTGCCTACCTAAAGGCGTATTATCCGACCGAGTTTATGACCGCTCTTATGGTATCGGACGAGGAAGACATGGAACGTATCACTATGGAGATCGGGGAGTGTAAATCCAAAGGTATCAATATTCTCCCTCCGGATGCCAACGAGTCCATGAAGCATTTTACTTTCATCGACCGTAAACATATTCGTTTCGGACTCAAGGCCATTAAGGGGCTCTGAGATGGACCAATCGACTCCATTCGTCGCAATCGTGAGGAATCCCCCTACAATACCATTTATGAGTTTATAGAACGCAATAGTGGAGATGTTATCAACAAAAAGGCACTTGAAGCACTCATTCTCTCTGGTGCACTCGATAATCTCGGGGATCGTGCCTGTCTCATTGCCTCTGTCGGGAAAATGAGTGCCGTACAAAAAGAAAATGAGAAAAAGCAAGCCACAAGCCAGATAGGACTTTTTGACCTCGGACACCATGGAACCGAACACCTGAGATTTTCCCTCGAAAAAGCTAAACCTCTGACATTTGAAGAGAAAATTCGTGGTGAAAAGCAATCCATCGGATACGGAGTCTCTGGACACGGACTTGACGGACTCAAGCCCTATATTGACAAGCGAACCATCGGAATGGAGCATATTATAGAATGGCGTAAAAAGATGTC
>CAZRBF010000042.1:5939-8364 GCA_964598195.1 uncultured Candidatus Peribacteria bacterium | reverse complement strand
AGAAGGAGAGGAGAATAAAAATGACAAAAAAACAGGACTCCCCGCCAAGACTAAAAAAGAAGCAATGAAGCGAGTGCGCCTCATAGGTCTCGTCACATCTGTACGCCAAGTTCAGACAAAAACAGGCAAAATGATGGCAATCGCCACGTGTGATAGCTTTGACTTTAAGTTCACGGTTCTTGTATTTTCCAAAGAATACGAAGCGCTCTCCCCTCTCCTCGAGGAAGATAAAATCCTCCTCGTTGAGGGTATTTTCCGTGGAAATGAAGAAAATGGCGAGATGGCAGTAACCGCGCAAACTATCCGAGCTTCCACCATCACTTCCATCCGACAACAAGCGAACGACATGAATCTTTTTGATTCAAGAGCAATTGTGAATCTGTCTGGCTTTACCGAAGAGATGGCGGAAATCACTACAATTGAAACCTGAGAAATAAAAGAAAATTCTTGAACAAATAACGATGTTCCAAAAATATCTGAAAGTATTCCAGTAGAAATAGAAACAGAAACAGACGAAGAGGTGGAGACTGGAAAACTCACAGAGTACACCATCCCCATCCCATCTACTGCCTGCAGACAAGATCTTGTTGACTTAAAAACCTATCTGGAATGAGTCACTCCTGGCGATATTCAGATATTCATAGACATTCAAGGGCAGAAAAAAGATACAAAAATAGCAGTACAGGAAGTGGGAGTGGTGAAAAAGTGGATGGGAGAGAGGGGGTGGTAAAAATATAATTTGTATTCCAAAAATATTAGGATACACTTGGTTTAGCTTATCTACAGATCATACTGGTTTAAGCTTATTTATTAATTTATCCATTCTTTTTATGAGCCATAAAAAAAGAAGAAAATTTATTTTTGGATTTATTTGCATATACCTTTTAAGTATTAATTGATCTATTTTTGCACTGGATACTGATTATTCATCTATCCACACAAAACCATTAAAGGAGATTGATAGCATAGAGTCAATTCTTTATTCTTATCTTGATAAAAATATAAAAGCTATAGTTGATGAAGAACTTGATAAACAGATGTCTGAAACAAAAGCAGAGATTCAAATTTATTTGGATGAAGTAAATGAAACGATTAAACAGACAAAAGACCCAGTGATAGTAAAAAATCTTGTGAATTATGCCAAGAAAAAAGTAGTATTAAAGACGCTCGATTCTAAAGTAAAAAAACGTCACCTTAAAGATTACATAGGAAAACAGGATGATCTTCTTGGTGTAAATGAAGAAGAAATAAAAGAGAGCGTAGAAACATTAACAAATTCTATGGAGGAGGAGGGGAATTATCGAGTATTCTTAAAAACAAATCTCACTTCTGATAAAGTCAAAAAAACTCTTTCTACATTTGGAACTGGTATTATTATAAGAGATATTCTCGATGGAAAAGTCAACGATTACATCGAAGTTCTCATACCAAAAACCAATCTTATTGGAAATGAGGTACTCGATACAATAGAAAAATGAGACCTTCCAGAAAGTATACTTGGTATGGAAATCTCTCCACCTTCTCTATTGACAACTGATGCTGTTGATATCCTCTCATGAGAGGAAAATAATGAACTCTGGGGAATGAAACGACTCGGAGCTGATAAATATCAGACAGTTCTTAAAAATGCCCCGAAAATAAAAGTAGCCATTCTTGATACTGGAATTGACGCAAATCATAGTGATCTTAAAAGTGTCATAGATCTCAATTTATCAAAGGATTTTTCTAATAGCAATAGCTATGCTGATGACCATGGTCATGGAACTCACGTTGCCGGAACTATTGGCGCTGCGATAAATGGGAAATGAGTTTATGGAGTAAATGCCAATACATCACTCGTGGCATTGAGAGTTCTTAATAGCAAATGAGTAGGAAGTTCTTACGACATATATAATGCTATAAAATATGCTGCAGACAATAAGATTCCTGTAATAAATATGAGTCTTGGTGGTGATGGAAATCCTAGTAATGATCCATTGTGCGAAGCTATAGATTATGCTCTGACAAAGTGAACCATATCGGTAGTTGCTGCAGGAAATGAAAATGAAGATATATCTGGAAAAATCCCTGGGGGATGTAAAAATGCCATTACTGTTGGCGCAATAGATGAAAATGATGAAAAGGCTAGTTTTTCAAATTTCTGAAGCAAAGTAGAGATTGCTGCTCCAGGAGTAAATATATACTCTTCCACTCCTGGAGGTAATTATGAATATTATAATGGGACTTCGATGGCCGCTCCTCATATTGCTGGTTTAGTATCAGCAGTTAAAGCATTTAAGCCGGAAATGAGCATTACTGAGATGAAAACGTTATTCATGAATAATGCAATAGACGTTAATGGGAATATAGGAAAGATTGTGAATATGGAGTCCGTTCTAAAGTCTATTTGAGTGAATTTTGATAGTGCTCCTGCTCCTGCTCCTGC
>CAZRBF010000042.1:1776-5839 GCA_964598195.1 uncultured Candidatus Peribacteria bacterium | reverse complement strand
CCTGCTCCTGCTCCTGCCCCTGCCCCAAAACCTGCTCCTGCTCCTGCCCCTGCCCCTGCTATTTGTGAGAAAGGAAAACATAAAGAAGCTTGAGTTTGTATAAATAACACACGAATATGTACTATAAAAAATGGACAATGAGAACAAACTTGGGATACATTTTGGGGAATGTGTGAAGTAAAAGTATGTAATAATGGTTATGAAGATTGGGGATCTTCTTGTCAAAGAATTAACGAATAATAACTTTGGCTTGTTGATAAACTCATTTCAATCTTCACAAAAAACACCCATTTCTGGGTGTTTTTTGGTTTTCAATTGAAAGGAGGGTGATTGAACTTCCAATGATAGAATACCACCGTGCTGGATTTCGAGTCGCGGACTAGGGAATAAAATTCGAGGGTATTTAAGCCTCGTATAATCTAAATCGAAGTGCAAAAATCAAAAATTCTATACTGAACTCAATAATGGGCAAAAAAGAAAGGGTGGTAACAGTTGACTAAAAGAGATTTATCGCTATATTGCCAGCGCTTAACCTATACTTATGAAAGGGTTTATTATGGGATCCGCAAAACGTGAAATGGACGAAGAAGAAGATCGGCAGGCAGAAGCTCGAAGCATTTGTCTGCGGGCCCAAGTCTTTAAGCAGTGTGAAGCATGTTTTGAGCTCAGTCTCAATAAAAGTGAACCCGAAGAGGCATACAAGCTCGGGAATATTCTCTTCAGTGTGAGTGATCCTCATGTAACCCACCACTTTTCAACACGACTCGAGATGACAAATGCCATCAAACTCGTTCATAAACAGATACAAGAACACTGCCGATGCTACATGCGTGAATAAATACCAGAATTTCGGCAAGTGTCGATGATTCTTGTATTTCAACCAAAAAAACGGTGTCTTCGGACTCCGTTTTTTTCATGCCCGAAATAAGTACAGGCTCGTTCCGAAAAGATTCTTGAAAAATCTTTTGCTTTATCCTCTTTTTTCATATAATGGTTGTCGCCCGGCGGGGTAGCTCAGTGGTAGAGCAGCGGCCTGAAAAGCCGTGTGTCGGCAGTTCAATTCTGCCCCTCGCCACCATGAAAAATTAAGCCCATCACGAAAGTGGTGGGATTATTTTTTTGTTGAGTGGTTGGTAGTAGAATTGAAACCGTAGCGATACTGATGAATTTCGAAGAAATGAATCAGGGAAAATTTGCCTTGAATGGCAAATTTCGTCGCAAGGCGTTTTTCTACAAGCGAGTATCCATGTTCCGAAGGACATGGTGCGACACTGAAGAAAACAATTCTGCCCCTCGCCACCATTTGAAAAAGAAAGACCCTCATTCGCAAGAATGGGGGTTTTTAGTGTGCGATGGTCAGAATTAAATTGTGGCCGAGAAGAGAATTTCCGCCAGCCAAAGTGTCTTCGTGAAAGAATACTAGTCTAAAGGGGCTTATATTAGGGAATATCTTTGACAAAACCACCACAAATATGCTATTATTACTGCATGGATAAAGCAAACCGAGACGGTATCCAGACTGAAATCGGTGCAATCTGGTCGCTTCTCTCGGATTCTCTACTCCTCGGAGATGAAGCGAAGGCCGCAATACACGCCTGGACAATGACTGCGACGGATCGTGAAAAGCTCTCACGTCTCGTCGCCTTTTTACGTGGAGAGAAAACCTTCATAATCGAGTTCATGAGACGAAGGCTCCGTGATGGATCGTTTCCAGACAAAGTCCTCATACTCCTCGGAGAAATGAAAATACGTTTTGCTGCTGAACTCAGGAAACAGGAAGCATCTGTTCTCTTCGAGGAACGAAAGAATTGTCTCGAAGAACTTACTTTGGCATTTTAATACTTGAACTCTATGTCTTCTGCTCACGAAAAAACACTTCCAAAACAACTCACTGCTCAGGAACTTGCTGAAGGTGAGCGTTTGTCGTTAGAACGTCAGAAGAATGGCCATGAGCGTTCCGTTGAAGAGTATCTATCAAAGGTTGAGAGTTTCGTTCATCGAGCTTCCAAACCAGAACTATTGAAGTTCATAACCATCGTATTATCTGGGTCTCCAGAAGCACAGAAAGAATTCAACCAACTCAAGGGTTATTACAATGGGCAATTTGAGAAACTCCTCCAAGAAGGAAATACTCGTATCATCAACAAATCAGCGAATACCCCTTCCGCTGTATCTACCAATGTCGAAAAACCAAAGTCCGTTGAGGTCCAATCCCAAGCACCAAAATGGACTCCGAAACAGTATGAGCAAACTGGAACTATTAACGGAAATTCAGTGACGATACTTTCTCAGGATGTATACACTGCACTTCAATCATATAAAACAAATCCGGAACGTTTAACGAGAATCGTGGCATCGGGTGAACTCTCCGCAATGAATACCCGAAGAACTCAAGCGAGACGAGAGCTTGAGGAACAGAAGATACATATTGTGAATTCTGGAAACTATCCCCAGTGATGGGACAGTGCTATAAACTACTTGGAGGAAGGCTATCGCAAAGAGGAAGCAAAAATACTCTCGAATGCTGGTCCGAAGGTTCAGGAATTATTGAAATCCTTGAATACTGATAAAGGTCGCTATCTTCTTGAAAACACCGAACGAGTCATTATCGAATCCGGTATCAAATCGAATATCCGAAAAGGACTCGGGATCGCTGAAAACGCTGGTCCAAAAGAATCCTCCGGAGAACGCCTCACTGGGGACATCTACGAAAAAACGACGAATCTCCTTTGAAAAATTGGATCGCTCAAAGATTCGATCAACCGCGATGTTGAGGCTATTCGGACACAGCATGTCACAATGCTTCGGTCAGGTGGGAATGAAATAGTGTATCAGCAAGCGATCATGTCGGTCCCAGATAGGTACGAAACAATTATCAGGGATGAAGTGAAAAAGTATGCGAAGGATATTGGAAAATATCTTATTATTTCCGAACCAACATCACAGATAGTCCTCAACGGACAGCGTTTTTCCCTTCCCGTAGGAGATAAGAAAATCACTCTTGATTTTGGAAAACTCTGAAATATACAGAAAGACAAGAAGTCACTCATTACAGCATTCGAGTCCAAATTTGAGACAATCTATCGCGACGAGTTCACCGAAAAGGCATTTGATTCGGCAAAAAATGCAGTGAAGTACGTGAAAGACAAACCATGGGAAACAACTATCGATGTGGGTAGTACGATTGTCTCAGGAATTGCAATTGGAATGATAATGGATGTGTCTGGATGAGTTAGTCTCCTCCAAGCCTGAGCTTGGTATACATTGATAAATAATGCTCTGAGCGGAGTCGGGTATGGAATTCTTGGAAAATCACGAGAAAAGGACGGGATTACCGAAGGATTTGCTGGAATCGGAATACAGGAATCCGATACGAAGAGTGATGTTCTACGTAAAAAATCATTTGAACTCGCTTCCAATACAGTCCTCTTTGGTATCTTCAAAACGAGTGCGATTGCGGAACATGCTTTCCGTGATGCCGTGGGAAAACTCACAAACTCCAAAATGACTCCAGAGCTCGCAAATTCCCTCATGAAAAACCCCATCTTCAAGGGCGTCGATATGATCGGAACACCCGTTTTCAAAACCTGATCGGAAGCAGCATTTTTTACGTTCTATATCGTTGCTTCCGCAGGTGTCGAGAAAGCGATCAAACAAGCTATGGATTCTGGACTTACTTCGAAGGAGGCGATCGACATAATCGCAAAGGAACTGTCTGAAATTAAGGACCCAAGTACATTCATGGATCTTTATGTCTATAATCTTGGGTTTGTCGCTGCCGTGAAAAGTTGAGTCGCGATGGGACGTATGTCAGGAACTACTATGGATAAAAACAAGCTCGAACGTTATTTCAAAAGTCTCGCTCAGGAAGAAAAGAGGCTTGAATCAAAAGGATTTTCGTTCGCCACTGGTCCAGATGGAAAAATATTCGTGTTTGACCAGTATGGACACAGGGCTGATCCAAAAGCTCCAGAATTTGCCACTTTTGCACAAATGAACCGTGATATATTCAAGATGTCCGTAAAAATCGCACCCCCGAAAGAACAAAGGCGAAAAGAAGATG
>CAZRBF010000042.1:0-1676 GCA_964598195.1 uncultured Candidatus Peribacteria bacterium | reverse complement strand
GAGAAAGTTGGGCTCAAATACGCACTCCGTGATGAGGCTGTATATTCTGGGATGGAACAACGTGGAGTGTCCGACGGAACAGGAGTGAAAGAGGGACTGCTTCAAAAATCTGGTTTTGAAAAGTTTGAAATCAGAGATTATCGTGAAGGAAAAAAGGAATGATCCAACGAGATGGAGCGAGAAGCCTTGAAGAAGATGGAAGTGGCGAGTGAGAAAGTTATGAAGGAATATTATCAAGTACAAATTGAACTTATTAAAAATAGAAAGTTAGGAATATCTATCGAACAAACATTGAAATGATTTACACCATTTGAGAGAGATCGATTGACGGATCTCCATATTAAAGAAAGCTTCCGTTAGTTACGGAAGCTTTCTGATTGTGTCAGGATCTCTTCATCTTTCTTGTGCGTCGTTTAGAAGTGCGTGTCATATTGCACGGAATTCTTCCAGAGCCTTTTCAAGCATTTGATTATATTTTGGAGTTCATTTTATAATCACGCCATTTCATTTTAATATAATATTTCCATTCTTATCAAATCAACCTCCATATATAGAATAGATATGTGTTTCGAGCAATTTGCCTCTTGTCTGTGTACTAAGCAACTTGTCGATATTTCAAACCTGCTCTTCTTTATCGATAATCTCATGTAGTCGTTTGTATTTTCTTTCGAATATTGCTTCTTTACTTTCCTGTTCGGCTTTCAATTCGGCAACTTTCTCCACAGTTGCTTTTGTCACCACTCCCTTGTTAGCAACATGAATAATTTTACCTACATTTCAAGAAACTTTCTCCCCTAGAACGAAAACAGGGTTTTCCCGATCAATCTCAGGTCATTTTGGCACACCAAGACTCCCCGCAGATCGTACCTCAGTAGGAGGCTGTATTTGCGAATAATTGTGGTCGAGAGATAGAGATGCTCAGAGTGCCATTTAATTGGAGAGTATAAAATATGCCTAAATATCGAGCTCATTATACCATACTTGCTCATATTTAGCAAAAAAATCCATATCTTATTTGAAAAAAACGGGGGCAATATGAAAGACAAAAAAAGGGGGCAGTAGACCCCCCGTAGTATATTCCGATGAATGATCATTTTTTGAAAATGACATCCGCCCGTTTTACTTCTGGGTGAAATTCGCAATACCGATTGTATGCGAGTTTCACAGCATATTCCATATCCTCTGCGTCTGCAAGGCTTTTGGAATTCACCTCCGGATAATGTCCGTCTGAGAATCCAAACTCCATATTACATACTTTGTGACCCCTCACAGTCTGGTCATGCCCCATTCTGGATCTGAGCCAGATAAGTTTAGACCAAGGATGGGATATTCCGTGTATTGAGATAGTTTCTTCATCAAATTCCAACATGGGAGTGTCGGAAAACGCACATTCAATGTATTTGAAACGCCATGAAACTATCCAATACATAACACCAGCCAAACCCAATAAAAAGGGTACTAAATCGCCATATTGCATCCTTCTATTGTCTGATAGAAAAATGAGAATTGCGAGAAGTATCGGCATACAAACAGCAAGTGCGATAGCGCCTACTAGCACGCATGCAACACCCCTATTTGCTGTAAACCTTCTTTCTGTGATATCCATTTTAAGCTCCTTGTGTATTTGTTTGATGATTGGATTGTAGTTAAATTATAAATAAAGTCAATAGTGCTAG
>CAZRBF010000041.1:0-10349 GCA_964598195.1 uncultured Candidatus Peribacteria bacterium | reverse complement strand
TAAAAGATGGAGTGGAAATGGGTAAGGAATATAATGATATAGACTTATTTGAATACTCTCCAGATTCAAAGAGTTTTATATATACGGCTGAGAAAAATTGAAAATATTCTATTATAAAAGATGGGGTAGAGATTGGTGTATATGATGCAATACCCTCATTGCTCGCATTCGTTTTTTCCCCAGATTCAAAAAGTTTTGCCTTTACTGCAGAAAAAGATGGAAAGTGGATGATTGTAAAAGACGGAGTGGAGCTTGGATGATTTGATTCAGTGTATTCATTTAAGTACTCCCCAGACTCAAAAAGTTTTGCATACAAAATAAGAAAAGATGGAAAGTGGATGATTGTAAAAGATGGAGTGGAAATGGGTAAGGAATATAATGATATAGACTTATTTGAATATTCCCCAGACTCAAAAAGTTTTGCCTTTACTGCAGAAAAAGATGGAAAGTGGATGATTGTAAAAGATTGAGTGGAGCTTGGGAAATATGATGAAACATCCTTCTTTATATACTCTCCAGACTCAAAAAGTTTTGCCTTTACTGCAAAAAAAGATGGGAAGATGGTTCTCATAAAAGATGGAGTAGATATGGGTAAGAATTACGATTACGTATATAATGTAAGTTATTCCCCAGACTCAAAGAATTTTTCCTTCATGGCAAGCTCAGGCGCCAAGTCAATGCTAATTATGTATTCTTGTGATAGTCTGAAAATAAGGTAATTTCTTTATCTTCACTCTATGTCAAGAATGTGGGCGTTTGGATTAATTTATCGCAGAACTTTTTGATACGTCGATACCAAATATGAGTATACATATTTCAAATGTTATAAAAGAGTGAGAGCTAAGCCAAGGATCAGTTGTTAAGGATTACTTTACAACTGCCACATATGGCAAAAATTATTTGCCTAAGATACGAGTGGTGAGGAGGTAGGGATTTTTATGATATTTTCAAAATTTGATTTTCTGTTATGTATATAAAATCTCCCAAATTAGGGAATTTATACTATATAAAATCTCCCAAATTAGGGAATTTATACTATATAAAATCTCCCAAATGATAGAAAGTTATGTATAAAATTTTAAAAATTCTCCGAACCCAATGCTCAAAAACTTCCCCCAAAACTTCCCTTGGTACAAAAAACTTGGTGCGAATATAACGTACCACTGCTCTAAAATCGTTCTTTTCCCGAGAAAAAATCTGCTTTCGAGGACTGATATTCAAACAGCACGCAAGATTATTACCCAATGAGATATTATTCTCTGCTGAAATTATCGGGAGACTTCCGCATTGTTTATTCCAGGTCTTGTGACGCATACGATTGCATATATCTGAAAGGGAAGGTGTATTCATGCTTGAGCACATGGAGTCAAGTATATTAGTCTCGGGAAGATTCTCAGAATCTATGATTCGCTCGTCATTATTCGCCCTTCCTTTAGAGATTCGAATCAAAAATCGTCCTATCTGGAATCGATTATAGCAAAGCTTGGTGCTCCGTACGATTTCTACTTCGGGATCGGGGAGAGGGAATATTTTTGCAGTTGACTCGTAAATTCTTCGCTCTTGGATGCAGGATATGAGACAGGACTTCACACAGTCCGACCTATGGGGAATCTCTTCGATGAAATCACAGATAGTGTTCTACGAGCTCATCGCGCTCTAAAACCCGAAGATTTTTTGCAAGGGAATTTCAAAACAGTATTTTACTCTCATAATATCAAAAATATCAATGGAAAATTTGAACTGATCGAAGATTAATTTCTCCCTGGCTCTCGGTGGTGGTGGTGCACGTGGGCTCTCGCATATCGGCGTGATCCGAAGGTTGGAGGAGCTCTGAATGAAGCCCTCTTATATTGCAGGAACCAGTATGGGCGCTATTATCGGTGCTTTGTACGCTCTTGGAAAGACCTCTCACGATATGGAGGATATTATCAAGAAAATCAGGATGGCGAAGCTCATCGATATTGATTTCAAGAAATGACTTCTAAAAGGGAAAAAAGTTACTGCTTTTCTCGATGATATTTTCGGTGGAGCCAGCTTTTCGGATACGAAAATACCCCTCCAGGTTGTGGCGACAGAATTTGATACAGGAAAGAAAAGAGTATTTATCGAAGGAAAGATATCCGAAGCGGTGCGTGCTTCAATAGGGCTTCCTGGTATTTTTAGACCCCTTGAACACGAAGGCGCTCTATTTGTCGATGGAGGGCTCGTGAATAACCTCCCAGTGGAACTCCTACCAGAGGGGCGAGTGATCGCTGTTTCGGCTCTTCGCGATATTACGAGGCAGATCGAATACACGAGAAATCTTCTCTCTTTCCAGATTCCCGTGGGTCTCGTTGGGAACTCCTACGCCATCCTCCAGAAAACGATCGATATCATGCTCTCACAAAATGAGGAACGATCTCGCACATCTCGTTCAGACATAATCTATATTCATCCAAAGTATACCAATCTGGATTACTATGAATTTCATAAATATGAAAAATTTATCCAAGCAGGATATGAAGCGAGTAGTGGGCTGGAAGCGTATATTTCGGGATAAAGTATGGAAAAAGTTGATAATTTTGAATTTACTCTATACTGAGGCTGATACACGCGATAGAGAAGGAATGCTTTATCACATTTATTTGATATTATTTATCTATAATCCATTTCCTTATGCGAAAGTTTATTTCTTTTTTTGTTCTGTTTGGAATTATCTCGACCCTTACTTTGCCAATGGTGAGTGCTCGAATAACTTTATGAAGTGGCACTCCGACTCAGGCACAGACCTCAATAGTCTATCCAGGATGAGCTGATTTTATGAAGCTCAAGAGCTTAATCGATACCAACTTTTCTCCGTCAGAAGGAAATAATTATAGATCAAACTGCATCGCCAATAGGACTCTGTGTACGAATTATAAGTATACGAGCATCATCGAGAAGGCTATTAAGCTCATCATAGTAAAGACATATACAGGAAATGAAACATTCTATGAGACACTTTTTTGAAATAATGGATGATACAATTATAGTAATCCTACTATAAAAAAGACCGTAAAAAATATTTTGGATAATATTCCACGCGGATCCTCTCTTTCGGACTGGAAATCTCTCGGATTCGGTAACTCGATCGGTGGAGAGCTTCTGGATGCGAGTTTCTGAGTGAACTTTACAGAAAATGCAAATTCGAATACGATGATGGGGTCTCTAGAAAACAAAATCAAAGAAATGAAGAGAAAGAAATGTCAAAATGAGAGCCGTAATAATAGATCTATGAGTAACGACTGTTATTCAAATGATATCTCAAATATCTATCTCCCTACTCAAGATGAACTCTACAATGAAACCATCTATCTGAATCGTGGAAGTGTAAAGATTGGAAGTCTGAAGGATGAGATAGAGTATAAGATTTCTTGAAATACGAGTACATTTACTGAAATGGTAGCAAATTTCCCAAATAAGAACAATGTTACTATATTTACAGATAATGTTCTCCTTGAGAAAACTTTGGAGCAATCTGTTACTTCTAAGGATTTGTCTATTAAGTCGAATGTGGTTATATCTTATTTAGAAGAGGTAAAAAATGTTCGTGTATCACCAACTCTTTTTAACATTGGATCCACCCTGCTTATTTTGGAGAGAGAGTCAACAAAATCAGGCATAACAACAAATGAACAAACACTCATATCTTGGCTTAAAAATGAAATGGAATATTATAAGAAAGAACTTCAAAAAATAGCCGAAACAATGAGCTATATTCTGCGTTATAAAAAAGAAAATTTCACTCTCGAGGAAGCCAAGATTGAACTCGAGGAAAAAGAAACTTCGAATGAAGAATTCCTGGTTACCATGAATGATGAAAAAGGACAGATTCCATGTAAAAAATATACAGTACATCCCCTTCAGTCTGATTGTGCGGCTGCAACTGCGAGTCTCACACAAGTTAAGATGTGACTCGATAACTATTATATAGATAATAATGCACTTCCAGATAGTCTGGATAAGATTAAACCTTATTTATCAAAGCTTCCTCAATGATTTACAGATAATTTCTCATATAAGCCAACAAAGAATTCTCGTGGTGAAGCTGATTATGAAATCAGATATATTGGTCATATAGGAGAAAATACAACAGGATCATGAGAAACAGAATGAAAGAAAGACTACAAGGTCATGATGTCTGGTGCAACCGTACCAGAAATTCCTGCTATTTTTGCAAATATTCCGGCAGATAGTATGGTTCTGTATGTTAAAAACCCAGAAAATCTGATCGATCTTATGAATCAGAAATGAAATACAAGTCAGAGACTTTCATGAATTGATGTATCTGAGAGTATTCGAAACTTCATGAAGACATTCTTCGAGCTCGAGAAATTCGAGCAGATAGAGAAGCATCTGAAGCATGAGATGGCGATCGTAGTAAACAATCTCGATGCTACAGCTCCAGATGTTGTTATAATTATTTCTTCACTTGATAAAGAGGCACTCTCTCCAACAGGAAAGGCAAGAGTTGTCGGATCCAAGAGTGGATATATATTCATCGCGAGTTCCAAGGAATCACTCGAGAAGCTCACTAACTTGACGGTAGAGAAGAGTCTCAAGAATGCTCCAGATTTTCACTATGTTTGGTGGAAGAAATCCGCTCTCGTGAAGGATGCTCTCATGTTCGTTGGAGATGAGTTCTTTGAGAAGATGCTCACTCTCGAAACCTATCTCACTCATTATCGTAAGTATCGAGACTATGCTCGTCTCACCTCACTTCAAGAGCTCACTTGGGCCTATGGTGATGCATTCGGAAAATCACCTACTGGGTTTGCTGAACTCTCTCGATTTGGATTCTCGACTCTCACTGGCGAGGCCCTTAGCGAATATAGTATTTTAGATGGACTTGTATCACATAAGAATATTGGAACACTGAAATCTATCAAAACTCTTCCCGAGGTTCGCTATGATCTCTCTAAAATATCTAGAACCGAACTCGATGACTATAAGTACAATGTCCTCCAGTATCGAGATATATGGAGAGCCTCCCTTGATCCAATGGGTATTGTTATCAACAGGTATGGTGATGGAATGGAGATAGATTTTTTCATGACACCGATTCCAACTATGCCAAATAGGGATCTCCAAGAGATACAGAAAATATTCGAGTGAACGACGAAGGATTCACTCTCATTCATCACCAATCCTCAAATTCGTATGGGTCTTGCTTCATTTGTATGGTGATTTGATGTGCAGAAATTTCAGACGAAGATCAAATCAAATCAAGAGATCTGAGAAGAATTTGAAAAATTCAGTAAAGAAATACTGGATGGGAAAAATATATTTGATTATATTGCCTGAGAATTTGCGTTCTCAATCGGGAATCTTGATCCAGATATATTCGAAGGATGGAATGTGGAGAAGGTAGATGCCTATGTCTCTGTACAAGTAGCTAGTGAAGAGAAGTGAAAAGAACTCATCGAGATGCTGAAGAAAAAATTCATCGGAGAAGTGAATCGTGGGGGATCGAGTGCAGAGAGCTCTATGTTCAGTATGCTCACTAAGCCACTTATCGAAGATTACGGGTGAAAGAAGATATATTATGTTGAGGCAATACCAGTTCCATGGGTTGGAGAGATAGGAATAGCTTATACGTTTGTTGATAATTTTTTCATGATTGGACTCAATCGGTCTACTATCCGTCATATTATAGATACAGCAAAATCAGGGGATAACCATAAGAAGAATCTGGTGAGTCAAGAGAATTTCGAGAAAGGGACATTCTTCGCTATGTTGTTCGATGGTGTGAATTCGAGCATTGAGATCAAAAAACTCTACGAGAAAAATCAATCCATGGTTCCAAGATTTTTTGGTAGCATGATTCAATCTGAATCAACGATAACTCCACTTATATCTTCATATTATGCAACTGAAGATCGTAGTAGACGACTGAAAAAAAAGTCCGTATCATTCCATCATGAACTTGGCTCCTTATCTCTCTCAGGTACAGGTGATACTCTGATGGTCAAAATGAATCCAAGTAAGTTCACGAGTCTCTCAGGTTCTATACTTGAAATGTGGGAAACAATTAAAAAAGACCCAATATTCCCAACTGCCCTACTCACAGAACAAGGTGTTCCACTTGAGGTATTTCTCGCATATCCAAAAGTATGAGATATACTCTCTATCAATATGATTGTACAACTTGATGCAGCTCTCGGTGGCTCCGAGTCACTCCTACGAAATGCGACTTTTGGTCTGAGCCTCGGTGATGATGAGATCGGATTTAGGTTTAGAGTGTGGCGAGAGATTGATGGAGCAGAGTGATGATCTCAGATGATGGTGCCCAATGCATGAATAATCGCTGGTATCGTGGCACTGTTTATAATATTAGGTGGACTCGGATGGTTCGTGCTTCGTCCGAAAGTTCCAGGAGTACCTGCACCGTAAGTTTCATACATAAATTAGAACGCAAATATGTCTCTAGTAACAAATCCACTTATTCATATATCAGATCTTGCTCACAGATATGGCGAGCGGAGTATTTTTTTGGATCTTTCTTTTGACATATCCCGGGGGAATGTCTGTCTCATAACTGGGCCATCCTGAGTGGGTAAAACCACTCTTCTCTCGCTCGTATGAGGTATTGTAAAGCCACAATCTGGAAGCATAGAGTATGATCCTATACTTCTGCCGAGAGAGTATGGATTCTGATACGCACTGATTGATGGTCCATTTTTTGAGTCACTTACCGTTATGGAGAATATACTGCTTCTCGAGAGTTTTTCATGATCCAAAATAGACCGCTCCTATTTGCAGGAATTGCTTATATATTGGGAGATAGATTGACTCGCAACTCGGACAGTTATATCCCTCTCAGTTTGACAACGAGAAAGGGTGAATTTTGTGCGGGCCCTTGTTCATCGCCCAAAAGTAGTGATTCTCGATGAACCATGAGCGAATTTAGACAGACATCTTTTCGACAAGCTCTTATCCATTATTCAAAAAGATACTCAGGATAACGGTACTGCGTATGTTATTGTGTCCCATGATAGCCGATTTATTCAGATTGCATCAGAGCATATAGAACTTACCACCCCTTAAGCCATGTTCCATTTTTTCTTATCACATCTTCGCTCAAACATCTTTCGAAGCCTATCGATGTTTGCGATCTCAGGTATATGTATTATTGTTCTTACACTCCTCTCATTTCTCTATCAAAATAGTTCAAGAGCACTTACATATTATAATTATAATATTATCGATGATCGTCGATTTAGTTTGAGCAATGATACGAGTTATTTTGATATGTTTTCCAAAATATCCACCAAGCTCCCAATGACACTTGCCAATGAGCTTGAATGAGATGAAGACTTGACTCACGTACAGGCCTTCTCTCTCGTAGAGCTCCCAGTGCTTGCGAAATTCTCTCTTTTTGAATTTGCCCTTGAAACAGATATTCCTATATTTTCTGTCACCGATAGTGCTCTTTCTGGAGATTGAATTCCTATTGGAATGTCGAGGGCGATGATAGATTTTTATAATGTGAAGATTGCTGGAAGTTCTGCCATGTTTCCAAAAATCCCTGAATTACTCATCACCTGACAGCCAGTAAAAATTACATTTTGATCGTCGAAGATATTCCCTCCACTTTCTCGGATCGCGAGTCCTATTGATGGGAAAATTACGAAGATTGATGAAAATTTTCCCGGTTTTTGACTGACTCTTCCCGAGACTATTGTTCGTCAGAAAATGCAGGAGTTATGATATAATCTTTCTCCGCCCTATAAAATAGTGGCATATATGAAGGATGTTGCTCAAATTCCTTATATCGAAAAAAAATACTCGATGTATCATCTCCAATTTGATGCAAAAATGAAACAGGAATTGGATGGGCAAGTCGACCTTATTCGAAATACATTTCTTGGAATCGCTCTTTTTTTCACTTCCATACTCGCTATATTTTTTACATTTCTCCTCTTTTCTTTTTTTCGTGAGCGACGTGACGTGTTTCGTCTGGTGTATATCTTTGGACTTTCCGGCATCAGAGCACGCATATTAACTCTGGCAGAACCACTTTTACTTCTGATTACAGGGAGCATTCTCGGTTCTATCATAGGATACTCACTGATCTGATGACTTGTGGCGAGATGAACCAAAGAACTCATAGCTCGAGGGATTTCATATCCACTCACTCCTTTGCCAATTTTAGATATAGGCATTATATGCCTTTTTGTATGCACGGTATTTGCTCTAGTGATTATAATACTTGAGTATTTTTGGAGACAAAAATCTCTTCTCAGATAGGATTTTTTATTTCATAGGTCAAATAATATCATGCCTCTTCTTCTCTCATTCTTCCGCTTCATTCTCGCTCGTCGTTACGATATAACGATTACTGGGATTGAGCATCTGCAAAAAGACGGTTCCAAAATGATTATGCCGAATCATCCGGGTCTTATCGATCCGATTATCGTGTTTTCGCATCTTTCTGAGTATATAGATCTTTCTCCGGTGGTGACCGAAACCTATTACAAGAAGCCCATTTTGAATACTCTTTTCAAGAGTATAGAGTCCGTTCCTATGGGTGATCTGCAGCGATGAACTGGTGATATGGCTGAAGTTTCTCGGACTTTTTCAGGCATAGTCGACGGTCTGAATACTGGGAAAAATATCCTCCTCTACCCCTCTGGACAGATCTATAGTCAGGATTTCGAGAGTATTATCGGGAAGAAATCAGTGTATGAGATTATTACACGAACAAATGAAGATGCGAAATTTCTCGTGGTTCGAACGAAATGAGTGTGGGGGAGTACTTTTTCTCGTGGTTGGAATGGAAGCTACCCCCATGCTTTTACGGCCTTTCTCCGGAGTCTTGGGATATTGTTTGTAAACGGTATTTTCTTTGTCCCAAAACGGAAAATAACGATGGAGATACAGGACTATACTGATACACTCCGCCAAATCTTGCGTGATCATAATGGAAGCACTGAAATAACTCGCAATGCTCTCAACAGCACGCTTGAGACATTTTATAATGCCAAAAAAGAACCAGAACAAACGTATATCCCGCATTTTTGGTTTTGGGATAACGCCAAAAACAAGATTGTTCCCGAGAATATAGAGGGATCAATTACATCACTCCAATCAACCAATACTCTCACTCGAGAAAGTATTCCGGATGAAATCTGGGAAATAGTCACGTCTGAAGTTGCTCGAATCAAAAGTATTCCAAAAGAAACTATAACTATGAATGGAAATCTTATCCTTGACTACTATTTCGATTCCCTCGACATGGCAGAACTCAAGGCTTCTATTCAATCCAAATGTCCTCTTTCCAGTAATCCACCTATGGCAGACCTGAAAACGGTCGCAGATATCGTAGAAATGGCCATGGGGAAGTCTGGAAATGTGGAAAAATTGAAAGAGTGTAATTGGGTGGTTTCCAAATCTTTTACCCTCAATCCACCTCATTCTACTCAAACAGCCCTCACCCCCGACCCCTCTCCCAGAGGAGAGAGGGGAGATAAGATAATTTACGATATTATTAGTGAAAATAGTGCGAAACTTGGAGACGAGAGCACTATTCCTTCTCTCTTTCGTGAAGTTTTTAAGCAACAAAAAAATGATTCTTTTGTGTACGATAATATTCTTTGATTGCAGTCACGAAAGGATTTTGTAATAAAGGCGTATTTGATAGCAGGATACTTGAAACGAATCGAGGGAAAATACATCGGGATCATGCTCCCAAGTGTGGCAAGTAGTTCACTCCTTCTCATTGCAACATATCTTTCGGGGAAAATCCCGGTAATGCTCAACTGGACAGTCGGCGAGACAGCACTCCTGCATTGTGTCAACTTTGCAAAAATTGACCATGTTCTCACGAGTAAGAGTTTCTATGAAAATGTAAAAAATGATTGAACAGAGAAAATGGCTGATAAATATATCTTCCTCGAAGAACTTTTGAAATGAGTAAGTCTTCCTGAGAAACTTACTGCACTGGTGAGTGCTTGGTTTTTCCGCATCCCAAAAATAGATCCGAAGAGCCCTGCGGTTCTCCTCTTTACATCGGGAAGTGAATCACTCCCGAAAGCGGTTTCTCTCACTCATAAAAATATTATCGCAGATATTATCGGGTCGCTCGCTCATTTTCCTGTGACCATGGAGGATATCCTCATTGGGTTTCTTCCGCCATTTCATAGCTTTGGCTTTACAATCAATACGATCATGCCACTTCTCTCGGGACTGCGTGTTGCATACACTCCGAATCCGAGCGATGCAAAAGCAATTTCTGACATCATTGCTCATAGTAAGGCTACGACACTCACCGCAACTCCGACTTTTCTCAAGATGATATTAGCCACAGAGACCGGTCTCAAAAAAGGAGA
>CAZRBF010000040.1:0-10470 GCA_964598195.1 uncultured Candidatus Peribacteria bacterium | reverse complement strand
TATCGCATGAGCTCACGATCGATAAAAGTTTTCATAAACTCGATTTTTGCTGGATCGTCTATGGCTATATCAACAGAACTATAGTAGTGGGTACCTGATATTTTGGACATCACCGTGGTGATCGGGGCAAATATTCGTCTATTTGCCTGGGAGTTATCGGCGAGTACTCAGATAACGGTATACACTCCATTTTCGAGCTTTACCTCCTTACCTACGGGACTCTCTGTACCAAACGCATCAATGGCAATCTGGTATCCGATGACGATGACTTTGTTGCTCCCGAGAACGTCTTCTTCCGAGAAGAAAGCCCCATCCGCGACTGTGAGGCTTTTGAGTGTCTGGTAGACGGTGCGCACTCAGGTAATTCCGGCGTTGGTATTATATGTTCCATATATGAGCTGTTTATTGGCCGTAACACTTGGGGATACATCCTTTGCACCCGGGATATTTTTTACGAAATCCAGAAAAGTATCATCTATGAGTTTGGCAGAACTGGAACTACTGACTCATCCCACTCTCGAGGCGTTTGATTGTCCGGCAGAAAGGGTGATGAGATTTGCTCACATACTATTAAATCTATCCACCACAGATGCAGTCGTTCCCTGTCCAAGTGCCATGAGGATGATTATCGCAGAGACACCGATGATAATACCCAACATACTGAGAGCCGACCGGAGTTTATTGGATATGATGGAGCCAAGAGCCCCACTGATATGTTCGGAGATAATCATAATAAAAGCGTTAATTTTTTATGTTCCCCCTCTCCTTCTAGGAGAGGGGTTAGGGGTGAGGTATGTTAATGTACAATATTTCCGTCTTTTATGAGAATATGCCGATTGGCATAGGCATCAACCTCGTGTTCATGGGTTATGACGATGACAGTTTTTCCTTCTTTATTGAGCTCGGTCAATAGCTCCATAATCTCGACTCCGGTCTTGCTATCGAGCGCTCCGGTCGGTTCGTCTGCCAGGATGATGGTTGGATTGGTGACGAGCGCTCGAGCTATCGATACTCGCTGTTGTTGTCATCCTGACATTTCATTTGGCATATTATTGATCTTATCCGCCAGGCCCACTTTATTGAGCACTTCAAGCGCACGTTGTATGCGCTCTTTTCTCCCTACATCCTGATAGATAAGTGGCATAATAACCTGATCCAAGGCACTCGTTCTTGGGAGTAGGTTATAGCTCTGGAATATGAAGCCGATGTTTTTTCGGCGAATAAGCGCCTGATCATCGTCTGTGAGATTGGAAACATCCTGTCCGTTGAAGAAATATGTTCCAGAGCTTGGATTGTCGAGCATTCCGACTATATTCATGAGGGTCGATTTCCCGCTTCCAGACTGTCACATGATGGAGACAAATTCTCCTTCACGAATCTCCATATCGATTCACTTCAATATCTTCAGCTCTTCATTTCAGAGCTGATACGCCTTGGTAATTTGCTTCATTTGAATGAGTGGAGACATAAGGAGAAGTTAAGAATTATATGTTCCCCTCTCCTTCAAAAGAGAGGCTCCCCGAAGGGCAGTACTCCTGGGGTAGAGTTAGGGGGTGAGGTGTATTAATTTCCTCTGTTGAAATTTCCACCACCTCCGCCACTCGTACCTCCTCATCAACCACTAGAACCTCATCGTCCTCATCCAGGCATTTGGATAAGAGATCCTGCAGTTGTTCCGGTGCTGGTCGAGATTCTTCGGACAAGGGTATCTCATTCGTTTACTCCTTCAAGAATTTCGGTAGTGCTCGGGTTACTAATTCCGAGTGTGACATCTGTTTTGGTATCGACGGTACCGACGCGTTTGAGGACAGAGGGTTGTCAACGTCACTTTGTTATAAAAGAAGTTCCCACTACGAGAGTGTCGTTTTTGCTCTCGATAATAATGTTTATCTTAGCACTCATTCCACTAAAAATCGGGTGATCTCATTTGTCCATGCTGATTTTGATGGTATACGAGGTTACCCCTGAGGTTTGAGCAGGGGTCGAGTTGATATCACTTACTTTCCCCGTAAATGTCAGAGTGGGAAAGGAATCAAATACGATTTTTGCATCCTGCCCGAGTTTCAGTTTTACAACATCGAGCTGATCGACTGTCGCTCTCATTTCTACAAGATTTGGATTCTCTATATAGAGATAAAGCGGAGTGGCACTTGAACTGGTCACGATATTGTCTCCCAGTTTGAAATCAACTTTCCGAAGTACCCCATCAAACGGAGCCTCGAGTTGGTATTTTTTGATATTTTCTCGCACTTTTTCCATGGATATTTTTTGTGAGGCAATGGAATTTTTTGCGAGGGCTATTTCTTCTTTTGTTGCGCCTGCTTGCAGGAGGCGGAGGCTCTCTTGTGCATATTTGAGTGCAGCTTCAGCATTGGCGATATCGAGATCATTGGATGTGATTTGGGCATCGTACGTATCGGATGAATATGCCATGTCATTCTGAATCTTCGCGAGATCCCTTTGGGATTGCGCGATAGCGGATTCTTGGTCAGTGATAGACTGTTTCTTGGTAGTAAGTATATCATTGCTACTTGCTTTCTGGAGGAGTGGATCACTGAGTTTATTAATATTTGCGAGAGTATTGTTTATGGCACTGAGACTGGATTGGGATGAGGACGTGATAGTGCTGAAAATATTCGCATAGCTATCGATAGTAGTTTGTGCGAAACTCGAAGAGGTGATGCTTACATTCATAGCATCGGTTCCATCTTTTCAGAGCGTAATACAAGCATCTTCCATCTTTGAAAGAGCGTCCAAAAGATTTTTTACACTTGCGCTATCTGGAGATTCAGATGGGAGTGTGTTCATGAGCGATTTTGCTTCTGAGAGCAGAGTGGTTGCCTTTGCCCAGTCGTTTTCGGCTCTCGTTCGAAGTGTATTATTTTTCGCAGAAAGATATACTTCATAACTATCGTTTTTTAAACGATTGGCGTCACTGATTCCGAGAATCTCATCAGCATTGTACAGGCTTGCATCCGCATCGATAATCTGTTTACGTGCATCAATAACGGCAGTATTGAGGGTTTTGGCAATATCGGTTCCAGCATCAGATAGTCCTTTATTTTGGGTTTTTTCGAGGGTAATAAGCTCATTTTTGGCATTCACGAGCTGTGCCTGTTTACTTTTGATATCATTTTGCTTGGACAAAATCTGATTTGCATAATCCGTTTGCTTGTTTGCCTTATCTCTGAAGATGTTTGTTTTTTGATTTCCGAGCGTCGTAATCTTGCTCATGGCACTGGTGACAGAATTTTGCGCATTCAATATATCCTTGGCTGTTGCTCATTTTACGAGTTGATCGAGTTTTATCTGTGTATTATTCAGTCCTACTTCTTGTTGTTTTATGTCATTGAGTACATCAGTCGTATCGAGCTCTGCCATAATTTGTCACTTCTTTACACTCTCCCCCTCCTTGAAAAATATCTTTGCCACTTTTCCCACCTGACTAAATTGCATTTTTTGTTCATACACGAGAGCAGATACTCCTATGACCTGGACAGAGTTCTCTATATTCCCTCTCTTAACAGTTGTAGGAACAGTGGTAAAGGTAGTATTTGTGGTACTCTTTTTGAAAAAATATACATATCCACCGTACGTGAGTCATGTAATTATGGCAACGGTAATTACTTTTTTTGCAATAGCAGGAAGTTTCATGTACGTAAAAGTTAGGGAAGTATTATTATTCTTTATTAGAGATACTATGAAATATATGTAAAGTGTATGTAAAGAAGATATGTTTTTTCCCGAGAGAGTCAAATAAAAACCCGCGACAGAATTCTGTCGCGGGTTTTTAGAAATATTTTTATAAATCAGAAAAATCACTCGGTAATGCTTCTTGATTCAGAGAAGGAGATTTTTTCTCTATCTCTACAAAATCTTTTGGTGCTACAATCGGAAAGGTGCCTTTTGTGAGAGTAGATTCTCCATTCAAGTGGAATTTTGAAAGTACTTGTGCAATAGTCAGTTCGAAGAGAACATCATAAGTATAGGTATCATTTACTTTTTTCCATGTTGTATTTCCTATCTTTTTTCCATTATATGTAAAGTCAAGATTTGCATCTTCTGCTCAGATAGGTCATTCAATTCTCAGATTTTGCATATAACCATCTTCGGTAAATAGGAGAGATTTATTTTTGTAACTGAGGTTTATATTTATCTCTTTCGTAACGATTTTCGCATCAATAAAGTCTTTTTCTATCAAAATATAAACACTGTCAGAAGAATTTCTTAGACTGTGTACATCGACCAGGAGACTATATCCAGTATCTTTCTTGGTCAGACTTATGAGTCCACTTGCATCAGATTCATTCACTTGCATAAAGATGGTCTTTTTTCCATCTGTACTGCTATAAAAGATCGGATTTTTTCTCATCTCTTGTTTGGCTTTTGTTATCTCGGCTGTCTTGATATCTTGAGAGTAGATAGAACCGATAGATTGTATAGTTTCGTCCTTGAGGGTGAGTGTATATATGTCACCTATTTTTTTATAGGGAGTAAGGAGACTTTTTTCCTCGAGAATAGAGAGTGTTTTTTTGAGCTGAGCCAGTATCTCGGCTTGATTGAATGATTTTGTACTTGCCCCTGTCGACGAGAGAGGTATTTTTACTGTTTTTCCTTTGTACTGAGCAAATTCTTTCATACTCTTTTCAAGGTCAGTTTTTTGTGACCCTTTGAGATTGGTATTCAGAGTATAGTCTCGTAAAGAAAGATATACATCATTTTCAATAATCTTTACCGATCCATCGATACTGAGGTCACCAGAAATAGTCTCTCATGGTGTCTTATCGTAACGTTGCGATTTTGTATTGTATCTCGAAGATCCAGGCATATTGATGGTAAATTTTGCGGTCGCTACGATATCGGCCTCTTGCGACTTCGTAAGAAGAGACAAAAGTTTCGTGTATTTTTCGATGGAAATATCTACTTTTCCAAAGCTACTTTCGGCATTGATATTCATCTTTCCTGTTTCTTTAAAATCACTCGTATCATAGTTATCAATGGCTTGTTTCAGAGCTACTGTCACTGTTTTTTGGAGGTCAATAATGTCATTTTCAATAGAGGTTGTTTCCTCTGTTCCGAGAGAAAATGGATTGGAAGTACTTCCACTCAGGGCGATGAGTTCTTTTCGAAGACTTTTATAGGCGCCAATCTCTTTTTTTAGACTTGCTACATAAGTTGAGAGCATGTAATCAGAACCGTATTCCGCACCCGAAAAAACTTTTTCAATATCAGAGATGATGTCCGAAAATTCACTCGCATATGCTTTTTTCGCATTCACATTCTTGAGTCTCATTACTACCGAATTATAATCTTTGGTCATATAGGCCAGAATTCTCTTCTCCCAAGAGAGAAAAGATTTAATCTTTTTGGTAGAGGAATAAGAATCGTTCCTATTGTTATAGGAATTTGAATTCATTTCCGCTCCTCATGCGTTACTACTGGCACTTGTGATTCATGGAATTATAGGGGCCCCGATAAGTGCTCCAGTAAGTACTCAGGAGAGTATTTTTCGTGTAATCATATATTATAAAAATTATAAAAAATAAAATAAAGCCTGGGCATGTTAGTATATTTTTTTATAAAAGCAAATTCTGTGCACTTTTTTTCTCAAAAAACCCCTCTACAGTGGTATCTGTAGAGGGGTTGCTTTAATCCATATTATCTCATCATTCCTCTCATCATTCCTCATTTCTTTCATTTTCCTTGTTTTCCATCTTGTTTCATGGTTGCCTTAAAAGCATCGAGCTTGGTTTGTTCATCAGCCGTAAGTGCCGTACCAGCATGTACTTTATCCATAATTGGCTTGATTTCGGCCATTTGAGCCTCTCGTGCTACACGTTCTGCTTTTTTGGCAGTTCGTTCTGTCTTGATCGTGGCAAGAGTCGCCTTTTCTGTATCAGAAAGAGTTTCTCCATTTATGAGCTTATCCATCACAGCTTCTCTCGAATCACGAAGTGCTTTGTCTTCGGTATTCATTCATCTCATCATGCCACCACGTCCTCCCATAAATGATCCGCTTCCTGTTTGGTGCATTCCTCGGAATACATTTTTAAGTACGTTTGGCGATCATGTTGAAGAACTTGCAGCATATGTAAGAGTTCCGGCTGTGGCGAGAGTAACAAGGACAACCCCAGTAAGTATTTTTGTTTTCATATATGGTAATGTAAAAAAGTAAAAATATGTTTGAAACGAATAAGTTCTATCGTGGAGACTCATTAATTGAGTTCATTCTCCGGTATTCGATGAGATGTTCATTCGTTTCAAGTGGTATATCTTGGGCCCGTAACCTCTTTTTTGAGAGATTACACGAGTAAGTATATGAGTCTCTTGTAAGCTCTGTGTAAAAAGCTAGAATTTTATTGTAATCTTCGTTCCGACATCCTTTGTGCTCTCCACTGCAATGGTCCATTTATAGAGTGATGCGATACGTTCTACCAGAGACAAGCCAATACCAAATGAGTTCTCATCTCGAGCTTCTCACTCCTGGTAGAATCGATCAAATATTTTCGGGATATTTTCTGCGGCGATACCGATTCCTGTATCTTCAATCGCTATGCTTTTTTCGTCGATGGTAATGGCTATACTTCCTCAATCATGATTATATTTAATAGCGTTACTGAGAAGATTACCAAGGAGTATCTCAGTATATTCTCTATTTGCCTGCACTTGAAGTGGTTTTTTGCAAATAATGTTCAATGAAATATGCCTGAGATCGAGTTTTTCCTGGGAGTGTTTCTGGAGTTTTTCACACACCTCTTTTATATCTACATTTTCTGAACTATCCACATTTTCTAGTGTCGAGAGACGAATGAGTGCCTGGATCAGTCCATTCATTCGATCGAGCTCGTGTATACTCTCATCAATACCTTCGTCATAGTTTTTTTTCAATCGCGTAAGCTCCAGAGAGCTTTTTATAACCGCAATTGGTGTCTTGAGCTCGTGTCCCGCATTGTGTACAAATTGCTCCATTTCATTCATACTTTTCTCGACAGGGGAGAGGGTGCGGTCGACGAATCGAGAGCTGATGAAATAGATTCAGAGTGATAGCAGAATAGCACCACAGAGATATATGAGAATATCCAAGAGTACACTTTCTCTCGTCATGCGAGATTCCGTGAAGAATACCGCACCGATATTCTTGGTAATAGGTGTATCTATAAAAAAATACCTATTTTCATTGAGTTCAAAAGTTGTTCCTTCTAGAGATTGCAATTCTTGAAGGAGGGAACTGTAGAGGTCACTATCTTTTTGTGGAGAAAAGAGAATCTTTCCATCCTGTGTACTATAGAGGAAAAAGTTCTCCATCTGCATACGCCCTCGCATTCATGGTCGTCATCATCATTGGTTCATCATACCTCCTCTTCACATACCACCACCAGGAAGAGTGAGTCATTTTCATTCGAGTATGTCCTGTTCTCATTTAATATTCTCACTGATGGCTTTTATGATTGCCTGAGATTGAAATGCGAGCCTGGAAAGCTCCTGTTTTTCATAATCAAAGTATTTAAAGGACAAAAATCCGATATCAAGAACCACGATGGTCACGAAAATCGAGAGCGAAAAAAGGATCGATAATCGACGTTTTTGTATACTGAGAGAATGGGACGGAGACATATGACTCATTTGTTATTAATTTACAACATAACCAAATCATTTCCTTGTTTCTATGATACCATCTCAGAGCTTCTTTCTGAGAGTGCTAATATGTACATCAATAGTTCTCGAGAACATATAGGCATCGAACTCCCCCCAAACATTCTCGAGTAGTACCTGACGATCGATGGGGGTACCACGATTTTGTACCAAGTAGTGAAGGAGATCAAATTCTTTTGTCGAGAGTTCTACTGAGTGGCCTTTTTTTGTAACGAGACGCTTGGTCGTATCTATTTCTATGTCACCCACTTGTATAGTGGTGGTTTTATTGGATATGCCACGTCTTCCAAGCGAGAGAATTCTCGCAATAAGTTCTTCGAAATCAAAGGGCTTTCCCAGGTAATCATCTGCTCATATATTCAGTCCTAAAACAACATCCTTGGAGGTATTTCGTGATGTAAGGAACAGGACTGGAGTGTTATTACTCGCTTCTCTGAGTTCCTTGCAGAGTGTGAGACCATCTTTCCCAGGCAGATTTATATCGAGTATAATCACATCAAAATGTTCGTGCATAGCCCGTTCCTTCGCCATAATTCCATCAAAGACCACCTCTGTTTTAAATGATTTCAGCGTGAGATATTCTCAAATATTTTTTGCTAGTATGCGGTTATCTTCAACGATCAAGATTTTCATAACTCAGGTGGTTATAGAATATGCGAGAGATATTATATGTATCATGTAAAAGACATGTAAAATGATATGAAAAAAAGCAAGAAAAGCAAGACACAACAAAATCATTTGCATTTATTTTTATATATAGTACCATATAGGTGATTTTATTTATATACATTATAATAATGTTCTCTCTCAGAGAATAAGGTGTTTATTTCTTTACTAGCATCTATGAATACAAAAAATAATTCCAATAAACGTTTGCATAAAAATTCACTCTGATTTACCATCGTAGAACTCATTGTTGCCATAACCATTGTCGGCATTCTCTGAACAATAGGCTTTGTATCTGTTTCTGGTTACGTTGAAAGTTCTCGAGATAGTGTGAGGCTTACTGATATGAATGCTATGTATGGACAACTCAATATTTTTCTCGGTGAAAATGGGGTTCTGCCAATGCCAGAGAAGCATACTACGATACATCTCAGTGGAACAACCATGGCCTATCAGTGATATATGAGTCAGAGTATACAGAATAGTATTAAATTCGCTGGAGATTCAAAGGATCCAAAGGATTCTGTGTATTATACGTACAGCGTAGACATACGAAAACAACAGGCGCAACTCATGAGCTATTTTGAAGACTACGATGTTACAAAACTCGCTCAGATGCCAAGTTTAGTCCCACAAGCCTTAGCAGCAAGTGGTACTATAGATTATTCTACTCGAAAAGTAGGTGTTGTCGGGAAAAATATATGTGTATTTGTCAATCCAAGAATCTTTTCTCCCGTGCAGACGACCAATACTGGTGTTCTTGATATCGCCAATACCAATGGAATATATACCATGTATTGTGATAATACTACGAACATTACGGGAACATGAGCAGCTCTCCAAACCGCTTTTGTGTCCAATAGCTCTACTATATTTGCGTGTACCAATACCACATACAGTGACTATGGAGCATGTCAACCAAACAGTACACAAACTCGAACGATCACTTCAACATGGCCAAATGGTTGTACCGTAAGCAATCCCGTACTCACACAGGCATGTTACTTCTTTCCACCAACCTGTCACGATGCTACAATCACAAATGCCCAGGCAATTGCTCACAAATCCGATATCTATAATAACATTTCCGACTATCTCGGCTGTACTATTTCGGACTATACCGGAGGATCCTGAGCCATCATAGCCGGTACCACCACTTGATCCACAATTCTCGTTGCAGGATTGGCGACTGATGATGATCAATATCAATGAATGTGGTGAAATTGGGCGTTTATTAGCGCTTTTGGTTTTGCTGTAAGCTTGACTGATGGATTACTGAATACTAATGAAATTGTCGATCGACTTACGCTTCCGCCAGCAGAATACCCTTCTGAGGGACGAGCAGCGCCCTTGTGTTATGGGAAGTCCACCATTCCCGGTGTATGGTATCTGCCAGCAAAGGATGAACTGAATGCCTTTTATACGAATCTCAAGACCCAATCGAGAGGGGGGTTTTCCTCGGATCATTATTGGACGAGCACGGATGTTGGTTGGCAAGATGTATGGGAACAGAATTTTTCGGATGGCGTTCAGTGACATGATTTATGAACGTGGCCGTATTATGGAAACAAGACATCTCCAAATAAAGTTCGCTGTGCAAGTAGATTCTAGGAGCTGATTTTATTATCTTACTTAGCTACATTCCCATGAAGATATCTACAAATTCACTCTGATTTACCATCGTAGAACTCATTGTTGCTATAACCATTGTGGGCATTCTCTGAACGATCGGCTTTGTATCTGTGTCTGGTTACGTGGAAAGTTCTCGGGATAATGTGAGACTTACTGATATGAATGCTATATATGGACAACTCAATATTTTTCTCGGTGAAAATGGGGTTCTGCCAATGCCAGAGAAGTATACTACGATACATCTCAGTGGAACAACCATGGCCTATCAGTGATACATGAGTCAGAGCATACAGAATAGTATCAAGTTCTGATGAAATGCAACTGACCCTAAAGACTCTCTCTATTATACCTATACCATAGATGCGAGAAAACAACAAGCGCAACTTATGGCCTATTTTGAGGACTATGATGTGACTAAACTCACTCAAGTACCGAGTTTAGTACCACAAGCCTTCGCAGCAAGCGGTACTATAGATTATTCTACTCGAAAAGTAGGTGTTGTCGGGAAAAATATATGTG
>CAZRBF010000039.1:9099-10903 GCA_964598195.1 uncultured Candidatus Peribacteria bacterium | reverse complement strand
AAACTCACCACTTTTATAGAGAACATTCGTACAGAAATCGAGAACAAGGCACTGTAGAGCGCTGGCAGAAAAAAACTGTCATTTCCCCTTGATTCCTGTCCTGTTTTGTGTATATTCAAACGGAATTATTTCCATAAATACTTTTCTTATGACTCGACTCAGAAATAGATGAGAATCTTCCGCTATGGGGGGAAATACTTTTTCTTTCATTCTTCCTTTTATTATAGCCCTTATCGTACTGGTACTGGTAGTAAAGTACGTATTTTCATGAAGTCCTACAGAGAATAAAACAGGGTCATTTATGACGATCACTCCAAAACAAGATCAGTCAGAGATATATATTTACATGTCTGGTGACTCTAAAAAACGTATTGATGGAGCGACAAAAATGTATGCAACCGACAGTAAGCTCACTGTTTCAGCCGGAGAGGCTGAGGGTGCTTTTGAAAATATGGCTACACACGTATATATAAATAAATGAGGTGAGGTGAGATACGAATGACTCATTGATGGAAAACAGACTGTTTTGCTCGATAATGCTGACATGCTCGTAGATTCAGACACGGGGAATGTGAATATTAAACTCAAGAATTTTTCTGTAACACCTCAAGCTCATTCAGTCATCATACTCAGTCAAAATGCTATTGCGAGCAATATTTATGTACTCAAGGGAAGTGCCACCGTAGAAGACTATTCAAAAAAATCCTCTCCTGCAAATCCATGAGTCGGACAAGAGCTCACCATCATGAAGGGTGATCTTACAAATAATACACTGCAGTTTTCCAGCAAAATCACCCCTCTTACCGATTTTATTAAGACAAACGATCTGTTTGTAAAACACAATGGAGATTCTCTTCTTAGTTCGATCTCATCAACAGGGAGTGAAAGTACAGGAACAGGAGGAGTTCTTACGACAGTAAAGAGTGTAAAAATATGACTTACCATTACCTCTCCTGAGGATGAATCAACCGTCGATACCAATGAAGTAAATATAGAAGGGAAACTTACAAATAAAGACATAGCAAAAGTAACCATAAATGATAAAGAAGCACTTCTCGACAAAGAACAAATGAGTTTTATCTACAAGAGCTTTCCTCTCGCAAGTGCCAGTAATAATATCGTTTACAAGGCATATGATAACGAAGGTGGCATCATCGCAAAGGGGATTCTCACTGTTTACTCTTCAAAAAAAACAGGAAAAGAGGATACAAGCAAGAAACCATCTGTTACCACCTATCCTATCTCAGATAAAGATTTTAGGATTATATCACCTACAGAAAATCCCTATAAAACAACTGATAATATCGTACGCATAGAAGGACGCGTAAATAAGGGGACGGTGAAATATATTACCATCAATGATTTCCGTCTTTCGAAGTTTCCACAACTTGGTACTTCATGGTATTACTTTGCAAATAAGGACTATGGTACTATGAACGATGGTATCAATCTCTATACTATCAAATATTATGGGGAAAATGATGAACTTCTCTCAACCAATCTTTTTACGATCGTAAAAGAAAAGAAAGAAGAGGAGATAGTACCTACAGTTATTCCTACAAGCACTGGATCCACTACTTCTACATGAAGTACTCAAGAAGGTTAGTAGGCATGAATTTTAATCTTTAAAAATTACTCTCATGGACCTCTACAAGAACAAAAGAGGAAATTCTGTCATCGAAATCATAGTCGTTATTATCATCGTCACTATTGGTATCGTAGGCGCATATGGCATCATCAATAGTGGTCAAAAACTCTCAACCACATCAGAAAACCGCATCAAGGCTATAAATATAGCCCGTGA
>CAZRBF010000039.1:6760-8999 GCA_964598195.1 uncultured Candidatus Peribacteria bacterium | reverse complement strand
CTACATTGATCAATTTCCTGTTTTTCTCGATTCAAATGGACTCACAACCACTTCTGGCAGTCTAACGATGACAAAATGTACTCCATCTATAACCACGAATTGTAGAAGCATGTTCTCAAGAGAGATCCAAGTCATTAATAATCCTGTAGATAATGACCATATGACTATTCATAGCATCGTCACCTGGGTAGATTCCTGAAAAACTTCATGACCCTATATTATCGATCTCGAAACAACCCTCACAAACTGGAAGAAGAAGTTCTAAAAAATACGCTGGCAAGCCAGCGTATTTTTTTTTATTCATTCACAACTATTTCCCTATCGGTTGATTTTACCGTCCTATCAGTATATGTGACGGTAATTTTTACTGTATATTTTCCCTTGTCCTTGTATGTATGACTCACATTTGCTTCACTTGATGTAGTTCCATCTCCGAAATCCCACGAATATGCCTCGATTTGTCATATGGTACCTTCTGTATCAAAGTCTATAGGTTTTCCGGCAATTCCCGAGGAAACACTCGTATTTACAACAATCCTCTTTGGCACATCTTTTAATACTATCTTTCTTGTGGACTGTTCTTTGGTGCCATCATCTCGAACAACGATAAAGGTAATAGTATATTCCCCAGGGAAATTATATCGATAATCTTGTATGGCATCACCCTCGATAGGTCAGTTCCCTTCTCCAAAATCATACATAAACTTGGTAATAGTTCCCTGCTTTGGGATGCTGGCAGAACCATCAACATGGATAGTTGTTGGCGCATATTCAGAGTCTTGAGTCAGTTTCATAGTAAGCGAGATGTCCTGTTTTTCTGACTCAAAAATAATTTTTTCATCAATAGTTGCAGTACTCTCTCTTTCTTTATTTACGAACGTATAACGCACGTTGATAGTGTAGCGTTTTTCTTCAACGAGTTCGTACTTGAGCACGTTGCCAGTTTTCTCAAAATCTCCATCCTCATTCAGATCCCACTCAACCTTTGAAAGTTCATATCCAAAATTCTCTACCTTTACATCTGTTGCATCAAATTGTATATTTATTGGGGTAATAACATTGGTGATATGGTATGCTCTCAAAGACTCGTCATATGTATCGTCCATGAGAGTTTTACCAGCAGACGTAATCTTTAGAAGCGACTCAGCATGTGATCATTTTACGAATTTCAGAGGGTGAAAAATAGGAAAATTATCAGTCAATTCTGTCACGTTTCCTGCTGAGTCAGTCAAGAATAATGAAACTTTCGCATCTCAATACCCTGAAAAAACAAAGGTACAAGTACTTTCAGTTGATACAGGAGTATTATTAATAACCCATTTATACTCGGTGATTTCACCATTTTTTATATCGGTATTCTCAAGTTTAAATGAATACAAGAGTGGATTCTGCCTATCCTGCTCATGAACAATCTTGGTCGTAATCGTAGAATCTACTGTTTTTGGGATAATAAAAAGTTTGTCACATGTCATACTGGAAGATATATTCAAACACAAAGCCTGAGGCTCTTCTTTCATTTTCATCGAGAAGCTTTCGTTCGTACTAGCTGAAACAAGTGTATCATTTTTTTCTACAAGCCAGTTGATATTCCCGAGCTTTGCCAAACGAGAAGCATTGTAACTGATGGACTTATCCTTGTAAGATTTTGGACTGATTACATCTACCGTTCCTATGATCTGTATAGCGCGAAAATTCATAGACATCACTCGAGCTTTATGCGTCATTCGATCTATACCCTCATACCTCCCGGTTGGCTTAAATATTTTTGCCTGATCAAAGGTACAAATAATACTCTGGTCCGTCTGAGCATTTACTCCTGTAACCCTCGAGGATTCTGTTCATTGACATTTTGCCCCATCAAAATCTATTTCATACTTTTCAATATCGATAACCTTTCAAACTAAAGTTGAATCTGCTTTCAGATCAAACTTGAATGTGAGTGGTCCAATCAAGTTATCAAATTTACTCATCTTCGCATCCGCTTTAAATCGATCAGATAGAAGCCTCTCATTATCATAAACAATCACTCCCCCATCTGGGTTTTCATAATCGGTTGCATTAATCTGTTTTTCGAGAAATGCCCAGAGGGTAATCTCAGAAAAAAACAATATTCCAAAAAATACTGCAAAAATAATAGAAATCGTCTTCTTCTTTTTGTATTCCTTTTTGGTAAGTATAGCCTTAAAAAGGTATATAATCCACACAATAGCGAGGATAAAAGTTGCCACTCCAAATATCA
>CAZRBF010000039.1:0-6660 GCA_964598195.1 uncultured Candidatus Peribacteria bacterium | reverse complement strand
GTACCGTTTCGTCCACGACAACTGGATCTCCTACAAAAGACTCTTCGAGAAGATCTACAGATACTGTCGGAGTTCATAAAATATCACCAAGAAGACCCCCTGATGGCATCTGGGAGTCTGGTTCTTGGGAAGTGTCAATAATTTCTTTATCTGGAGACATACAAGAAAGTTAATGTTATTTAAGCCAATCAGGAAGCTCTTCGGAACCTGCTGCAATAACCGGTCAATCAGAAACAACTGGAGCTGGTTTCTTCTTTTTTGTTCGAGCTAGTAGAGCTTCTTCACTATCCACCGCCTGAACTTCTGAATTTTTTTTCTCACTTACCTCTGGATTCTTGACCTCTTTCTTGGTGGTTATGTGTGAAGAATGTTTTTTTTCTATCGTTTTTGTGGAAGTGGGTACTGTTTTTTCTTTTTTCACAGGAACAATCTCTTTTGGCTTCGGTGTGTCATCTGCACTGACAGGTGTACTCGTACTACTACTTTTGAGCCAGTCTGGTATATTTTCATAAGAAGACACGTCTTCTATTGGATCCTCAGACGGAACACTTGACAGTTCTTCATTCACTTCCTTGGTCAAGGATTCTTGATCTACTCCTTGCATCCATGGAGGAAGATCTGTCATTTCTGTATTCTGAGCCATTAGTGCTTCTTGGTCGGCTGCAGGTGATACTTCTTCACCAAAGATCTCTTCTGATTTTTCTGATAGAGTGGCTTCTGGTGATGACACACTTCCACTCATACCCTTCAGCCAATCAGGGAGCTCTGGTACCTCTGCTGATAGAGAAGGTTCTTGTGGAACTTCTATTGGCACAGGAGGCTCTGGAGCAGAAACCGTCTCCACTACAGGAACTTCCACAACTACCTCAGGAATAGCCGGAACTTCTTGTGTAGTATGAGAGCTCAGACTTGTAGATTCTCTGAGCCAATCAGGAATGACAGCATCTGTTACAGGTTTTTGTTGTGCCACAATATCCTCCTGGAACGATTCCCTCGTACTCATAACTGGAGCATCTGTTGTTTTCTGAATTGGTGCAATATTGGCAAGTATATCATGTTGTTTCACTTCTTCTCTCTTTACAGGGATTGACTCATTTACAATAGGTGAGGCAAACGAGGACTTCTGAACAGGTTGTTTTCCAGATAGCCTATCGATAATAAAGTCCTGGAATCCTATATTTGCGTCCTTATTCAAAATCTTAAAAAAGATAAATACCAAGATAAGGAGTCCAATGACGCCAAGGAAAACATATCCGAGAATTTTCCCAAATGATACAACCCAGTCGATTACACCCCCCGTCGAACCGGCAACTTCTGGAACTACAGCAGTTGCTGGAATATTATTCTGACCTCAGTAAATGATAGTCTGGAGTTGTGCCTTAATAGTATTTTTATCTTTTACTTCGATGGATGCATCATCTTTTATTGCATTCAGTATGAAAGTTCAGAGCTCTTTATTGAGAGTGGTATTCGTCGGGTGTGAAATAATCTCATCTATCTTCTTTATGATCTCATTATACGACGGATGGGTCGTTGGAATGAGTGATTTGAGTACTTTAGTCGCCACCCCTATATCATCCTTCACTTGTGTATCAGAAACCAAGAGGCTCTCGAGAAGTGAATAGAATGATTCTTTGGCTTTCTGATCAAGCGCAGAATTATTTTCGATATATGCTTCAAAATCCATGATTGTTTTCGTTTTTTCACGTGTATCAAACCAGTTTTCTTGAAGATTAGAAAAGTACTGCATCATCTTCAATCGATCCTGCTCTTTTGCTCACTTTATAAGGTCTTTGAGTTTCTCGAGACCTACCCTATCTGAGTCAGAAATATCTTTTGGCAATACATCGGTAGTACTTCCAGAAAGTGTCTCTGTACTTACTCAGGCTACAAAATCGTATACAACCTTTATATCCTTTGTAGCGATAACGGTATTGTCTGCATCGTAGAGGCTGAATCGCATAGTCTTCTCTTTGGCAGTAACATCAGAGCTTTTTATAGCAAACACTGCACCATTGATAGATGAATCAGTTCCTTTGTTATCGATATCATCTGCTGGATCCCCGTTGAGATTAGAGTCAACGAGAGTATCGGTGTCGATTCCATACTTTGCAATGGTTCCACGAGACTCTCCGAGATAGAGGTAGAGTCTATCGGCCCCGCTTGTTATATGAACACTATCATCATCGGCTGAAGGGTAGGTAAAGTATATAAGTTTTTCAGAAGATTTTTTTACTTTTAATGCATTGATAACATCCTTTCTGAGACTCGTTGAAGTACTTTTTGTATTGGTTCCATCGGACACCTCAAGTGAGAGATCTCCAGAAACTTCCTCTGCTCCAAAATCATAGATAAATGAATCGGAAGTATTTGATATAACATCAGCGAGTGACCACTTTGCCTTTGTATAGAGACCCTTGGTAGTATTCAGGAAGATGAACTTTTTCCCAATAGCAATGTACTCAAGATTTGGTTGAATCTCATTTTTAACCGTAATTGCCTGGTATTTGGTGTTAGAAATTCCTTTATATGTAACTTTTACCTTGAAATTAAAGTTTCCTGGTTTGTCATATACATGACTCACAGTTGGTGTGTTGGTTGTTTCTTCATAAAATCCATCGCCGTTAAAGTCCCATTTATATTCTGCCTTGCCTGCCAAATCGGTTTCAAGAATATTTTTAGCCGTAACGATAAAATCTATCTTCTGATCTACTGATACACTTGTCCCGGAAGTTTTGAGACTAATTATTGGAGTATTGATATTATCGGATACGAGTGTGAGGAAATACTTCTCCGAGTTCAAATCTTTACTATTCACTTTAAGTCCATTCGAATCTTCCAGTATGACAAAAAAATTGTACTTTGCCCCGATTTTCGGGAGAACAAATACTGTCTTTGGAGTTCTCGTGATACGAAAATCTTGTGGCTCTTCATCATCATCCGTATTGTAATACCAGATATACGACGAAATTACTCCGTCATCGTCCACTGCATTATTGGCAGTCACTGTTACGGTCACTGGATCAGCTTCAAGCTTGTCAGCAACCACAGAAAGTGATGAGAGCTTTGGTACAAGATTTTCAACTTTTACATACGAACTTGTTATATCTTGTACTCAGGTTTTTTGATTTCGCACAGTGAGTGTTATGGGAAAACACCCTAGTTCATCATATTTATAACTAAAGTCTTTCTGAGAAGAATTCCTACTTCCATATTTCCAAGCATAGGCAAGTCCTTGGTTTTGACCATCGATATTGACACTATTGTCCGCACTCATAGTGACTGGTTTTGCTCGATCGATCACAAATGCCTCCTTTCCATCACAAGCATCAGCCGTTGGAATAATCTCTTCATTTTCACGCTTCAGTGTGATAATAGCAAACGGATTATCACCATCCATAACATAAACCTTTCGAGAAATGGAATTACTATCAGAATTACTTCCGCGGACAGTCAAGGTTACAGAATATGTTCCAGATTTTTTATATATATGGGTCAATTTTCCTGAGGTGCTGGTATCTGTTTCCCCATCACCAAATTGCCACTCAAATGTCTGAGCTTCTTTGGATTCTGCTGTAATTGAGATAGGAGTACCTGCTTGTGCAATTTTCGGCGAAATAGTAAATATTGGTATGGAAAGTAGTGAATCTATATTCACATCTTTATTAGAAATAATAGTTTTTCCCTCTTTGTTAGAAACTTCCAGAGTAATATGATGACTTCCAATAGTATCAAAAGTATATCGTCCCATAGCCCCGTTACGAGTTGGACTCGCAAGATCACTGCGTACACTGTCTATAATCCAAGCGTACGTAAGATCTGCTCCCTCTAAACTATCAGGATCATAACTTTTGGTCGCATCAAAAAGCAGAGTATTCGGAGTCTCAGAATTCAGTGTTCTCACTTCAAAATTTGCCACTGGATCTCGTCATTCGATCGTAACTTCTACCGAATCTATGTCATCCTTTCCATTGGATGCAAGAGTCTTGAGCTTCACGTCATATTTTCCTATTCTTGGAAACTTATAGGAGATATTCTGAAGACTCGATGTAAAGACAATTTTTTCACTTTGTTTTTCAGTAATCTGCCAAGAATATCCAAAGTTTCCGCTCGAAACAGAATTATAGGCATTGAAGCGGAATTCGTCACGCGGGAATCCATTCGTTTTATCTGTTCGAATGCTTGAAATAGGATCACGGATTTCTATATCCAGTTCTTTTACAACTTTTTGGTTCTCATTGGTGGTGAGCTCCATTCTAAACTTATAGTTTCCTACATTAGAAAATATCTGACGATCGATGAGTGGAGCCCCGTTATACTGGGCTACATTCCCATTTCCAAAATCAAATCGTGTCGAGGCAAATTTCGTTCCAGCTGCAGGAGTAGACGATATGGCATCTATCAAGAGACCCTGTCGACCTTGTGCTGGAGTAAACTTAATTCTCTCAAGATTAGAGACATAGACACCATTGATAGCAAGGGATATATTTCCAAGCTTTGGAAGCACGTTTATATTGATAGAAGAGTCGAATGGAAGCACATCTATTCGTCCATTTTTATTTCGGCTCGAAGAAAGAATATTGAGAAAAACCGTATAAGTACGTTCTTCCAAGAAGACATGATTTATAGATGGTCCTGTTCCAATGGGGCTCATTTTCCCACCAGAGGTACGGATCCACCACTTATAGTTTTCTTTTTGAATAGTCACTCCTGATGGATCCACTACTTCACTGGCTCGGAGAGTCACGGTAAATGGAGCATTCCCCGATTCTGGAGATGCGGTGATCTTTCCTTTAATTCTCCCTATTTTTATCTTCGTCAAATAATCGTTCAAACTTGTCGCCAGATTACTGATAGCTGAATCGGAATCTGGGTTTTTCTTCACCATCTCTATGGCTGTGATGAGTGAGTTGGCAAGATTGGTATTAAAAACGATGTTGTCAGAACTGGGAAATGTCTCCATAGAAGACTTTACGAGAGCACCCAGAGTTGTAAGTGTCTTGAGGGTGATCTTATTGTTTACTTGATACTCACGATCGAGCGTAGAACTCAAAAGCTCGATATCTTTCTTGTAACTATCAAAGGTATTCAGATCAAATTCCGAATATGCATATGTTGTCTCTATAAGCGATGGAAATTCAAATGACGTTGATCCTGAATTGCCAAGATTAAAAAGCCCACCACCATTTTTTCATCAGATAAAGAATGTCACTATAGAATAGGCAAGAAATATCAAGAGAAGTCCAATCATCACATGAAAAATAGTCGACTTTGATTTCTTGACTTTGTCCTCGTCTCCACCTGCTGTCAGAACATTGAATCCGGCATAGAGGATATAGATGACCCCGACGAGTGCAAGAAATCCGAGCAGATAGGCAATAACTTTCTGAATATACACAGAAAATCTATCTTTCGTTTCTATGCTATTTATATTGGTACTTACCACACTGGTTCCTCCAGACAGAGAACAGTTATCACCGGGTTGACAATAAATAACATCGTCCGAGGAACAGCCACCCGGATTAAAGAAACTACATCAAGCAGAGGCAAGTGGTGCAATCGAAAAAAATGCGACAAGCAGAAGTGCAACATACCGAGAAAAATGTATTTTTGTTTGTGAAAAAGTACGCATCTGTGATATTTTTAGTAATAAATCTGTTTCGATTGTAGCATATCTAAAAATAAAAAGCAAGAAATCCACAGATATTTATTAAAAAAAGTTGATACTTACCATATTTTAGTTTTCCGACTTACTTGTATTTCGGAAGGACGAGGACTGTTTGAGTCATCAGATAAGAGACGAGTTCCGCAGGAACTGGAGAATTCAAGTAAGTCGGAAAGTTCTCCTTTCGTTTCCTATTCCATCTTGCATTCTACATCAAATGCTGTTGCTTCTATAAGATGTTTTCTGTTACAATCAATATATTTGACGGCACCAGAAAGTATATCCTTGGGAGCTTTTTGTATATTTCAAAGAATCTCTAAAAAATATGAATCATATTCATTCTTGAGGCCTTTTTCAAAAGTTTCGAGTGATACATCCGAATTCATAAAGCTTCGGTATTTAACACGATCATATTCTCGGCTTATAGGCTCGCTCAATTTGGCCTCTTCGCGCGTACGCTGAGCTGGAAGATAGAGCGGAAAACTTTGGAGATACTTTTCTTCTGCCTCTCCGCTCGAGAGGTACGTGAGAAAAGAATACCCTGCCTGAACATTTGGTGACGTTTTTGAAAGTGCGAAATAATTATAGTCCGCGAGATTTATGGCATCCTTCGGGTCGAGGGAAGCCTGTGGAATCTCGGATGTTCTGAGTGTCTTGGAAGTGAGGACATTCTCACTTCCTGCACGCTTAATAGAATATTCGATCTCTCGAAGAAGCGATGGATACCCGATAACCATACCAACTTTTCCTCTCACAAACATATCAACGGTTGTCAGATTCAACTCTTTCATAGTAGAAGCTATGTGGGCAAGTGTATCTGGTGGGGTTTTCCCTGGGAAAGAAAAATAGTTTGTCACTGCTTGAATAGCCTTGGTATCAGAAAATTTATCATAAGAAACTATGTTGTTTTGGAGTAAAAACAGAGAAAGAATATCAGGCGCTCATGGTATATATTTACTGTCCAATCAGAGCATAATATCGGCATAATCCTGAGA
>CAZRBF010000038.1:0-11073 GCA_964598195.1 uncultured Candidatus Peribacteria bacterium | reverse complement strand
GTATTTTTTTGTAAAAAAAAGAATTATATGTTAGACTGAGAAAGAATATGCTCCGTAATCTTTTTTTCTCACATTATGATCTCTCAGAAAACACGAAATAATGCCTCTATATCCTACTTCTTCCTTGGATGGCTCTTTTTACTCGCAAAAAATAATCCAAACTTTGCTGATCCCTTTATTAAAAAACATGCAAAGATTGCAACTCAGGGGCATGCAATCTTCTTTATCAGTTATTTCTTCTACTCGTATTTTCTCAGTGAGTTTTTTTCTTACTCCATTCCCATTATTCAAGTCACCATCGATCATTGCATAAGCATTACTTTTTTTGTCCTCATAACGCTTTTTATTATAGGATGAGTACGTAAATCACAAAAAAATGGATCAGAAGAAATGACTGCAGATGCGAGTGACTTTTTTTCTATAGAATGACGCACTTTTCAGTTTTCTGGAACCTCAGAGGCACAGAGAATTATTCTTCTTCTGGCACACATCCCCTTTGTCTCCATGATCGTTGCCAAAAAACATCCAAATACCGTAACTGCTACTGGAGCAAGAGTGTCTTCACTTTTCTGACTTATTTACATCATCTCGTTCGTAGTGGGGGGCTTTGGAGCACTTTCTATGATCCTTCTTTTTATTGGCATACTCCTCATCATCCTTCTTGCAGCACGATTCTTTCTGTATGACAATTATACCGTTCCTGTTTTTTTTGAACGTATACCAACCATGGAAGTCCTCTACAATATAGTCCGTTCTATTCCTGCGTATATTATGAACATAGCACAAATGGTGTTTGGGAAAAATACTGTCGTTACATTTAAAGACCATTTAAAAAATACCCAAGAAAAAAATCAAAACTCACGAATCATTCTTCAAGAATTCTTTACAGATAGCACACTCCCATTTAAATCCTTTTGGATTTTTATCCCCTTTGTAAATCTCGTATTTATTCCTAAGCTTTTTACCAGTAGAACGACTCGTTATGTAACCGCCATAGGACAAGGTCTCGTAATCACTCTTTTTGCGATCATTATCGGGATCGTATTCTCATTTACATCCCCACTCGAACTCTTCCTTCTTTTTCCTGTATTTTATGGAATTGCTTCTCTCGAATCGGATGTTTTTGTACGCATACCACTCATATACGAAATATATGCGATTCTTAACACATTTACTTTTGGACTTCTCTATAATACAAAACGAATGCGCGCTGTACAAAAGCAAGATACGGCTGTGAGTTATAAAGTGGAATAGTATATAATATTTTGTCAATGCACTTTTTTGACTCTCATAAAAAAATAAGGTAATATATTCGTGTCAAACTACACTTCATACTTTCAAACAAAAATACATACTATGGAATTACAACAAATACCCCTCATAGATAATAACTTGGATATCCTTGCTCTTGTTGAGAGAGAGGAGATTATTCAGGAGTATATCGATCCTCTGGGTCAGGTAACGAATATATCTGTTGAGGCTCCTATAGAGACTATACAAACGAACTTTTGTCGTGAATCTCTTCTTACTAGATTTCGTCGTGCCAGTGTTCCAAAAATACAGTTTTTGTTCTACTATCTGAGTATTTCTACCATCGTATTCGTCATACTTCTGACGAGTGCAAATTGGAACTCTTACTATAGTGTTCTTTCCGCATACGTTAATCCTCAAGCACTTACCGATTCAAAAAATGATATTATCTCTGTTCTCGATAAATCACGAGTAACTGTTTACGCTGAAAATACTGTCGATATTTGAGCCAATAAAGAAGAACAAGGGGATTTGAGAAAAAAGATCGAAGAGGATAACACGACCATCCGAGAAGATAAATTCTCTCCAAAGCGACTGATTCCTGGAGAAACAAAGATGAATATCGATCTTGATATTACCCCCTATGACAATCGTATTATCATACCAAAAATCGGAAAAAATATCCCTCTCGTGGATGTACAGCTTGATGCAGGATTTGATTTTGACCACATAGAAAATATTTTCATGAAAGAATTAGAAAAGTGAATAGTTCGTTATCCTGGAACTGCCAAACCAGGAGAAAATGGAAATGCGTTTATCTTCTGACATAGCTCCAACTATCCTTGGCTCAAAGGTGAGTACAACAGTGTTTTCGCTCTTCTGGATCAACTCTCATTCTGAGACGAGATCATTGTTTACTACAATCAAAAAAAGTTTACATATATTATTCGAGAAAAGAAGGTGGTGAAACCGGGAAATGTAAAAGTACTCGATAGAGATGAAGACAAGAAAGAAATTTCCCTCATGACTTGCTGGCCAATTGGAACTACCATTAATCGACTTATCGTTTTTGCTGAGCTCCAGGAAGAAAAATAGAAAAATTTTTATTATTCGTTCATAAATATTTCCCATGCTTCCAACCACTTACACATTTCAATACAATCCAGAGAATCTTCATGCATTTTCTTACGTATTTACTCAGGAAAATCTCATGGTACCACTTGTAATACTCGGGCTTATCCTCTTATATCTAGTCATATATTTTCTCGCACCTCACATCTATAGTATGTTTGTAGCGCGAACCCGGAAACAAGAAAAAAGTGCAAAACGTAATATCATTAATGATCTCATACTCATGAAAGAAGAACAAGGACTCCTTGAAAAAGAAATCCAACAATCACTTCTGAATATCACTCTTCAGGGAAAGGGTGCATAAATTTTAAAAACTTCTTCCACAATATGGAAGAAGTTTTTATTATAACGTTACAGTCCACTTCTCAGTTACCCCTATGTGGCAACAGATCTCTCAAAAGTTTCCATAAAGAACTTGAGAGAGTGTTGTCAAGTTAATTTTTTCACTCGCAAGAAGATCTGTGAGAAGAGGTTCTTCCAAAGAAATATCATTTATACTTACAGTCGATACTAATCATGAATTAATAGCCGCAAAAAGGGTTTTTACATGCCCTGGCTCTCGTGGTGGTGGGATAAAACAGATAGCCTCTCGTTTAGACTTATAGTCTTTTGTAGAATATGCAAGATTGCGGATATTAATACCAATTGTTATTGGAGCAATCGCAAATGGGACTATAAATCGATTCTCTTTGATATCAAAATACCCTAGATTAGTATACAATGCCTGGATAATCTGCACTTCTTCCCGAAGGGTACAGTGAATAATATGAATTTTTCTATTACCTACAAGCGCTTTTTCTACAATATCTTGAAAAAGTTCCAACTCTTTCTCGCCTGGATAAACATCATTCCAGAGCTTGTAATCCTTCTTGTATTCCACTCGATCATTTCGAAACTCTTTGAGAAGTTCGGCAAGATCTACGATAATCGAAGAAGAAACATTAGTCGCAAGGTGAAAACAATACTGATTATCGAGTGGGTCAGTATCAGGAATGAGCGTGATAGACTGTGAAAGTACTTGCTTCATAAAAAATATAGTGCTAGTTATGATGGTACCCGGTATTCTTACGAATCTGCTCGACTCGATAGAGTTGCTCAAGAAGAATAAGAAAGGCGAGTGAATGAGGAAAAATCATCGGGGAAAAAGAGATTTTTTTATGTATTGATGGCGCGAGAATAGATTCATCTATTCAGTATGCTCCTCATACGATAAAAACAATATTTGGATGAGTTATTTTGGATTTCTCCACCAATCAGGCAAGTAACTCGGTCGAAATAATCTCAGATCCTATATCACAGTACACAATCAGTCATTTTTGTTTAGAAAGAAGCTCAGATATTCTTTGGCTCTCTTTTTGGCGAATAAGTATGGGATTTTCTGACTTTTCTGGTTTCAGAACTTTGACTTCAACAACTCATTTGAGGCGACGAAGATACTCTTCAATAGGCTCACAGAAGTGAGCATAGGAATCTGAAACAACAATAACAGAAATCATAAAGAAAAATGATTAAAAAAATCCTTCTGTTTGAGCAAAAGGATTTTTTAAGGATTACTTAACTGAAACATAGATATCGCGGAATACTCGTCCATCGAAACGCACCTTGCGTTTTTCTTGAAAAGAAACCTTTCCTTCGATAGTAGAATAGAGAGTAAAGTCATGACCCTGCTCTACATTCTCGCCTGGCCAATATTTATTTCCTTTTTGCCGAATGATAATACCTCCAGCAAGAACTGGCTGTTCACCATATACCTTTACTCCAAGTCGTTTTGCGACCGAGTCACGACCATTGGCGGTCGAACCCATTGCCTTTTTATGAGCCATAGTAGAAAAAATTAATAATTATAGTTTTGATTATCTATTAGTCGCAAATCGAGCAAAAGCCTTGTTTGCCTCAGCCATCTTGTACGTTTCGAGTTTCTTTTTTACCGCATTTCCAGTTTCCTGAGACGCTTCTATAAGTTCTTGGGCAAGAAAATTTGAAAATTCACCACCACTCTTCGCTCGAGCAGAAGCAAGGATCCAACGAACTGCGAGTGCAAATTGACGTTTTGGCTTTACTTCCTGAGGAACCTGGTAGATAGATCCTCCAACTCGTTTTGGACGAACTTCAATACGTGGCATAACATTTTCGAAAGCCTTTTCGAAAACTTCTTCTGGATTCTCGTGACCTTTTTTCTTCATAGCCTCAAAGGTATTAGAGAGAATCTTCATAGCGAGAGTTTTCTTTCCAGCTTTCATGATGTAGTTTGCAAATTTTGCAATACGCTCACTTTTGATAGCAACGGTTACATTTCCTTTCGTACTCATAATGAATAGTTATTAGTGATTATTTTGTTATTTTCTCGCTTTTTAGGAGAGAGTTAGGGTGAGGTGTATATTATTTCTTAGCCTTTGGTTTCTTCGCACCGTAATGACTTCGACTTTGATTACGCTTATCAACTCCTTGACTATCGAGAACTCCACGTACGATATGATACCGAACTCCTGGCAAATCCTTAACACGACCTCCACGAATCATAACAACAGAGTGCTCTTGAAGATTGTGTCATTCTCCACCAATATAAGAGATAACCTCATATCCATTGGTCAAACGAATCTTCGCTACCTTTCGGAGCGCTGAGTTTGGTTTCTTTGGAGTCATAGTATATACTTTCGTACATACTCCTCGTTTTTGAGGGCAAGAAAGAGCAAGAGTTTTTCTCTTGATAGAATTCTTGATTACCTGTAGTGCAGGAGACTTACTCTTTTGAGTTTTATCTCGACGAGGACTTTTTACCAGTTGATTAATAGTTGGCATGATGGAAAATGAAGAATGAATAATTAAGAAAAGTGTTTGACGGAATTCTTTCAAAAACGAAGTAATTTAAGTGCAAATCGAGTACCGGAGTGAGCTGTACGAAGTAGTACAGAGAACGAGGAAACGGAGATTTAAGCTTAAAGAACAAGTTTTTCAAAGAATTTTAACGCTTTGACCATTGTGAAGCTTTTCGGGCCTTGTGCAATCCTGGCTTTTTACGTTCTACGATACGAGAATCTCGTTTGAGAAATCCCTCATCCTTGAGAGATTTTCTGGCAGTTGCATTCTCGAGAACAAGAGCACGTGCAATACCAAGACGAATAGCCTCAGCCTGTGAATGTTCCCCGGAACCAGCAACGATAACATTGAAGTGATACTTATCCTGAACTCAGAGAGTTTTGAAAGGGGCAAGAAGCACAGCAAAGAGGTCGCTTCGATGAATATATTCATTCATCGGCTTTCCGTTAATTACTGATGTTCCAGCACCTGCGAAAAGTCGAACTTGTGCTGTTGCTGTTTTTCTACGTCCTATTGCGTAAACGTACTTTTGGTCTGCCATAATAGCTACTGATTAGAGAGATATATAATTAGAGAGTGACAATAGTTGGATTCTGAGATTCATATGTATGAGTTGCTCCATCTACAAGCTTCAGTCTGAGCATCATACCTTGGCGAAGACGATTTTTTGGAAGCATTCCAGAAACCGCATGTTCAAGAATCTTGTTTGGTTTTTCATCTCGGAGCTTTGAAAGCTTTACTTCTTTCAAGTGACCCATGTGACCAGAGTGTGTTCGATAGAGTTTTGCCTCCTCCTTGTTACCAGTTACTACAATCTCTTTCGTATTGAGAACGATAACATAGTCACCATTATCCATGTGTGGAGAAAAATCAACACGATTCTTTCAAGAAATCATATTTGCGATTTTTGTAGAGATTCGACCAAGAGTCTGACCTTTTGCATCCACAGTGAACCACTTTCGTGCATCAAGAGGAATTTGTGTAGGATTGAGAGTTTTCATAAAAATGGGTAACAAATAGGTAAAATTAGAAGAGTTCAAGTTTCACAAGTTTTGCATTATCTCCCATTCGGTATTTAATAGGAGTGATTCGAGTAAATCCAGAACTTTGTCCCTTGTATTTTGGAGCAACCTGTTCAAAAAGTGAAATGGAAGACTCTTTTGTAAAGAGATATTCTGCTACACGTCTGATAGCGTTCATCTTATCTTGCTCGGATTCAACAGAGTTTACCACGTTAATAAGCTTATCAACGAAAGGGGTTACTGCCTCAGCTCTTTTCTCGGTAGTCATAAGGGACTTGTGAGTAAAGAGACTCGTCATAAGACTGCGGAGCATCGAATTTCGGTGATCAACGTCTTTTTTCTTGAAGTGAAGATTTTTTCTAACGCGGTGTCGCATAATAGATAGGAGTTATTGATTAGTAGTCTTTTTAGAATTATTTCTGAATTAATCATCTCAGAGAAGCTTGAATCCTCGTTCTCGAAGAGAGTCTCGAACCTCGGTCATAGCTTTCTTTCCGAATCCTTTTATAGAAGAAAGTTTTGCTTCTGTACAACGTGTGAGTTGTTCTATAGAGAGGATATCTCCATTTACGAGAGCATTGAGAGTACGAGGGGAAAGTCCCATGATTTCGATTGGAGTATAGGTTTCTTTTTCAAGCTCTGACTTTACTTCTTGTTTTTCTTTCTCGATAATTTCCTTGATATTTCCGATAAATTCACCTTCGATCTGAAGGCCTTCTTCATTGAAGAGTCCAAAGTAAGAAGTAAGCATATCTCCAGAAAAACGGAGAACATCCTCAGGACTCATAACACCATTAGTCTTAATAGTGATATCCAATTGGTCAAGATTGGTCATCTCTCCGAAACGGATGCTTGATACTTCGTATTTTACACTAGAAACAGGTGAGAAATTTGCATCAAGAAGAAGTACATGAACATCTTCTTCTCGTTTTTTCAGCTCTTCCATTCCCATGTACCCCACACCTTTCTCGATTCGAATACTCATATTCAGTTCAAAACCATCTCGATCAATCTCGGTGATAACCATCTCGGGATTGAGAATCGTTACTCCTGAGCTTGTTTTGATATCTTCTGCTGTAACAACTCCTGCCTTTGATTTTACGAGGTGTATCCATTCAATATCCGAATCTGTTTTCAATACTACAAGATTTTTGAGATTGAGCATAATATCGAGAATACTGTCCTTGATACCAGGAAGTGTCGCATATTCGTGAGTGATTCCTTTAACCTTGATACCAGTAACACGAGCTCCTGGGATAGAAGAAAGCATAACGCGACGAAGAGAGTTTCCGATAGTAACACCATATCCACTTGGAAGTGGTCCGACCGAGAAATGAGATTCGTTTGTATCGATTGATTTTTTAATAATCTTAGGAACCCCGATAGTGTGATGTATTATGTGCATATAACGTTGGTTATATAAATAGCGAAAAATAGAAACGGGATGATCGAACGAGTTCGATTATTTTGAGTAAAACTCTATAATTTTTTGAATATCGATAACCTGATCGAAGTCTTCTTTTTGTGGAAGAGCTTTTACTGTTATGGTAAGTTTGTTTGCATCAACTGTGAGCCACTTAGCTGTCGTGATCGTACCTGCAGCATTCTTTTTAACGAATTCACCAAACTCTTCTACGAGAGTCTTGTAGAGAGGAGATTCTTTCATCTTTTCTCGAAGTGATATAACATCTCCGATCTTTACACTATAAGAAGGAATATTTACTTTCTTTCCATTTACGTGGAAGTGAGCATGTCCAACAAATTGACGAGCCTGCATGATTGTTCGTGCAAAGTTTGACTTGAAAATAACATTATCAAGACGAAGTTCCAGTGCCTGAAGCATAGCATCTCCGGTAACCCCCTTTGTTTTGATAGCTCGAGCATAGTAGGCAGCGAATTGTTTTTCACTTACTCCGTACATTCGTTTTGCAGCCTGCTTCTTGCGAAGTTGTACTCCAAATTCGGAAGTTTTTCCAAACTTACCACCAAGAAGTTTTCGGTGATTTTGAGAGAGATCATATTTTTCAGAACCAAAGAGGTTAATACCTTCTCTTCGGCAAAGCTTCATCTTCGGACCAGTAAAACGCATAATTTAAAAAAAGATTAAAGAAGTGATGATAATTAGAGTTTTCGAACTTTTTTCTTACGACATCCATTGTGTGGAACCGGAGTGATATCATAGATAGCCGTAAGATCTACTCCTGAGTTGATAATACCTCGGATAGCCTGTTCACGACCAGCACCAATTCCTTTTACGTATACTACCGCCTTTTCAAGGCCATGAAGTGTCTTTGCCTTGGCTACAGCGCTTTCAGAAGTCATTTGAGCTGCATAAGGAGTGGCTTCACGAGCCCCCTTAAATCCAGCACTTCCACCAGTTGCCCAAGTAAGAACTTGTCCGTCCTTATCAGAAACAACGACGTGAGTATTATTGAGACTTGCATTAATAGAAACTACTCCTTCGGAGATATTTCTGCGGGTTTTCTTGGAACGTTTCAAAACCTTTGCCATAAATAGAGTTATTAGTTATTAGTTGTGTAATATTATGAGAGGAAATTACTTCTTTTTACCAGCGATAGCTACCGCCTTACCCTTACGAGTACGAGCATTGGTCTTGGTACGTTGACCTCGAACCGGAAGTCGTTTCTTGTGACGTTGACCACGATAACAATTGATTTCCTGGAATCGTTTGATATTTTGAGAAACTTCTCGACGAAGATCACCTTCTATAACGAACTTCTTGAGTTCATCACGAATACGATCAAGATCCGCTTCGGGAAGCAGGTCAATTTTTGTCGTCTTCTCGATACCAAGGGAATCAAGAATAGTAATAGCAAGAGGTCGTCCTACTCCATAAAGGTACATAAGAGCGATGTCAGCATGTTTTCCGTTTGGGAGATTAACTCCGGCTATTCGAACCATAATAAAAAAAGAAATATTGGAACTAAAAATAGATACGTATTACCCTTGTCGTTGCTTATGCTTTGGATTTTCACAAATCACACGAACTACACCCTTTCGGCGTATTACTGCACAATGATCACACATTTTCTTAACGGATGGACGAACTTTCATAGAGAAAAAAGATAGTAAATATTCGTATATAAATAGAGGGTGGGAATTTATTTCTTACGAAAAACGATTCGACCTCGAGAGAGATCATAAGGAGTAAGTTCTACAAGAACCGTATCGCCTTCTATAAGATTAATGAAATTCTTTCTCATCTTTCAGGAAATATATGCTCGAATGATCATCCCTCCACCCCCAAAATCATCTGGGAGCTTAACTTCAAAAATAGCGCCGGGGAGAGTCTTAACGATCGTTCCCTCGACTTCGATTTTATCTTCTTTTTGTTTTCTGGAGTCTTGGTCTTTACTTCCCATAGGGATAAGTCAAAAATGAAGAGAATTAAAAAATGAGCTCGCGTATTGTATAAAAAAAAGTGATTATTGCAAATCTTTTTATAATTTTCTTTTCCATTCCTTTTTTATAACAATTATTAATCAACTTTTTTTCGTTCCAGCATCTTCGATACTATTTTATCATAGATTTCATGATGTTTCTTGGAAAGCTCGAGTATAGCATAATCCATAATGACCAAAAGAAGTGTATCATCTATAGCGTCCACGGTTGCCATGCGTTTTTTTGGAGCACCTGGATCAAAGAGCGCCATCTCTCCCGCAATCTCACCTGGTCCAATATTTCCCAGAAGTTTTTCTCCATCTGATCGATCCTTATACGCCTTAAGGAGTCCGACTTTTACCACATACAATGCTATCGCATCATCTCATTCATTAAAAAGTATTTCATCCTTATAGAGTACTCTCTCCTGACAAAAAAGAGAAAGTGTACTTCTTTCTGCGTTGGAAAGAGAATCGAAGAGTTCTACTGAATCAAGGATAGACATACGGTTAGTATAAATGAATAATGGGTATATTCTATGATAAATAGAATGAAATGCAAAAGAATTTTATCTCGACAAAACCCTTACTATAAACCAAAACATCAAAAATATTCAGGCAAGTACGGCAAAAAAATCTACAATAGGTGCTCGGAGTATATCTGGCAATATAGTTACTTGAGTATTATTTCTATGATACTCTATCTCTATATACCGAAATATCTCCTTTCATTTGTTAGATATTTGGATCCAGATTTTTTCTGCGGAACTTTGCATCACAGAGAATGTTATAGTTGTACCAGAGCTCGTTTGTGATGAAACATTATTCACTATACCCGTAGTGGTTTTTGTCATGGGGACAATATTTTTTGCTAAAGAGGTATTTGCCATGCCTACAAATAATAAGATCAAGGAGATTGTGAGAGTTATCTTATATCACATGAATAGAATAAGTTAGAAAAATTATTTTATAAGTACCGCCTTAATACGCCTGACCCCAGCACTCGACGCTTCTTCTTTTTGGATTTTAAATACCCCCATTTGGGCAGTTGTTTCTACGTGTGGACCTCAGCAGAGTTCACGAGTAAAAATCGTACCATCAGATCCAGTCATAGTGTAGACCTTCACAGTATCTGGGTACTTTTCCCAGAAACTTCCGGTGACTCAGGATGCTCGAGCTGCCTCCTTGTCCATCTCAGTCATGATCATTTTTGATTCGGCACGAATAGCCGTATTTACATAATCTTCCACTGCTTGCAATTGTTCAGGGGTAACTTTTTCTGTATGTGTAAAGTCGAATCTCAGACGCTCTGCAGTGATATTGGAACCTGCTTGATGAACATGGTCTCAGAGAGTTTTGCGTAAACCTGCAAGCATAAGGTGGCAAGCAGAGTGAAGAGCGGTGGTTTCTGTTCCAGAATCAGCCAGTCCTCATTTAAACTTTCCTTCCGA
>CAZRBF010000037.1:0-11380 GCA_964598195.1 uncultured Candidatus Peribacteria bacterium | reverse complement strand
ACGACCTCAAGGTTATGAGCCTTGCGAGCTACCACTGCTCTACTCCGCGATATATCTCTCTCTCGAGAAAGTACGCATAGTATATGGGAAACCACAAAAAAGCAAAAGATTTTTATAAAAACATAAAATGATTTCGAAATTAATCGCCCAATTGCTTCATCTTCCATTCTTCGATTTTTTTATGATTTCCTGATACAAGCTCCTCAGGAACACTGAGTCCTTGAAATACTTCGGGTCGAGTGTAGTGAGGATATTCCTTTTTTCGGTCAAGTGCATGGCTATATGATTCCTCAACAAGTGACTCAGGACTAATAACCCCAGGGATGAGTCGTACAATGCCATCTATAAATACCAAAGATGAGAGTTCTCATGAAGAAAGTACGTACTCACCTATCGATATCTCCTCTACGTCAAATAGATCAATAATACGCTGATCGATACCCTCGTAATGACCACAGATAATGATGAGGTCTCGATCTGTTTGGCAAGAAAAATTCTCGAGAACTTCCTGTGTAAGCAGGTTTCCACGCGGTGTAAGGAAGATTTTATAGATCTGTTTTCACTCGCCCTTTTCGATTTCGGTAATGAGATTATAGAGAGGTTCAGGCGCAAGGATGGTACCAGGAAATCCTCCATATGGCCGATCATCCGAGCGACGAGTATTTTTGACCGAATAGTCTGCAAGGTTATAGAGGTGAAAATTCACAAAACCCCCTTCCTGAGCACGCCCCATAATGCTCGTCGTGAGATAGGGCTTCAGTACTTCTGGAAAGAGGGTGATGATGTGAAAATTCATGTGTATTATTTATTACGAACTCAGTAATATCGATAAAAATCAGTTATTTTATCAAGATCATCTGAGTAAAAATTACTTACCTGATTAACAATAGGAGAAAATTTTTCTTGTGACAATCTCCAGTCATTCATATCTTGAAATAAACGGGTTTTTACTTCTTCTTGCAGTAACGCCGAAAGACGGAGAGGTTTATTTTTGGTTCAAAGAGAATGTCAAATGAGGAGTTTTCTATGTCATTTTTTTTCTAGAATCTCCTGAACACAAATAAGACAGTATTTCCTAAGAAGCAGAAACGTAGCTCATCAACTGGAAATATCTGATAGGAGCTTATATCGCTCAAATTGGTCCATACCAAAAAATTATTTAATACTTTTAATTTCTACATCAAACTTGAGAGTCTTTCCTGCAAGTTCATGGGGATTTGGAACTCCGATAGTAATAGTTTCTTTACCAACCTTGAGAATCTTCATCTTTCCTCCGTTATTAGGAAGTTCCCCTTCCATTCCTTCTTTAATAGTTTTTCCATAAAATGGGCTTGTCTTATTTGCAATCTCAAGAGTTACTTCTGTATCGGTAAGCTTTTTTATTGTTACGTTATTTTTCTCAAAAGTAGCTTTGAGACCAACTGCTAACTTCTTTCCATAAAATGGATTTTGTTTATTATCAATAGCCACGGTCACGTTATCACCTTCAATCTTTGTTACTTTAGCCTTAGATTCTCCCGCTTCTATGGTCTGTCCAACGGTCAACCCCTTTCCTTTCTCTCAAAGTGCACTCATAGGAACAGTCTGCTCAATAGTGTCTTTGAAATTCGCACGGGGAGCCGTTTCGGTAAATGTATCTTGTAAATACTTCACAGGAACCTCCTGTGGTTTAAAAGCCTCTCCATAAGCATCAGCTGGCGCAATTACGAGAGTTTTCTTTTCTCCGAGTTTCATACCCACAACTCCCGCATCAAATCCCTTAATCATATTCCCCGCACCAACAGTAAATGGGAGTGGTTTATATTCACGCCCCCCTGGAGTATAGTTTTTAGTCTTTTTCGCATACTCTTCAATGGAAGAATCAAAAACAGTTCCATCTTCGAGAGTTCCAACATAATCAACCTCAACAGCATCACCTGTTGATACGATATTTTTTTTAACATCTGGAGATACTGACGAAGGCGTAATCAAAGATTCTCCCGAGCTCACTTCAGTAGAATTAGGAGTCGGCGGAGTCTCTGTTCTATTTGGAGTCTCTGTTCTATTTGGAGTCTCTGTTTTACTGAAAAAACAAGAACTGAATACAAGTGGTGTTATGGCAATAATAGCGAGAGTTTTTTTCATAAAAATATAATGGATAATAATAAAAGTGGTGGAATTCTATGAATTTTTAATTTTTTTGCAAACATAAAATCATTTTTTCGATTCCGAGCTCGAGAGCCTCGTCGCTATCACCAATTCCTTCGCCTGTTTTGGTTCGCTTGTCCAGATCAACAAATTCAGAAAACAACGCTTCTATTTTTTTTGAATACCTCATGTTTTTTCGCATTTTCTCAAATGCATACGGGTGGATTTTAAGAAGAGACTGGACATTGTTTGGTTCATAACTGGCAGACAGGAGTTTGGTAGCATAAAGAAATGTTCGGAGGGTCGAAACAAGCGTGGAAAAAATATAATGAATATTGTGTGTCTCGAGAATACTCTTAAACTCTCGATGGGCTACAGAACTATCCAGGGTAAAAATAGCATCTGTGAGGGTAAATATGGACGTCTCAATGGTGGGAATAACCGTCAATTTAATGTCCTCTTCGGTGATCCACCCATCCTGTTTATAGAGAGCCAGCTTATCTATCTCACTCTCTATGCGATTAATATCTGCTCCAGTGTACTCTATAAATCTTGCCAGAGCCGTCACGTCAATGTGTGGAAGTTTTTTGCGAATATATTCCCTCAGAGCATTTCATTCAAGTTTTTCATATTCTTTCAGTGTAGCGATTTTATAGAGTTCTTTATAGAGAGATTTTCTCTTGTCTGGTTCGGTCGATACAAAAAGCACAATAGTTGTATCAGGGATATTTTCCAGAGCTGCTAAGATAATCGATTCTGGATCAGGAGTTTTTGAAGCAGATTCTTCCTTCTTTTCCTCTTCGTCATTTTTGGTCGCAGCAAATGGCACATCTTCGAGGATAATGAGTCGCTTCTCTCAGAGAAAGACCGGAGTGAGAAGCTCTGCCTGAAGATTAACCTTGAAAATATTTTCTCTATCAAGTCTGGATATATTATATTCCCCGTATTTTTTCGCAAAAATATCTATCCAAGCATCGAGGTCGCGCCGGAGGAAGATATGATTAGAACCAGTGAAAAATACTATATTGGATCGGGGCATGTAGAAATTACAGATTACAAATTACAGATTACAATATTTTTTTTGGAAGTATAAGGATTTTTTCTTCTCAAGCAAAACTTTTGCCTTTTCTTTTGTATCGGATACAATACCGCCTACTATTTCTTATTATCAAAATCATGACTATTCAAACCAATTGGAATCTGACCAAGTACTTTTTCTCAGGACTCAACGATCCGAAACTTCAGGCAAATATAGATGCTATTCTCCCACTCGCGGAAACTTTTGCGAAAACATACCAAAATGTCATTAGGTCTTTTGCCACGCCTGACCAAATACTCGAATACTATAGAGATTATGAAAAAATGTCCCATGATATGGGAACAGGAAGTATTTATCTCTCCTATCTCCAATCACTCGACACACAGAATGATACCGTTATCAAAAAAATGGGGGAGCTCGAATGTATATTCATAGAAGCTTCCTCAAAACTTCTCTTCATTTCTCAGGAATGGAAAGAACTAGGGTACGACAAGATTATGGCATTTGCCAATAATCCAGCACTGAAAGATTATAAAAATGCTCTCGTTTCCAAGGCAGATAATCTCCGTTATATTCTCGGGGAACGTGAGGAATTTGTGCTGAATGAAAAATCCCGTGCCCTCGGGGTCGTTGAATCTCTTCGGGAAGAACTCGCCAATTCATATACATTTGAGATAGAACTCGATGGAGAGCGAAAAACCATCACAGAAGAAGAAGTTCGATCCCTCCGATCGAGTCCCGATCGTGAGACACGAAAAAAGTCTTACGAATCACTTCGGAGCGTATATAATAGCAAACAAGCACAGATTACTCTCGGAAATATTTACGCCGGAATCGTCAAAGACTGGGCTTCCGACGTAAAACTTCGTGGATACAACACGGTCATGGAGCCGCGAAATACTTCGGAAGAACTCGAAAACGAAGTCGTTGATATGCTTTTACAAGAAGTGCAGGTGGCATATCCTCTATTTGGTCGATTCATCGAAGCAAAACGAAAACTTATGGGACTTGAGGAGTTTCATATCTATGATGTCCAAGCACCTCTTGGCTCTATAGAGAAAGAATTTAATTTCGATCAAGCTGTCAAACTCCACTTGGAAACCATGGCAGATTTCGATTCCGAATTTCATAGCTACTCTCTGGACATGCTCGAGTCTGGGCGAATTGATGCACTTCCAAAGTACGGAAAACGATCTGGTGCTTTCGCGAGTTACCGAGCCTGAGAAGCAAGCTTCGTACTTCTGAATCACACAAATAAACTCCGTGATGTCTCAACCCTCTCTCATGAGCTCGGGCATGCCACCCACGGACATCTCGCGCAAATACAAAAACCAGCCGTGTATGATAGCCCTCTCTCGCTCGCAGAAACAGCGTCTATATTCAATGAGATGCTCTTGTCGGAGAAGATTCGAAAAGAACTCACGACTGAAGAATATACAGAATTCCTCAATGAAAAACTCGGCGATATATTTGCCACCATCTTCCGCCAGATTCAGTATATCGCATTTGAGCGACGGACCCACGAAGCAATTTTTGCAGGACAAGAACTTACCTATCATGACTTCAACCGCTTGTGGCGCGAAGAGCAGGTTCGTATGACGAGTGAAAGTATTACATATGATGTGACGGCAGAAAATGAATCTGGATGGTCTATGATTCCTCACATATTCGCGAGCCCATTCTACTGCTACGCCTACGCCTTCGGAAATATCCTCGTATTCGCCCTCTATAATCGATACATGAAGGAGGGGTCAAATTTTGTCGAAAGCTATAAAAACATTCTCCGATCCGGAGGCTCCAAACGCCCAAAAGACTTGCTCGCCGAGCATGGATTCGACATCACCTCACCGAAGTTTTACCGTGATGCTATGGAGGAAATTGAGAAGATGGTAGTGGAATTTGAGGGATTGGCGAAATCGGCATAACAATGGGACTGAACAAGGGGTGGTAGTAAACAAGGGGTTGCAACCCCTTGTTCATAGAACACCTTATTAACAATTTTTCAATCTTTTACGTAAATCAAATTATTTTGTAAAATAATTTGATTATTTGTTTTTTTGCGTATACTAAAGGAGGAATAATCTATAATCTCATAATATATGTCAGAAAAAAATATCGCTCTTTTTGAATCAAAAGAAATCCGTAAAATCTACCACGATGAAAAATGGTTTTTTAGTATAATTGATATCGTTGAGGTTCTTACTGGAGTAGATAATCCTCGCAGATATTGGAGTGATCTCAAGATAAAACTGCGAGAAGAGGGCATCCAGAATGAGTTGTACGAGAAAATCGTACAACTGAAACTCCTGGCTTCTGATGGCAAAAAATACGCGACTGATTGTGCCGACACTGAAACCCTTCTTCGTATCATTCAATCGATCCCATCACTCAAAGCTGAGCCATTTAAAATCTGGCTTGCAAAGGTTGGATATAATTAGAGGAGAAGACTGGGAAAAGTATCATAACAGGAGATAACTTTCTGCGACCAAAAAAAAGAAGCCAAGAAATTAAAATAAAGTGACAAAAACAAAAAAACAAATACACTATTGAAAGACAGAGGTTTTAAAATAAATACCATGACCCAATTCCAATCCATCATAGCACAAATTGCGTGAGCACTCTCGATTACATCTCTCGATGTATATGTGTTTTTTTCTGTGCTTGTAATCGTAGGAATTATAGCTGCCACGGGGCTGGCCCGAATATACAGCACGTTTTTTGGGACGGTACTCGGGATTGGGATATTTGTACTTTTTTCGACTATACTCTCAAGCGAGTACCAAACTCCTGAAACGACGAGCTTTATCAGCACTTTTGCAAAAACCTTTATCGGATCATCAGTGTACCTTATCTTCATCCTGACTCTTCTGGTACCAATCAATGGAGGAATCATAGTAACACTTCCAAAAAACCTCATAGAAAAAATATTTCAAACGATAGCACTCTCAGTAAGTCTCGTACTTTTCCTGCTGGCAGTATTTCTCTGACTCGTTGAGAGACGCTATATCTTCAGTCATACCGACAGTTTCTTTGTGTCTGTAAAAAAACTCAGTTTCTACTCAGAACTTCAGGGCTCGCTCTTTTTTACATTTGTTTCAGCACACCTGCCAACCATCATTATTCTCTCGATTGGCTTTATCATCTATAAATTACTTTTTGCCGATATTCTCAATGCTCTCGTTGCCTCATTGGTTGCGAGTATCCGGAAACAAAAAATAGCCGCTGGAGGGGGGTCACATGATGAGGCTCATGGATGACATGAGGAAGCTCATGAAGAAGATCATGGATGACACGAAGAACATGAAGAAGATCATGGATGACACGATCCGCATGGCTGACATGGACACCATTAAAAAAACTCCCCCTCAATCCCCCTCATCCGAAGGGGAAAGTATAACTTTATTCTATGGTAATAATTTCCATCACAGGAATATGTGTCCCCACTTTTTCTATATCACTCACAGCCACGATCCTATCACCTGCTTGCAGAAGATTTTTTTCCTTGAGAAGGATAATAGCATTATCGAGATTATCTCCAGGATTTTCGGTCCAATTTGGGAGTAGTACGGGGCGTATTCCGAAAAGTGCATTCATGTAACGAACGGAACACTCCTTCATGGTAAATGCATACACCTCTTGACTTGGTCGAAAGGCAGCTGCAAGGCGAGCTAATAATCCGGACTTCGTAAAAATGAGTACCGCTCGTATACCGAGAGATTCACTCATTACAAGTGCACTCTTAATAAGATGCTTTTTTTCGATATCTGTCTTACAGAGTCATTCATCAGAAAAATCTTTATGCTCGTAGGCCATATTTGCTTCGGCTTCATCGATAACCGCTGTCATCATTTCTACAGCTTTGATTGGGTATTTTCCAATCGTCGTTTCTCCGGAAAGCATGGTACAATCAGCTCGTTGTCGAACGCAGTTAAAAATATCAGAAACCTCGGCACGAGTCGGAAATGGGTTCTCTATCATGGTTTCGAGCAAATGAGTCGCAACTATCACAAATTTTCACTGTGCCATGGATTTTTTGACTATCTCTCTCTGATATACTGGGAGTTTTTGTATCGGAACCTCGATTCCAAGGTCACCACGTGCTACCATAACACCGTCAGAAGCCAATATGATCTCGTCAAGATTTTCGATACCTTCCTGATTTTCTATCTTTGAAATGATCTTTATATGACTTGCGTTGTTCTCACGGAGAATCGTTCTTAACTCCTCAACATTTGCCCTATTTCTCACAAAGCTCATCGCAATGAAATCATACTTTTCCTCTATAGAAAAAAGTACATCCTTGTGATCTTGCTCAGTAATACCCGGAAGACGAAGGCGAACACCCGGGAGGTTCACATGGCGCCTCGATCCAATGAGACAGCTATTTTTTGCAAGAACGAGGATATAATCAGGAGTTTTTTGGGTAACCTCGACATTAAAAAGCCCAGAATCGATTTCAATAGCCTGTCCTATATTCACATCTTCGACAAGATATGGATAATCACAAAACAATGATATCCCATCATTATTAAATTTTATTATATCTGTGTAGATTTTAATCTTGTCACCCTTTTCAAACTGGATCTTTGATTCCAGATCTCCTGTTCGAATTTCTGGTCCTTTTGTATCGAGCAGTGTTGAGAGATTTGTTTTTCCCTCATTATTGAGCTTTCGAATACGCCCCATAATCGCACGAGCCACTTCATAATTGGCATGAGAAAAATTAAATCTGATGATATTTACTCAAGCGTTGTAGAGTGCAATAAGCTGATCTTCTGACTCTGTTACTGGTCCAACAGTTGCTATAATTTTCGTTTTCTTCATATGAGATATTCAAGCTATAAAATATAAAATAAGCCCCTATCATATGAAGAGACTCGGAAATACCAAATGAATTTTAAAAAATCCTCATCCCCGAGTACTCGGGGATGAGGATTTTTGTATATTTTCCGAGAAGCTCTCAAAAACGAAGGAATTCGTGTGCAAATTGAGTACCGGAGTGAGTTGTACGAATTGTACAGCGAACGAGGAAACGGAAATTTAAGCACGAAGAACAAGTTTTTCAGAGACTTCTTAGATGAGTTTACGTCGGTAGATGTAAACAATACCCAGTGAAAGCAGAAGTGCTGCGAATACAATCACATTTTCTTTCGCTCCAGTCGCAACCTTTGTTGCAGTAGTTGGAGAAACAGCAGCAGTGGAACCACTTGAAACATCAGAACCGGCAGATGCAAGAACTGGAGTAGGAGCACTTGATTTAAGAGTCTCAGCAGTGGTAAATTCTTTCATTCCATTCACCCCAACCTGAATGACATTTCCTTCAGCATCTTTTGCAGAAAGTACTGTAAGAGTATAAGAAGATGCTGAGCTTAGAAGTGTAGAAGTTGTAACAACAACAGTATCTGGTTTTTCAGTATCCTGAACGACACTTGCAACCGCAACGTCAGAGTTGTCACTTGTTTTTGTGATCTTTACTCGAACTGGATCTTTTGAAAGATTTGCATTAAAAGAAAGTGAGAGTGTTTTATCATCAGAAACCACAAGATCCTTAATAGCAAGAGCACTTGCGGTAACCATTGTAGTAACACCAGTAGACGCAGTTGCACCAGTAGACGCAGCCATTGCAGAATCAGTCATTACCATAAGTTCGTCAGAAAATACATCTGATTCCTTTCCATCCTTATCAGTTGCTACCACTGAGAAGTAGTAGGCAGTTCCTGAAAGAAGTTTTTCTTTCGTCGTTGAAAGACTGGTAATTACAGCACCGGTAGTATTAATAAGATCTGTTTCATAATCATACTGAGCACTTGGATCCTTCGAAGTAGCTACAGAAGTTTTAGAATACTTAACAATGTAAGCAAATGCTCCGGGAACTTTATCCCATTCAAGTACTATGGAGTCGGCCGTCTTTTTTACAAGACGAGGTGCTCCTTTAACCTCAAGAGAGGTAGTAGTCATACCTGGAACTACTACGTTACCTGTAGTAACACCACCTGTAGAGCTTACTGTTGTTCCAGCAGCAGCAACACCACCTGTAGAAGTCACAGTTGCAGTATCTGAAGGAACTGCAGCGGAGGCAAGAGTAGAAATAGAAAGAATAGAAACTGTCGCTATTGTCGCAATGTATTGAGTGTATCGCATAGAAAATAAGAAAGAAAATAAAAAAATATTGTATATTGGAATTTCTTGAATATAATAATTCAAGAAAGACCTTACATATTCGATTATAGCAGATAATATATTTTTTTGCAAATTATTTTCAATAAAAATCCTTTACTATGACAAAAAAAGGTTTCACGCTTATAGAATTTATGGTAGTCATAGTCATCGTGGGCCTGCTCACTATGGTTATTATGAATTTTGATTTCAATAAGAAAACAGATATTGAGAAGAGGGATAGACTTGTTCAAAAAATAGAATCCCTTATTCACTCAACGATTCTTAGTAATTCGAGTGGACGTGGCGTAAAGCAGGGTACAGGTATTATTAATCCAACAAGTACTCATATTCAGTTTTCGACCGGTTCAATTGGAGTATATTACTATTCTGGCTCTTCTATAGTAGGAACTGGAGAGGTAATGAATAGTCCATTTTTTTGAGATACCGGGTACAAAATCGAGAGCCTGTATCTCAAAGATAAGACATGATGAGCAACCGCAGCGGCTATTACTGCCCCCATTGACGTAGTGTTTGGTGCAGACCGTTCCATATCTTTTTCTGGGTCCGTATGAAATAGTGGGACTATTATAGGTATGAAGATAGGGTATAATTCTTCAAAAAAGAGACTGGAGTTTGATCGGAGATTTGGGAAAGTCTGTTGAGAGAAGTGATGTTTCAATAATATCGTAGGGGGTTGAACCTGTATAACTTTGGTCAACTGATTATGTACACGATGGTCATTTGCTTGACTGGCATCTGGTGGAAGCACTGATGTGGCTGCTGCAATTCTCGCCGCTTGAGGTACTCGTACAGATGTGGATACAGTAACGGCTGCTCTTGCTGCTCTTCCTCCTGGTAGCTCTCCTGCTGCTGCTCTTGCCGCTATTACTACTGCTCTTCCTAGTAGCTCTCCTGCTATTATAGCTGCTGCTCTTGCTACTGTAAATGGCACTCCATCGTGCCCAACTGGATCGACTGTAACCCAATTAAGTAGTGATTCTCTGGATTTTGACTGCATACCATCAAACACTGTTAATGCACCTATAATCACCGCCATCACCACGGCAACTTGAATATTTCTTTCACAGACAGGTGCTTGCAATAATAATAGTCAATTTTCTTGTCTTCCGTGAAATCCCATCAATCAATCTGCAGGAACGTGTGGAACCATAAGCACATGGAACTGCAACGGGGTCAATGGATGAACCGGAAGTACACAATGTATAAAACCTAATCCGGCTTGTCTCACATCTTGTAAAGGGTTAAAATGAACTGGGAATTCCACTGATGGAATTTATTATATAGATCCAGATGGAGCAGGTGGAAATGCACCATTTGAAGTATACTGTGATATGACCACCGATGGAGGTGGATGGACACTCATCATGAATAGTGCATCCTGAAGTGCTTCAGCTTGTCCCGCAACTGGAACCGGGATGTTTTGAGTACGCGGAAATTGCGGAAGTGTCTATAGCATCGCAGGACCATACAGTATTGCCATAAACAAAATCGGAGCAGCAGATGAAGTTCTCACATATCGCATGAAACCAGGATCGAGAAAGCCAGATGGTTATATAGCAAAACAAAATATCAAACACACGGCTTTTGCTGATGAACTGGTGCTTTGAGCGAATGAAATAGAATTTCTCTCTACCGATAATTGTAGCAATAGAGTCATGTGAGTAAAACTTCCTCAAACGTGGCATATAGGGGTGAGTGCATTAGTGGCATGATATACTAATAGTAGCTCAGCTCCAGGAAATGCTATTGAATCGGATGGATGATATAAATGATGGGATTGGGGTTTTGCTCAATGTAATGGATCTCCCATTGCTATTTGTGGAGCATGACTTTTTCAAAATGGTTTCACATCAGGTCCTTACTGAGCAGGTCTTAATAATGCTTGTTATTTCTCTAGTGGCCCATCGACATGAAATGGCGTCCTCCTACCAGAAGGATCACAAGGGGCAGTATTTATCCGGGAAGGAACTCCTGCTCTAAAGGTACAACCAAAGTCCTGTCTGGCCATTAAAGATGCAAATGCTCTTGCAACCA
>CAZRBF010000036.1:10305-11645 GCA_964598195.1 uncultured Candidatus Peribacteria bacterium | reverse complement strand
GATATTTTTTATATGAATACGGAATTTTTAAATGCTGATATATCTAAAATTACAGATTATATTGATAAAGTACAACCAAAACAAATAGCACTTGTGGAGCTCAATAAGGAACTTTTTGAGAAAATTAAAAATGATGGAAAATTTAAATATAGTTATTATTTTCCAGGCCTGGTTTTTTCTTTTGGTTTCTTTACAAATGAGGAAGTTTTGGACCAAAAAACATATTTTAGCTGATGATATCCAATTGGATATTTTAGAACAAACAAGTATAGTTACTATATCATTCATCCATTGCCTCCATTCAATAACGAGCAGTATCAATTACAAAAAAATTATTTCAATTTTGTATCAGAACTCATAAAACACGAAAAGAATTTTGTACTCGTTGGTGATTTTAATTCTAGCAATTACTCACAAGTATATAAATCATATTTTTGAGAGTACACGGACAATCCAATATATTCTTGGTGAGTAGACACTATTCTGACAATTCCCATTGATCATGCTATATCCAATAAGCCACTGGAAGTAATGCCCGGAATAAAATTATCCTCAGATCACATTCCTTTATTAATTAAATTCTAAACCATGTCCTTTCGCTTTTCATCCATCAACCTCGGTTGTTCCAAAAACCTCGTAGACCTCGAATTCGCTATCGGGGAGATTTTGAAGTACTCGGATAGGACTCCTATAGAGTATATAGAGGACCCAGAAGACCCAGAAACCGACTATGTCATCGTCAATACTTGTGGATTCCTCTCGTCGGCACGGGAAGAATCTGAACAGACTCTCAGTCATTATGACAACCTTGGGAAGAAACTCATCCTGATGGGGTGTTATGTTTCGGTTAAGGATGATACCTTCTTGGCGAGTCTCAAGAACCTCCATTCTGTTGTACCATTCATTAGTTACACGACGATCGAGAGTCTCCTGTTTGGGAAAAAAGGTGGGATTGATATTGGTGCGATTGTGCGAGCAAAAGTAGCCATGAAAGAATCGAAGGAGAAAAAACTCACCGAATATCTCGGGTCTATCGGAGGGAATCAGCGTGGAGAAAAAGCATTCGTTTGGAAGGGGGATGAGGTGCGTGCTTACATTCATGCACCATTTGGGTACGAATACTTAAAAATCGCCGAGGGCTGTGATAATAGTTGTACATTCTGTATCATCCCACAGATTCGTGGGAAACAGACTTCGAGGAAGATTGAGGATGTTGTGAAGGAGGTTCACACCATGCTCGCAAATGGGATTCGGGAAATCCAGATTATCGCACAAGATACGACCCGATATGGAACAGATCTCTATGGCGAAGCACGGCTTTTTGAACTCCTCGAGCAGAT
>CAZRBF010000036.1:8487-10205 GCA_964598195.1 uncultured Candidatus Peribacteria bacterium | reverse complement strand
TTTATCCGAACGAGCTTTATTATCGGGTTTCCAGGTGAAACCGATGAGGATTTTGAGCACCTTATGGCGTTTGTAAAACGGCATAATTTCGAATCAGTTGGAGTATTTCAGTACCATGATGAAGCCTTAGCAGCAAGCTCAAAACTTGACCAGAAAGTGAACGAGGTAGTCGCAAAACAGCGTCTAAAAAAACTCTCAAAACTTCTCGATGAAATCTACGCAAAGCATGCAAAAAATGCACGAGGAAAAACATTTTCAGGGTATATTATGGATGCACAAAAAAACACCTGCATCATCCGAAGGGAGATACAGGCGCCAGAAGTTGATGAGTATGACGAAGTAAAGATAAGTGCGATTATAGGTAATACAAAAGATCTTACAGTCGGACAATTTGTGACATATAAATTATAGCACTCCCGTACCTCTTTATTACAACCATTATAACATCATCTGCTTTTGCTTTTTTTGTTCTTCTGGTTGTTTTTTGTTGGATTCTGAATCGGGCAATAATCATCCATCTCTCAGAAGTGTCTTGAAATCATTATTTTTAAGAAAACTAATGGTTACACCTGATTGTTTTTTATCAAGGTCTTTAATTGATAGAATATACACTCCTTCTTCCACGGCATTATTTCAAAGACATGTAACGATCCGTTGCTTGTAAAATGGAACGATGCGACCACTAATCCCTATTTTATACCCATGCTGTTGATATGAAATAATATGGCTTGGGGGTACGATAATATGACCTTTTATACCAATAGCCATCGAACCTTTATCACTTCAGCATACTGTTTCCCATAGGCCATTTTCGTGTGAAAGGGTTGTCGTACAAGAAAGCGTGCTATTTGGTTCCAAAATCTGTTTGCTTTTTTTAATAACACCATCTCTATTCCTTTGTACGAGTGGAGTTGCTATCATATCGACAGCACCACAATTTTCAAGAGCAGCCCCTGCCATCTCTTGAGTAGTTCCAGGTCACATGGAAATGTTTAGTGGTGGTTTTTCACCTGCCATCGCAGCAGTACTCATGGCTCCTGCAAGGAGCATGGAAGAGAGATGTGATTTCATAGGAGGTAACGATAAAGAGATAATATTCTATATATAGTTAAATTATTTTGGAAGTCAATAGTATGAGACTCTTTTTTCCTTTTACATCGAAAAATTTTCCTGAAAGTATTTACTCACAAAAACCATTTTTTCTGCGTAGGTCATGGATTCTTTGTAGGTATTCGTGGCATCGGCCATATCCTTTTTGATATTGGCAATATCGTTTCTGATCTTCATGGCGTAAATACTCGAGATTACAGGGAGTTTTTTTAGGCTAAAGTGTTTGTTTTTTGAAGGGGAATTTTGGTTTTTTCAGGACAATTTATCTTCGAGGAGTGCTATTTTTTGTCGATATGCTGCCATCTTACTCTCCCAAGATTTTTTCATGGCTTGGGAAATAGACTCTGGAGCAAGTCTTTCTTTAAACTTTTCTAAAGAGGCATTTTCCGGAATATCTCCAAATACTTCTTGGCGCACTCTTCACATACTTCCATTGTATCAGGCTGCGAGTACTGCGATCATTCAGGGCCGTGTTTTTTCATCTTGGATAAGGGATCTCCAATTATTTCTGATGACAGCTGGAAACTGACATATCTGATCGTCAAAATGGGTGATCTGGAGTCGGAAGCTCTCATGATGGCTCCGTGCTGCGGTCTGAAAATCTGACC
>CAZRBF010000036.1:6914-8387 GCA_964598195.1 uncultured Candidatus Peribacteria bacterium | reverse complement strand
AATCCATGCGCTCTATGATATTGATCACAAGAGGGAACTCATACGGGAGGGCTTCTTCTATACTCAGTCCAGGTGCCATACTTGGATATGCCGATATCTTCTTGCCAAATTCGGTCGCATAAACCTCTTGCATCTTCTCAGACAAGTACTCGAGTCACTTCTGTTGATTCTCTCTGGTATCCAGTTTCTGAGTGTATGGAATGTACGAAAAATACTCGGGAGAAGCTTTCTTCTGCACTTGTGCTACGATCTTTTTCTTGGCCGATTTTACTGATGCGATAGTTTTTTGATTGGCAGGATCATTATCCTTTTCCATGGAATATAACAGTGCTAATTGTATCACTTCTGACTCATCACGACTCTTGATCTGATATTCGGTATTGTATCCATTGGCCTTCGGAAAAGGCGTCAGAAAATAATCACCGGATTCTATGGTTTCATTATTTGGATTGAGTCGCGGAATAGGCAGGAGTACAAACTGTCCACGACCCTGATCTGTGAGGTTCCTATGAAGCGCTAATACGACAGCCTTTCCTGGGTATTTTTGAACAAGTGGATCTTTGTTCTTTTCGAGATATTCTTTTCAGATCCTTGACAGCAGATAATGGTCAAGTGTTGGTTCTTTTGGAGCTGTAGTCTCTTCAGATTCAGTACCTCCACTAACGAGCTTTAGTACTCTTAGGAGCCAGGAAAGTGTCTTTTCTTTGATCTTTTCGGTCACCTTTGGCTTTTGAGAAGCCTTTTCGTCATATTCTTTCCAGATGTCCTCCGATCGGATATTTGATGGCAAGGCCATTCAAGAAGCGGGGGTGTTTACTGGGTCACTCGCCTGAGACAAAACTGGAGTATTTTCCGGAGCTTCCACGGGTGCATTCGCTCCAATTGCTTGACTAGCAAAGAGGCTTGTGGCAAGTATAACATCTCGCATTACCCCAGAAAGACCACCTGCTCATATAAGCAAAGGTCTTTCGGAAGGTCATTGGATATATTCTCTGGTAGAGTTTTTCATAGGAGTTCAGGATGAGAATTTAGTTGGTTTATTACATTGTATTATGGCGTATTTGCGAGAATGTCAAGAGATTGTTGGGAGGGTTTTTTTATCGATCCTCATAGAGAACTTTTACTGCCTCGGGGAATGTAAGAGGGTTTTTTGTGGCGCCACTCGCACAGTTTTCTAAATATACATAAACATTTTTTGCAACTCTCGTTACCTGGAATCTATTTCTCGGACGAGAAAGAAATTTTCGCTTAACCTTAAAATCAGTGGAGTATTCATAAAAATCATCCCCCTCCCCTTCCACATCTTTTCCCGAAAAACCCCTACCACTTCCACCGATAATGCCCAATAACCTTGGTGGGCCAGTCAAGCGGAGTTATGAGGATATTGGTCCCGTAGCCATGGTTGTCGATTATATACGGAACTCCGTCGTCTCGACGCTCGTGAGCCACGATGCCGATGTGCCAGAGGTGACT
>CAZRBF010000036.1:0-6814 GCA_964598195.1 uncultured Candidatus Peribacteria bacterium | reverse complement strand
GTCACTCCGATTTGCTTGCGAGCCGATTCATAGAGCGCGAGACCTCCAGTAGATTCAGGAATGTCCCAGGCCTTTTGACTGACGGTAGGAGTTTTTATAGGTGATGGACTCAGGATGGCATGTGGATCCGTACCCTGGAGCCAGACTCCAGCCAAAACCAATAATGCTCCTATCGGGATAAGTATGAGAGATTTATGCATACAGTATAAGATTATATTTTTTTCTTGAGAGGAATAGATGGAAAAGAAAAGTACAAAATTCCACTTAAAATAGCAGCAAAAAAACACCAAGTTGAAATAAAGACTGTAGAGTAAAAATAGGCGGCAATCCAAAAAGCTACAAAGGTAGCGATTCAAAAATATATCATATATTTCTTGTTTGATATCAAAAATGGTATAGTTGTAATAAAAAGATATATATAATTTGGCGTATGCTCAAGTCTGCAGGCATAAAAAAATTACCATGAAATTCACTTATAGTTACTCCATTCACCAATAGCGACACGAGAAGATAGGCACTCAAAAGAGAACCTAAGACCATGAGCAAAAGGAGTATTTTTTTACGAAAGCTTCATGTCTCTATGAGATAAATGGAAAGCGGTGAGGCAATAGGCCAAACAGAGAAAGCAAAAAACAAAAAAATATACGTCATAGCTATCTTGAGCGAGAGAAAATATGGTATATCCAATGTAAGCCAAATAATCGCCTCGGTCAATTGCTGAAAGGCAAAGAAGAGTGGAATAATGGCTACAAGAATTTCTTTTTTTGAATGAACCTTTCTCAGTAGAGCATATCCGATAAAAGAAAGACCAATACCCGCTGTCAAGCTCGCTGTAGCAGAAAAACACATTTGAGTACTATGAGATAATGAAATTTACAGACACTGTCCAGTGTACGAAATATGAAAATAAGTCAATGTTTCTCTTTTTTTGAGTGGACGCATTTATTCAATTTTCCATTTGACATTGCTTCCAATAAGATATACTATATCAAGCGATATTATACAGGCTTATTTCATATCTTTTTTCCTATGAATACTAAAAAAATAGATCAATATAAACTCTTTGCTCTAAAAGGTTTTACACTCGTGGAAATTATTATAGTAATTACCATACTTGCAGTACTTAGTACTATGGGGGTTATGTCGTATACGTGATACAATAGTAGTTCAAGAGACGCCGTCAGAACTGTAGATATTGGATTGCTCAAACAATCACTTGAGTGATTCAAAACTGTAGCATGAAAATACCCAATGCCAGAAAATCAAACAGGGACTGGTACTATATACGGGGAAGAATTTTCATACCTTTGAGTCATAGGTGATAATATATCTGGGGTACTCAAAATAAATAAAACTCCCGTCGACCCTCTTTCAAAAACCAATTACGTTTACGCTGTAACGAACGACCGGGCTTACTACCAAATAGCAACCGTATTGGAGAACACACAATCGTATAACCCTATAATAAGCCAAACTTATGCAGATAGTAATTACAAAGCACGTGTCGTCTGAAACTACGACTGAATACTCAAGTTCAACGACTGAACAAACACCTGGCTCATAAATACTCCGAGTCTTGTATTTAATACCCAGAGTGGCAATACTGTAGATCTACTTTCCACAGGAACGTATTTTGTAGTCAATGAACTCTCAAATCTCCCCTATCCAATAGGAGACTTAAAACAAATTAACAATAAAAACGGGGCTGAGGTTATTCGCGAAATAAGTAAAACTTCAGTAGCTTATCTCACGGGAATCAATATTACCGAAGTCGTAAATAATACAAAAACTATAGACCAGGTATTTGGAACCGGATACACTCTCGAGTCCCAAGCAATTTTTGCGAGCTTTTGAATGAATTCTTATACAAATAATGGTACAATTGATAATTGACCATTGAGCACCCTAATTTCTGGAGAAGTTTCCCCATCATGACCAAATGTAGCAGTTGGTTGTAATGCTAATAATTACCTTGGCTACACCATTGATGCTGTAGATCACGGGAAAACACAGATTTTTAACAAGCCTATCAGCAATGGCGCAACGAACATTGCAGTCACCTGTACGAATGGCGTTCTTTCTTATGGAAGTGAAACTCTTACCTGCAATCAATGATACGCTCAGCAAGCGAGTACGTGTATTCTGGCAGATTGTTCAGGAACAATCCCAGCAAGTGTTGCTGCTTCTAATGCTACAAGTACGAGTTGATGATCTTGGCACTATGATGTCAATCCATGAAACTGCACCTATGCTTGTAACGCAAATTATGTCGGAATCTCAAATGTATGTTATTCAAAGTGCTGAATAGACCAATACAGAGCAAATCCTACAAATACAACCTGTACAAGCGTGGGATCTGGGTACTATTCTCCAGACAATAACGATGCGCGAAACAGCTGTACTGGCCTGCCTGCAAATGCAGTATTTTCATCTGCTTGAGGAGGCACAGATAGTTGCACATGGACATGTAACAACTGATATACAAGAAGTGGTGATAGTTGCGTAGTTGTTTGCTGATGATTGTGACTTTGTAGCACATGAACTAATACCTTTGATGATCTCGCTAATTGTGGTGCAACCCGACACTGGACTTGTTCATGAACAGGATTTTCTCAAGCCTGTAGTGCTGTTACGACCGGTGGCTGTAAATAAAATATCTCCTTTATTTCCTGTACATGATACGGTATTTTTTACACAAATTCCCTATTTTATTACTGATTATTGCTATTTTTTCGGCAATAATCAGTAGTTTTGTTTTAGTAAAGAGTGAATTTTACCAGAAAGATATATTTATTGCCCTTTTCACAATACTAGCATTTTTATTTCACTTACAAGTAGTGGTAGATTACAATAGAAAAAAGCCCGGAGCACTGAAATATTTATTGCTCGGAGAAGTATATTTTCTTTGAATGATCATAACCAATTTTATCTATTATAGCTATGAACTAGCACTCTACCTATGAATGACCGGGATCGTAGGTATGTTCCTTTATACAAGAAATATACAAAAAATATATGTAACGTATTTTATCTATTTTTGAACAATAGCATTCCTTCAGTGGTATATTTTCAAGACACAACATGGGAGCAATATCTTCTCGGACCCCATATTATTTACCCATTTGCTCTGAGTGTCGATTGGGAGTCTTTTGATAATCATAATCAGAGGGACATCAAAGAAAGACAATCAAAAAATGAGCATGTTTGATGATTTTGACAAAATATCACCCTTCTACACAATATTATGAGTAATAATTCTCTATATTATAACTGGTGGTATTTTATATTACCACGATGAAAATATATTCCAAAAAATATGGCCAAATATCATAATGATATTGAGTATAATTACCCTATATTTCTCACACTATAAGAAGTATATTCCAAAATATGTGAGTTTTTTCTCGGTATTTTTACTCTACATAATTCTTCACTTTTCTTTTCTCGATATTATACACCCAACCAATGAAAAACCCTGGATTGTCATGTTTAAAAAAATTCCTTATACTGAGGTCATGGGCAATATGGTTCGCATTCATAACATACGTAACTTTAGATACAAAAACTCTTATGAATTTGAGGCAAATTGGTACGATAAAGAGCTTGATGTAGATACGATAACAAGCGTAGACTATATGGTAAATCCATTTGCTTTAGAGGATACTCTTGCACACATATTTCTCAGTTTTGGATTTGCAGATGGATCATATCTTTCGATATCTATCGAAGGAAGAAGAACCACATATCAATACAGTAACTGGGATATCTTTCGATGGAATTTTAAGCAATTTGAAAAAATATATATGATTGCTGACGAAAGGGATATACTGGTCCTCAGGGGGGCTATACGGAAAAATTGAGTGTATAGATATCCTTTACCTATGTCAAAAAAAGCCATGCAAGAATTATTTTTAGATCTACTACAAACAGGGAACAACTTAAAGGAGAATCCTGAATTCATAACACCAATAAATAATTGCACTCGAGTACTTTGGGATAAGCACATAAACAAAGTTCTTCCTAAGCCTTTCTCAATAACCGATTTTATAAGTACTTTTAGCATTTATTCTTGAAATTCAGATAGATTTATATACAATAAGTGATTCATAGAAAAAAATGAAGATTTTGAGACTATAAAGAATAAAAGTCTCATAAACGACAGTATACAAAAATACAAAGATGATCCGGATTTTTCAAAAAAAATTAGAGCAGTATTTAAAAATGAATAATTTACCGAATTTAAAAATGGTTCCAAATAAAATCAGTACTTTACTTCTCCAGCGTTTTTTTTGACAAAACTCCTCTTTTGAATACATTTGCATGCATATATATCCTCAAAAAAAAATCTCAACCATGCTCCAAGCGAAAATTTATAAAAATGACCGGACCGGAAATAGCTTTCTCTCATCGAGAAAAATCGAGACCAACAATGGATCTCTTCTCCTTCTTCAGGTGTCTTTTCAAGATGAAAAACTCGGTTCTTTTATCGAAAACACCATCATCGATCTTATTCTCACAAATTCGGTCGCTATAGGAAATGATGCGTATACGCATTTTGGTTATCTTCTTGAGCGTCTCAATAAATACTTTAAAGAGATAGAAAAGGAGTCGAATTTTGAGAGTCTTTCGATCTTTATAGGAATCGTTCAGGATTCTACACTTCATTTTTCGATATTGAAAAATGCCTATGCCTACCTTCTCAAAGATGGGAAGGTTATGAATATAGCCGAGGGAATGGGACTCAGTGATCAAGTCCCTCAATTCTCCTATATTTCTAGCGGTACCATAGGATCAAATGACACACTTTCAATTAGTAACGTAAACCTTCTCGACTATCTTACTCAGGATGATATGATTGAGATACTTCCGATGGCGATCTCAGAGGAGATTCTCGAGAAGAGCCATCCACGAGAAGAGCCAGATCACGTAATAGAGAATCTTCTTTCTCGTGAAGTTCGAGATAGTTCTACCGATCTTATTCTCCTCTATAATCCAGAACAGATCTCAAAAAAATCTATCATAACTTGGGACACAACTGCTCTAGAAAAAATTCTTTCAGTGATCAAAAAACAGGGAATAGAACTCTATAATACTTGCAGGAAAAATGAAAAGATCGCTGAATTTCTCGAACAAGCAAAAAAACGAATCAATTTCAACAACAAATATCTCAGATCCTGAGTTTTTGGACTTGGAGTGATCGTCTGTATTTCGCTCCTCTATCTCATACTTGGCTCTATTTTTACACAGAAAGCCAATACCACGATACCAGAAGAATATAAAAATAAGCTCATAGAAGCTCAGCTCATCATCGAAAAATCCAACAAAGACATGGGAAATCGCGAGGTATTTAATACAAATATCAAAAAGGCGGAGGACATTATCTTCGAGGTTCGTAACAAAAAAGTATTTTTGAATGAGGTGAATAAGCTTCTGTCTGATATATCTATCCTGAAAAAACAGATGAATGGAGTAGAGACCTTTGATCCAAAAACATCTGCTTCCGAATACCTTTTTGAAGGGAATGATTTTCAAGTAAACGGAATATTTGAAATTAACAAAAAGTTCTACTTTGTAGGAAAAAATAGCCTCATTGGTCCGTATGTAAAAGGTGGAGAAGTAAAAAAATATGCTTATCCTGAGAGTGAAGAAGCTATTTCTTCAGATGTAAGTCCTGATGGATATGTCTATATATTCACAAAATCTGGACGACTTCTCCGATTCCATAAAGGGGAATTTAATTATACAAATGTAGAAGGACAAAAAACGTGGGAAAAAGGAAAAGCGATCAAGTTCTTCAACTCGAATCTCTATATCCTGTCAGAAGACGGGAAACAACTCTATAAGCACAAACCAGGACTCAACGGATTTGCATCCAAAACAGAGGTGTTTGAATCGCAAGATACAAAGAGTCACACTATACTGAGCTTTGGAATCGATGGAGGATTTTATATCCTCAAAGAAGATCTCACTATCGACAAGATTTTTGGGCTCCCAAACTATACGAAACGCTCCATTCGTATCAATAACCTTCCAGAGAATTATATCCTCGATGATGGAAAGGCTCCAAGTTTCTTTAATGCTCCAAACCTCAATTATCTCTATCTCGTACTCGGAAATAAAATCTGGGTTTTTGAACCAGATAATAAAAATTATAAAGACATAAAGGCTCTAAAGTATATTGGACAAATCGAGTTCGCTCAGGGGAAAATACGCGCTATAACCGTACCAAAAGATGGAGTCATAATTACTGCAACTGACACAGGAGTATACACAGTAAATTTCGAAGTTTCCGACGGAAAAGTAATAGTTCGATAATTATGTTCTCAACCGAAGCCATCGTTCTCAAAAAGATCCCTATTCGTGACGGAGAGGAACTCCATGAACTCTTTACCAAGGATTTTGGAAAGATACGTGTATGGACCAAAAAACGAAAGCAAATCGCAAGCGTTGATCATGGAAGTATCATACATTGTACCATATCAACCAAAGGATCAAAAAATACTCTTGAATCGAGCAACATCAAGCACATGATACGGACCGAAGAGCTCGACTACCTCGGCATTCTCTGTCCCCTCCTCTGTGTGCAGTCAATTTCCCTCTTCTGCCCAGCGTGAAATCCCTACCTCCAAGTCTACACTGATTACCTTTCACTCCTCCCATTTTTCAGTCGCCAAAACTCAACCGAACAAGCAAAGGAACTCTTTACTATGAAGCTCTTGAAGACACATGGGGTTGGTTGGAAACGAGATGAGAAAGCCGAAAGTATCGTATTTCGAAAAATCTATAAAAATATTGATTCCTATCCACTTACAGC
>CAZRBF010000035.1:9546-11768 GCA_964598195.1 uncultured Candidatus Peribacteria bacterium | reverse complement strand
CAGAGCCAGAGTAACCAGAGAGACTCGTAAATGCTATAGTTCAGAGAATAACGAGGATGGTGATGACGACGATGAGTTCGACGAGGGTGAAAGCCGTGAGCTCCCTCGCCCTCTGGGAGAGGCTCCCCGAAGGGCAGTGGGTGAGGACTTTCTTGGTATTTGGAGTAGACATAGACATAGATGTATAGGTAAAGGTATAAAAACACCCGTAGTCTATACTATACTTATGAGAAAGCAAATTTATTTGGATTGACAATAGTGTTAATGATTTCCTTGTCCAAGAATCCCTCGAACCTTCTCAACTGGTGCAGAGAATCATTTATAGATGAGGATCCATGAAGCCACGGTGGATTCTATGAGCGTGTGAAGCATGGGAAATCCTGGATCTATGTGTGCATGAACTTCACAAATAGAGCGAATGAGTTCTATTTTGGACTGCATGTATTCTGGAATATAAAAATGAGCACTCTCTGGATCCATGGCCCAGATATGATTGCGAGATTCTTCGGCGAGAGCTCGCGCTATTTGGCAAAAGAGGGATTCGAGATACTCTAATCGGACCTGAAAAGCTTCATGAATACAATCAAGATATCCTGCTTCCATATCTTCATTCCTTTCAGAGTATGGTATAAAGTAATCGTCATTCGCTGAGCGCTCCTGTACCTCAGGGGATATTTTTTCCTTTCAAACGATTCTCAGAACGATTTTCTTGTTATTTGATATTTTCTGGAATAGGTTTTCAACTTTTTCTAGGTATTCGAGAGTATCGGCACTGGTTTTGGAGAGAAAATTATTTTTATAAAACACGAGCTCGGTAATATACTTTCGTTCCTGAACATTTTTAAAGAAGGCTTGTAAGAGAAACTCGATCTCGTGTTCAGAAAGATCATCCATTATGAGTCCCCTATCATCTCGAGTGTGCGGAACAAAAATCTGTCGTCTCTGTTCTATGAAGAGAGGCTTGGTTCATGAGATGATATCGAGAGACTCGAGCGAAAAGAAATCCTCTGCGAGCTCTCAAGCTCCGGTCATCTTACAGTACTGGATAAATTCTTGTCGCTCTCGTGGAGTCATTCGGCCTACACGCTCTCTGAATGATTTCAGGGATTCACTACTTTCTGCTTCATGTATCTGTTCTAGGAGCGACATAGACAAAAAATTAACCAAATAAATATTTTGAATATACGAGCACGCCTTAAAAAGTCAATGAAACGAATGTGGAGATCGTGTGATTTTTTGAAATTTTTTATTGAAATAAAGATACATATTCAGAATATCATTCCTTCTCAAGATATTCTTTTGGGATAAATTTTAGTGCAGCAGAATTCATGCAGTATCTGAGTCCTCCACGATCACTTGGTCCATCGGTAAATACATGTCCCAGATGTGAATTGGCTTTCTGACTTCGCACTTCCGTTCTTGATGAGAAGAGATTATTATCTTCTTTTGTAGTAATAAAACCTGTTGAGATTGGTTTTGTAAAACTTGGCCAACCTGTACCAGAATCATATTTATCCCGAGAAGAAAAAAGTGGCGTTCCGTCTACGATGTCCACATAAATCCCGTCTTTATGATTATCCCAGTATGTGTTATTGAATGGTGGCTCTGTACCATCTTTTTGTGTTACGCTATACTGCAATGGGGTAAGTTGAGATTTCAGATCATCGGAAGTAAGACTCGAAAGCTCTTTTCCCCATGTTTTCTTGATATATGCTCATCTTCCACTTCATTCTTTGTAGAGATTATAACGAAAAGCTGATTTTTTATAGTAATCTTGGTGATACTCTTCTGCCTTAAAGAAATTCACCCATGGTTCTACCTTTACGGCAATTGGCTTATCAAATTTACGAGAATTCGTGAGATCCAATAGCGCACGTTCAGCAATCTTTTTTTCATCTAAATTTTTATACAAAATAGCTGTAGTATATCGATATCCCTTGTCGGCAAATTGTCCATCAGATTGAGTGGGATCAATCTGTGTCAGGTATAGATCTACGAGCTTTTTATAATCGATCACTTTGGGATCATAACTGACCTCTACTGCCTCTCGATGTTGAGTTCCTCAAGCTGAGACTGTATCATAATTAGCATCTTCTTTTGTGCCTCAGGCATACCCGGAAATACTCTCAAATACGCCATTTTGTGCTTCAAATATACCTTCCATACACCAAAAGCACCCTCAAGCAAAATATGCTTTTTGTAGATTCTCAGATGACATTTTT
>CAZRBF010000035.1:0-9446 GCA_964598195.1 uncultured Candidatus Peribacteria bacterium | reverse complement strand
AGAAGTCTATTTTTTTGAAAACTTTTTTCATGAACGAGGTGATAGAGCGAATCTTTTGTGACCTGAACACTTCCCGCAATACTGTCCTTTCCAGAGATTTCGAGTACATCGACCGTCTTGCCATCGACGAGTACTTTTATGGTTCCCTCCCCAGAAAGTACGAGATACACGTCACGGGCACTATAGAGCAAGGAAAGTCGTGCATCTTTTTGTGCAGTAATAGATTCTGCGTCTTCTTGCCACTCGCCGGTCAGAAACCATTCATTGGAAAGAGGATTCAAAGTAGGAGTGGTCATGTGGGCTCTTCGGGATTTCCCAAGATATGTTTCTGGAGATTGATCAGCATGGGAAATATTTTCTGGTACCGAGGACAGTGTGTTATCGGTAATTTTTTCTCCATCTTCTCAGAGAAGGTATTGAATAATCTTTTCTGTCTCTTCATACCCTCCTTCTCCAAAATGAAAATGTCGAAGCTTTCCCTTCTTGTCTATAAAATATTTGGCTGGCCAGTATCTATTATTGTAAGCTCCCCAGAGTGCGAAATTATTATCGAGTACAACTGGGTATTCAATCCCGGCTTCTTTCACTGCTTTTTCTACATTTGTTTTCTCGCGTTCAAATGCAAATTCTGGTGCATGTGCCCCGATAATAACAAGTCACTTATCTCGATATTTTTTATCGAGCGCTACCAGATATGGCAGGGTTCTCTGACAATTAATACACGAGTATGTCCAAAAATCGATAACTATTACCTTTCATTTCAGAGACTCTTGTGTCAGTGGTTTACTATTAATCCAAACTGGTAATTCTACCCATGGCGCCTGTGCCGATCCATCGAGTGCAAGAGTTGGTGTATTCTTATTTTCTGTTGTCTTTTTCGTACCCGTAGAAACGACAGATTCATTTGAAGATGGTGGCAATACTTTTTCCAATATGCTCTGCTCAATGGAATTGATGTTAAATTTTTGAATGAGTACTGTTTCTATTTTTTTATCGAGTCCAGTAAAAATCATTATGGCAACCAAAATCAATATAATTCCAAGCCACTTGCGAAACAGTCAAGTCTCGTCAGCGAGTGGACGGATTTTTTTAATAAGCTTCTGACCTCCTCGAGCTATAAGCAAAAGCATAAGTGATAACCCGAGGGCATAGATGAGAGTGTATCAAATACCCTGAATAAAAGACACGGGGAATACGGTAGCAAGGAGCAATGAATATGTAGGAGAACAGCTCGAAAACACCGGACCGAGGGCGGCGCCTGTTAATATGGCTCGGAGATTCCCAGAATCTACATTTGCTGTACGCCCGAGATTTTCTTGAAACTTGGAAGATCCTGCACTTGTCGTTATGCGAGCCCAAGCATGAGGAAATACATACGTGAGTCAGAGAAAGAGGATAATAATGCTGGAAACATATTTCCAAATACTTGGAGGAATCCCCAGGAGGATGGTGGATGCTTTTAAAAGAATAGTAAAAAGCACTATCGAGAGAGCGAGAGAAAGCGTAACCATAAATGGGTACCATTTATTATTCTCCCCAATAGACCCCGCAAGTATCAAGGGAAGTACTGGAAGTACACATGGGGCAAGAATAGTCAGAATTCCGGCTATAAAAGAAACGAATGCAAGTGATAACATAGATTTTATGCGTTAAAAGAAAGAGATAAAAGTTGACTGAGTCCCTGAACAAATGGACTCTCTCGATTGAGTGAATAGGAAATCTCTTTCCAGTTCCGCTCTTTTTTCAGGATTCCAGCTGCATACATTTTTGCCAGAGACTGCGAAACCTGAGAAGGACTACAATTTGTGAGCTTCGCTATCTCACCAGATGGGAGACTCTCTATACGAATCAGTAGGTATATAATTTCCAACTTGCAGTCAGTCGAAAGTGCGTCGAACACAGCAGCTATATCTTTCAGAAGCCCCTCTTTTGTAAACATTTCTGTTTGAATCTCTTTGTTATTCATAGTGAAGTTTGTTATTTTTAAATATCACTTTATCATTATATGAAATGATAAAATAAAAGCAAATGATTTTTGAAAAAGATATAATTATGAATTTTTCACCGACTTTTTCACAAAAAAATACTTAATTGTCCAAAAAATGTTAAAAACTCTTCACTTCTCACGAATATTATTCGATATTTGTCAATATATTTTCTCTATAAAATACACCTTTTTTGTTGACAATAGAGGAAAAAAGAATAATTTCACAAAAGGAAATATCTTATTTCCCATTCATCACTTTTTGACAATTTGGACGAAAAAAGTTTTTGACATATTCCGGTACTCTTCCATGAGTACATTGACAGCCTGAATTTGAGCTCTACAAAGCAAAATATCGTGGTTGACTGCACCCTCTGACTTGGGGGTCACGCAGTGGGGATTATTCAAAGACTCCACTCAGGAGATATATTTATCGGGTTTGATCTCGATAATGACAACCTCAAAAGTTCCAGAGAAATCATAGAAAAAAGTGTTGGAGAATTTGCCAGAAACAATGGAATAACCATCCATTGCCTACATGCAAATTTCCGAGATATAAAAACAAAACTTTTGGAGATTGGCATATGCTCTGTCACAGCCGTCTGCTATGATCTCGGAGTCTCCTCCGCACACTTTGATGATAGAGAGAGAGGATTCTCATTCCGCTTCTCGGGTAAGCTCGATATGCGATTTGATCGGGAAAATGGTGGAAAAACAGCCTACGACATCGTCAATCACACGGGTGAGAAAGAGCTCATAGAACTTCTCCGTATTTACTGAGAAGAACCAAGAGCCCGCTTTATTGCAGAGGCAATCGTCAAAGCAAGAAAAGTACAACCACTCGAAACAACTGAAGAGCTCACAAAGCTCATCGAAGAAACAAGCTATGATTCGAAATCCGTTGTCAGAAGCTTTCAGGGAATACGAATCGCTGTCAACGACGAATTTGGATCCATAGAAACATCTCTTCGTGACACAATAAGTCTCCTCTCTTCATGAGGAAGATGCTCGGTCATAACATTCCACTCACTCGAAGACCGACTCGTGAAACAGATATTTGCCGAATACTTGCAAGCAGAACGAGATGAATTCACTGGACAGGACACGGTTCCTGCCATCATAAAAAAAGTTACCAAAAAACCTTTACTCCCGACAGACCTGGAAATGAAACAAAATAAGAGAAGTCGAAGTGCGAAGCTCAGAATAGTAGAAAAGAAGTAGCTTAAACCTATTATTTCCCAGAACTGTGCAAAAGCGAAGTAATTTGTGTGCAAATCGAGTATAGAAGCGAACCGTACGAGATGGTACGGAGAGCGAGAAACGGAGATTTAAACACAAAGAACGAGTTTTTCCATAGTTCCCCACCCCTTGCACTATGAATGCAAACATATTGGTAATGAAGCGTGGTACATTCCCTTTTTTCTCCGAGAGAAAGACCTCTCGGGAAAATTACCGTTTTAGTTTTACTCAAACCTACGTTCTCGCACTCTTTATGATTGGTGCTCTCGGAATCTACTATGTTTGGGTTCTCAATGTCAATGCAACCAAAGGATACAACATCCGTAATCTCGAGATCACTCGCAAAAACCTCACCTTCGAAGAGAATCTATTAAATATCCGTATAGCCGAAGCAGAATCCCTCGACACCCTCACTTCCAATAGCATGATCGAGAAGATGGAAAGTGTTGATAGTCCTGGGTATCTCGTCCTCAAGGACTCACACTTAACATTTAACAAGTAATGCCAGAAACCCTCAAGCGTCTCATCGACTTTATATCCTACATGCCATGAATCGGCGAAAAGACCGCGGTAAAACTCGCGTTTTTTTTGTTGAAAGCGAATGGTTCCTATATCAAGAATTTCGCGCGGGAGCTCGAGAAGCTCCAGACCGATGTTCATGACTGCCAAAATTGTTTCGGACTCACTGATGGCAATAGAACCATTTGCACGATCTGTGCTGATGAAACCAGAGACAAGAATATCCTCTGTGTGGTAGAAGACTATCTCGATATGCTCTCGATCGAGCGACTTGGGATTTTTCATGGGTATTATCATATCCTTGGAGGTTCGATCTCCCCTATCCACGGCCGTATGCCAAACTCCCTGCATTTCTCGGAGTTATTTGAGAAGATAAAGAACTCTCCCGAGATACAAGAACTCATCATCGCCACCAATCCCAACATAGAGGGTGAGGCGACGAATCTTTATATAGAAGAAAATATTCCGAGACACGATCTGAAACTGACGAGACTCTCGAAAGGACTTCCCAATGCTGGATACATAGAATACGCAGATGACATTACGCTTATAAATGCATTCAAGGGGCGAGTTGGGAGATAGGCGGAAACAATTACGGTACCGCAAAAATACCACCCCGAGAATAGAGTGTTTTTTTATCGGGGGAAGTAATGGATGGGAAGATAATATCGCACCCACGTACCTGTGCAAGAAACTCTGACTTATACACACATGGACAACTTGAACACTGTACGTTTCATTCGATAATTCCTGAACTTTGTACTTTTTTTGAGAGACAAAGATTATTTAAGGGATTACTATTCCAAGGATTTCATCAAGTATCTATTGGTATTCCAACAACGGTTTTATCCTTACTGTACTCATTCACGATGGGACAGCCTTTATTGGAAGCTGGTCACTTTACATCAGGACAAACATCTCGTATGCTTCCATCATCGTTATAATCGAGCACTCCATCACCATCTCTATCAGGATTTTTGGAGACAATAACCGTCAGTTGCGCATGTGCCACATTTCAGGAGGTATCGCGCACTATGAGTGTCACCGGATATACTCACTCTTTCATATACGTATGTGTTGGATCCTTGAGAGGAGAGCTTCCACTGTCTCAGAAATTCCACTCAAAACTATAGCGTCCATCTCACCCGGTCGGAATTGAGAAAAATGGCATAGGAACGCCCACTATTCCATGCAATGCACGGGCCCCAGTATTCAACGGATCATTCGGGTCGGTACCACCTGTAGCGTTATTGTTGGGATTACTTGGGTTATTGTTGGGATTACTGGGATTGCCTGGATTCTTGTTATCTATGATTCCTATCTGCACAGAAATTCCAGTCCCACTTGCGTTATTGGGATTATTTGGATTATTAGTAGAAGGGACCGTCCCATCTTTCACAAATATCTGCTGATATGCTGTTGATGTGTGACCACTTGCATCGGTTATGACAAGTTTTACAATCCATATACCTGACGACCCGAGGTTAAAGTTATCAAGATAACTTCCAGTTGCAGTTTTCACCTCACCAGTTATAATATTTGTAAATGTCCAGTCATACTGAAAAGGCGGATTCAGAGCACCGGTTGCATACCCTCAGAAATCGTAGGTGGTTTCTTTGTTGTTTGGGAAAGTGGTAACGATCTGGGAAAGGGCATTCGGGGTTCTTTCTTTATCATAAATCTTAATAACAGAAGCAAAGTCAGAAGGAGTAGTATTGTTTTTGACTTGACACATATTGATATTGAAAATCTTCGACGCCATAGTGACAAACTCTTTTCTGGTAATATATTCATCTGGAAATACTTTCTTATCTGCATTCATTTTTATGAGCCCAATCTCCAGAGCTTTTTGTGCATACCCGAACCAGTAATCCACACCCTTCATATCACCAATAACCACCGTTTTTACAAAAGCACTACTATTTTTGGACTCACTCCAAAGTCCTGCCTGACGTAAAAGCACTGCAGCTGCTTCTATACGAGTGATGCTATTTATTGGACAAAATGGAACTTCTGTAAAAGTTTCTATACGATTCTGACACTGCACTTTACCCGTACTATCCAAAACATATCCACGAACAATCTCTTTTTCCTTCGCATACGCGATACAATAAAAGTACCGATTACTCTTGAATATATCGACAAATGGATTGGTGTTGTAGTGAATAATATCTGCCACACTCGGATAGATACACTTTTGACAACTGACTCCAACGGCGATGGCCACGAATTCATCACGATTAAGGAGTCCATCTGGGCGAAATAGATGATCAGGAGTATCACCGATAACTTTTGCGTCATACATATGCTTCAAATCGGCATAATACGAGACACTAGGGGCAACATCAGTAAAAGGAAGTTCCGATGCTGTAGCAATAGACGGGAGGAGAAAAAGAAGGCTCAGGAAGATTTTTTTGAACATAGTGGGAGTGAGTATAAGAAAATGTCTCTGTCGTACTATAACATAAAAATGTATAAGAAACAAAAAAAATTACAAATCGAGCACTTTTATCTTCCATTTTCCTTTTGGGAGAGTGTTTCCGAGTATCCATTGATTGAGCTGTCTTGTCATAGCATAGTCAACTTTCTCTCTGAGACACCACTCCTTAATATCTGCAATTTCCGAAACTTCTATGAGTCGAGTTTTTGGTTCCCGAAAAACATCCCCTAGGTCATCTGCATTAAATACCTTGTCCCTATTTTCCATGAGGTACTTGATCGAGAGAATTCGAAAAAGATACCTTGTGGTTTCTTCATTGAGATAGAGATCATAATATGAAGCAACTTTCTGATCATCCAGTGCCCGACGAAGTCCATTTTCTCACCGATTATATGCAGCTGCCACGAGCGTCCAATCATGGAAATCTTCGTAGAGTTTGAGGAAATATGCAATCGCCGCATCGGTTGCGAGTTCAAAATTATATCGCTCATCAACAGCATCTGTGACTATGAGTTTGTACTGCTTAGCAGTCCCTGGTACAAATTGCCAAATCCCTCCAGCCCCCGCAGTGCTCAGAGACTCGTTCCGAAGACCACTCTCCGCAACAGCCAAATACTTGAAATCACTCGGAATTCATGCTGCCTTGAGTTTCTTCTCTATATAGGGAAGATAGAGTGGTTCGCGCTTATGATAGAGGACAAACTGATACATATTAAACCGAGTCACCGAGAGTTCTCGCTCAAACTTCTCACGATTGTAATAGTATTTCCCCTCAAAAGAAACCTTCTCGCCCGCAAAATTAACGCGAGAATAATCGATAATCTTCGAGAGATCGCCATAATGTTGTACCTTTTCTCACACGAAAAAAAATACACTAATACTCGCGAGAAGCAAGAGGAAAGAAGCAATGAGTATGATACGACTTTTGGTCATAAAATTTCTGGGTCAGGTTATATGGTGTGAGAAGTATAAAGAGAATTGATCGAAAACAAAACAAATATTGAAAAACAGATTTGCATTCTATCCCAAATAGTATATACTTTTACTGTAATATTTTACAATAATAATTTACAGTAATTATGAAACAAGAGATAAATATTTCCAGAGTTCTCTCTATACTGCAGAAATTTCCATGAATAAAGGCAGGCATCATTGCCGAGAAGCTCCATGTCAATCGAGTCATTGTTCATACGTTTTTGAAGAAACTCTTGGAAAAGTGATACGTGCAAAAAAGTGGAAAAACACCACATACTCTCTATTCTATTACACAAAAAGCAATAGATGAGGGATTGATTCAGGCTATCGTTTTAGAAAACAAAGAAGAATCTTTCATAATCATTCCATATAAAGATCAGCATTTTCTCGAAAATTTTTATAAATTCCTCCCAGACGGAAATCTCCTTCTCGGGAAATCTGGACTGGAAATATGGGCACGAGAAAGGGATCTCGAAACAAAAGAGGTATTAGAACGATTTATTAAGCTATCAAAATATATAGATTCTCTCCGGAATATGACAGGATGTCTCGATGCTACACTCAAATTTGACACTGCGTCTCTGGAAAAGGTTTATTTCCTCGATCAGTATATCTATGGTGAATTTGGTCGAGGACCACTAGCGGAACTTACTTTTTATGCAAAACTCTCACAAAATCGTGAACTTATAGATACTTTGTTTGAAAAAATTACCGAGAGAATAACGACTCTTATTCATACTCATGAAATCGATGCTATAGCTATAGTCCCACCGAGTATTGAGAGGAAACATCAACTCCTTCATCTGCTGCAAAAAAAACTTTCAGGTCTACATTTGCCATTTATTGACATCTACAAACACTATCCAAATCGAATACCAGTGGCACAAAAATCCCTTAAAACTTGGGCACAGCGTATACAAAATGCAGAAAATACCATACATATTTGACTCGATGAAAAATCATATAAACGGGTGCTTTTGATCGACGATTTTGTCGGATCTGGTGCCACACTCAATACAACTGCAAAAAAACTCAAAGTTCGAGGTATTGCAAACTCCATCATAGGTCTAGCCATCGTAGGGAATCTTGATATGAATTATGAGGTCATCAATGAGATATAAGAATCTGATAGCAAATATTGCTTATTTAATTTCTTTTGAGAAGACTTCTTTGAAGGTAGAGAGGGAGTAAATATTAAGAAAATGTACATTATTATCTGTACCGTTAAACATCCCATGATTTACATAAATATATTTTTGATCAACATACAGTCCTCTTACCTCGTTGCTATTTTGAATGAGTGTTTTTGCAGGAAAATTTCATTTTTTGGTTATATATAAACCAAAACCAGGAGATTCCATTCCAGGACTAGTTCAGTATATAAATTGTTTATTATCAGAAGTCCACGTATATACATTGAGCATTGAGTTCATTTCAATAACGCTTTTACCAGTTTTTGAATCAACCATCTTAGTAGATCCATTTTCATAACCATGTGTAGTATACATTAAATAAAATCAACTTGGCGAAAAGCCTTCAAAATTACTAAAACTTCATTGCATGATGCAATCTCAGCTTGAGGGGGATGGATAGTATTTATTATTCACCAAGACCATTCATTCGCTTTTTTCAGTACTTTCAGATCCACATTGTCATTTTTTTATTGCATCGAGATATTTCTTCATTTCTTCTTTTCCGTATACTCAAGGCAATTCATACTTCATTCAAGATAGAGTCACGACTATTTTGTCATAATCTTTTCAGTAATCTTTCGGCGCTATATACTCTGCCTTAAAATCTCATTGTACCAATATTCGAGTACTTGAATCTTTTATTTTAATCTGATTATTCATATTTACTTCAGTTTTTGCAAGAATGTCATTAATTTGAGTATCGGAGAAAGAAATGCTGGTATCAGCAGTTGGTAAATTAACCGAACTATCAGCAGTGATGAATACATTTTCTAATCCACTTGTATCATCCGATAGTACATTCGCCGTTTCACTTATAATCTTTTGCATTCTTGGATTATCCTGAAAACGGAGCTGAAGCTTCTGAAGTGCAATCACATATTTTGCTCGATAATTTTCTCATTTTCTGATTATCATTTTTTCTATTGCTACTGATGCTCGCTGCACAATAACCTGATCTTTATCAGTGAGATCATATGCCCAAATTGTTGGCACAAATATTGAGAATATCAAGAGAAATGAAAGTAATTTTTTCATAAAAAAAGTATTAAAATATAAACTAGTTTGAGCGAGTATATTTACAAATGCAAAAAAAAAA
>CAZRBF010000034.1:0-12125 GCA_964598195.1 uncultured Candidatus Peribacteria bacterium | reverse complement strand
CAGGAGGGGAAGATAGATTTTGACCTCAAGGAAGTAAAGATTATCACAGATGAGAAAGGAAAAGTCGTGAGTATCTCGAAACGAGATAGATCCGAATCACATAAAGTCATCGAGGAATTTATGATCCTCGCAAACGAGGAGATTTCTCGGTTTTTTAGTCAGAAGAAGATTCCTTTCCTCTACCGAGTACACGAACGTCCGAGTGAGGAAAAGTCCGATGACCTTATTGCCCTTCTTGATCACTATGGGTATCATATTTCTCGAGAGACTCTTTCTCCGCGATCGCTCCGAGAAATCATGGATACACTCCATGAAAAAGATTATTATTTTGTGCTTTCTAAGCAGATTTTACTCAGTATGTCCAAGGCAATCTACTCCGAGGAAATGCTTGGGCATTTTGGGCTCGCACTCACGTATTATTCTCATTTTACCTCGCCTATTCGTCGTTATCCGGATCTTCAGATTCACCGTATTATCAAGGCGTGGCTTCATAAAAAGCTTGATAAAAAAGAGCTTGCCAGGTATGCAGGACTCTTGCCAAAAGTTGCCACACATACGTCCACAACTGAGCGAAAAGCTGAGAGTATCGAATACCTTATTCGCGATATCAAGATTATTGATTATATGCAAGACAAAATCGGTCAGATTTTTGACGGCATGATTTCGTCTATCTGAGATCATGGAATGTATGTCGAGCTCCCGAATGGGATAGAAGGCTTGGTCTACATGCGCGACATGCGCGCGACCCATCATTTTGATGAGCGTGCGGGAACTCTAAAGAGTCTTTCTGGGGGCAAAACATTCAGACTCGGTGACCCGATTCGAGTACGAGTCACACAAGCAGATAAGACACTGAGACGATTGGATTTTGAAGTGGTGAAATAAAACAACAGAAAAAAGTCTCCGATTTTCACGGAGACAAGATATTTTTATTGGACAGTCTATGTTTACTTGCGAAAAAAGCCCATAAACATGAAGAGTCGATTGATCCAACCAGGATTTCCTTTTCTAGTTTTTAGGAACCAACGAGGCAGGGTGTGTGTTTTCATCGTGTTGAATGATTTAGCAGTCAGAGATTCAAAGAAATCGTTACATATTGCTATATCAAAGATGAACAGATGCTCATTGAAATTTAGCCTTTCATTATGAATAACAACTGGCATATCTGCGGGTCCAGATTGAGTCTGAAAGTAAATAGTGACATCAGTCAGACTTGTTTTCCATAAGGCTGTATTTCTAAATATCCAACCTTGCATGTCCCTGACATTTTTGAACACGTGATAATCGCCAGGCTTGTTTTTGATGCTGAGTGTCATAATTGGAATTATTTCTGACATTTTGTTTACTCCTATATTGTTGAAGGTGGCTTAGTTATATTCAAATCGTATATAAAGTCAAACTTTACCATTTCCATCCACCATCTTTAAATATACACTCATCTCCCATATACACCTCTCCGAGATCGAGAAATACGTCGATATGGTAGCGTTGTATCATGGTTTTTGGGAGCTTCTTTCCGTAGATTCCGTGCTTCTTTCCAAGTGAGAGATGAACTCCGATTTTACGTTCATAGAAATTGATATCGGAGAGTGGATTCTCGCGATTGATGGCAGTATTGAGGCCGAGTCAGAACTCTCGCACCATAACCTCACCTTCCGCTTCCATTATGAGGCCATAGACCTGCTGAAATCCGGGTGGAAAGTCGGGAGAGGGAAGTACTCGTCATTTCTCGATTCGAATCAAGAATGGGGTATCATGAACGACTTCAAAAGTATCTCCTGGGTACGCTTCGATGAGTGCTTGTCCAGATACGCTCTCAAGATTGATCGCCTCAGTAAATATCTCCCCGATTGGGAAAGTTCCTCACTTGTGTTCACTGTCTCGATAGTCTCCGGTATTTCCCCGTGCTCGCTCCACTTCTCAGAAAGAAAGTATGTGTCCTTTTGATGAGCGACACAGCGGGGTGAGACCATTGTTAATATGAGTGCTAAATTTTTCAAGAGCATGAATGTACTCTTCCCTGTGATAGGCGAGAGATTTTTCAAAAGTTTCAAATTCGTTTTCTTTGATATAGGCAAGGTGATTAAATTCGATAACATGAACGCCAATATTAAAAAGTTCGAGACGAATTCTAAAAGTCGAGAGGCGAAAGTTCGTTGATTGCACGAGTATGGCAATAGAACCTTTTGGTAGTCCAAGAAGTTCTGATTTAATAGACTCCACCTGAAGATCCAGTACTTCTGCCCCAGTGGTTTCCATAACTTCATGATGATCGAGCCCAACGCGAATATTTTCTGCGAGGTTGTGTGAAGTTATCACCCGATTTTGCTCAGAAATATGTGGGTTTTCTGGATTCAAAAGTCCTCCTCGATAGAGTGGCTGTGGTGGGTTTTTGAATTCTCTTACAATCGAGAGTGGTGGAAGCACTGCTTTATAGGCATCAGAAAGTCTGATTGCAAGAGGAGATTCCGTGTCATAGAGGAAATAAATCTGCTCGCCCGAATAGGCGAGATTTTTGTGGATAATGTCTGAACAGGCTTGCTCGAGTGGGGTCATATTGTTTCTGGGTAAAAAATAACGAAAGAGATAATTTTTTTAAATTGAGAGAGATTTTTTATGTATCCTTTTGGAATATGAACCGTAGATTGTAGAATACGAGAGAAAGAACGATGGCGAGCCAGACATACATCCAAACGAACTGGGGCACTATTAAAAAAATATCACTGAACTTTGAGAGGTCAGAACTCGGCCCAACTCGGAAGTCGAGGATGATATATGCGAGACTTGCAAGTCCGATAAATCAGAGAAATGCTCTTCAGTACGCGAATGCCTTTGCGAGATATATTATGCCTATTCAGATGAGTATAAGGAGGAATGACGAGATTATCCCACTAAAGAGAAAAAGAGCCGAACTTATCATAAGTCCTCCGAGGAGATAGATCGTGTTTTTGGATGCCTCGTCGCTTCACTTGATAGATGTATAGAGTAATATATTACCAAAGAGTGCTGAACCGATATATCCACCCATGAGTATGATACTCTGAATTCCTCCAGAGGTCATCGCAAGACCACTTCCATCTGTATTGATTTCGATGGATCGTACACCTCCCCCAGTTATGATCGCGAAAAATGCATGCCCAAACTCATGGAGAAATGTGACTATCAGATTTATAGGATAGAGAAGAAGTTTTCCATAGGGAATATATTGCAATGCTATATAGAAGATAAACAATCCTATAAGTAGGAGTATATTATTCTTTTTGGACATACGATATGAGAGTGATGTTACAAATAGATGCTCGTAGTATAGGCAAAAATACCGATTCTTCAAACCGAGCTCAAAAATACTCACCCTTCGGGTGAGTATTTTCTCTTTAAGAGAATCATCTTATTGTTGTACGGTAGTACCTCCTGAGCCAGAAGTAGTTCATGTACCTGTTTCATCTTCAGTACTAATCTTCCCGACACTCGCACTCTTGTAGGGAAGTGTTCCGGTCAGGTTTACAGTATCGATAAATTGAAAATATTTTTTCTCCAGTTCAGGGTCTTTCTTTGCAATCGAGTAACCAGTCTCGAGAGTGTGGATAGTTTTGTCTACTTTCGTGAAGAAGGTACTTCCGTAAGTCACTTCACCTGTCTTTTTCTTGGTGATAATCATGTTAGAATAATACATTCAGAGGGCATTTTTCTTGATCTCTATCTGTATATCATTATCAGCGCCCATATATGTTCCATAGCTCTTTGCGGTCTTTTTTACAATCTCCTCAAAAGTATATTTGTCGAGAGAATTTTCTCACTCATTATCAAAAAACTTTGATATACTGATGACTCCATTCTGAATCATGCTTGAATCAAAAATAAAATACATTTTTGAAAATGACTGCCGTATATTCATATCAGGAATTACTTCAAAAGAAACTGGGATATTGGTGAAAGTGAGTTTTTCGAGTAGGGGAATTTCTTTTTTGATTTGCAGATTTTTGATGAGAAGATTTATAGCGCCATTGAGTGCTTTTTTCTCGGCACCGTAATTTTCAGTGGCGATTTCATAACTGAGCCCATTAGAGAGGCCAAACAAAAGAGAAACATAATTTTTATCCACGGTTCCATCCTCTTTTTTGAGTCAGACAAGAGCCACCATTCTGTTGATCTTTTTTCCACCAAGGGTAATATTCTTTTTTTCAACAACAACACTGAAACTTTCTTTGAGTTTGTCGAGGTCGATACTATTACTCAGCCTGTTTTTACCATACACGGGTGTGAGTTCTATGGAGATAGAAGTATTTTGAGTCTTTGAATACAATGCATATTCACTGAGCATACTGTCTCATTTTTCATCTACTTTTCTGAGCGTAAAGCCATATTTTTGAAAGTTATCGAATCCAATATAGGGATTGTCGATTTTTTGTGTAAGAAGAGCGGTGTTATTCTTGTCGATATATTTTATAAATTTCTCTTCGATTTTTGCATACTTAATAAGGTCACCTTTTCAGGCGATAAAATCCTGTACCATGCTAATGGGTATAATGTACCCAAGAGTTGAGTATCATACGCTTGCGATGTAAGGAATTCCGATAAATTTCCCATCTTTGTCAAATGTTCCTCCTCAGGAATTTCCTGCATCAATATTGGCATCAATTTTATAGTGACCATTGTCGAGCCCACTTACTTTCCCTTCTGTCAGGGTAATGGTTTCACCACCATTGGCGGGGTATCCATACACTTTCACTGCCTCTCCAAGCTCCAGTTTTTTGGTAGACGTTTCTACCGGAGTTCCGAGCGATAGGTTTTTTGTGGGTTCTAAGATAGCAAGATCATTTGTTTTATCGTATTGAAGTAACTTGAGACTTGTTTTGCATTTTGGAGCTGTTTCAAAGCTGTCTGATATACAGAGATTATAATTACCGGTCGGGAGATCATCCTCACCAAGTATGACGTGGGCATTGGTTATTATCTTATTCTTTCCTATAAGCACAGCACTTCCGTGTCAAACATAGTTGTAGACTCCATTAATCTCATCCCACTTGTAACTCTCGATTTTATAGATCTTTTGAATCGGGGATTCTGTGGCGAATGCTTGTAGTGATGAACACACGACACCTATAACTAACATTCAAAGAAAAAATCTCTTCATAAAAATGAAATTAAAAAATATTGGGAACAATAAAATATGCTCTGGAACAAGGCTCATTGTACCCAGGATCATCTTCACGACAAAAGATTCTTGGATTTTTCGATTGACAAAAACAGGAACTCATCTGTGCTGATGAGTTCCTGAAAGCGTGGATATTCCTAAAAAGCGATTAATTATTAAATGCGAGTCCATCATTCTGTTTCTCTTTTATACTCAGGAGATCCTTAAAGAGTGCGATTTTTGTTGCCTTTCCAAGTTTTCCAAACTCATCCGATGTGACCTTTCGGTCTGTTTGATACTGAGTAAGTGCCGTTCGGGTATGCTTCCCAAATATGGCAGTATCTTTTCCGGTGAAGTAACCAAGGGTCTTGAGGCTCTGCTGGAGACTGCGAACATGCACGCCTCTTTCATCTACTTTAGGTGAGCCAAGGCCCTGCACAAAAAGAGTTACTTCTGTTTTGCGAGCTTCTTTTTGTTTTTCTTGCTCTATTTTTATGAGAGCAAGTCGAGCCTCCTCTTTTGCTTTTTCCATGGCAACTCTAGCTTCTTCTGCTACACGTTTTTTCTCATTTTCTGTGTAGAGTGCGTAGATCTCTTTCAGTTTTGCTCGTGTTTTCGCTCCATAAAATCCTGCTCAGTAATTTTTCTTTGAAACGATGAGCTGATTTTCGATCTGAAAATCATAAATCGCATCCTCGATAGCTTTTGAATATTTTCCATCTATATCACCATGATAGTAGGAGAGGCGAGAAAGGATGATTTGGAGTTCTTTGATCTTTTCTGGATCAGTATTTTTGCCGATAGACATGCTAAAAATGTTCACTACTTCTGCCACATCAGCATTCTTTTTTTCGAGTTGTTTTTGGTAAGCAGTAGCACTAATCTGAGCGATCTGTACCTGAGAGAAATCAATCACTTCACCCTCAGTATCTTTCTCGAGAATCTTCCCTGTTACTCGCCGCTTCCCCCATGAGAGAGCACGTCTGAGGCCCTCTTCGCCCTGTCACATCCAGATATCGAGCCGATCAGCATCGTATCCACGAGATCCAGATGCTACGATAGCACCACCACGATCATCGACTGTTCCGACCCCGAGCCCCTCAAGATATACTTTGGTTCCAAAGGCATACGATTTTGGTCCAGCAAGCATTCCTGGGTATACTCACTTTCCACTTGCTCCATGAGTACCCTTTCCATTGAGTCGTATATCGGCCTCATAACTTCCCTTGAGGTAGAAACTTTGATCTGGAAGAGGAGAATAATATGCAGTGACGATGAATGTTTTCTGTTCGTTTGAAATGGTTTCGTCTGCAAAAGCAGGAGAAATAATAGTGAATAACGGTACAATCAAGAGACGTAGAACAATATTTTTCACGGGTATTTTATTTTTTATTTGGTAAAAAGTGAATTCATATTATCATAAAAATAACGAATCTTGCAAAAAAAGAGGTATTGACTATTTATTTATGAAATGTATTATATATGTATAATCAGACATTTTCCCTTAACGGTCGACTCGGTAACAATGCATTTTCCTACGAGCTTAGGGGTAATAAAACGCTTTTTGTATCGAGTATTATCGATGGAAATTTTAGAGATGTCAAGGAATGATCCGAAATAGTATTTGAGGATATAGACGAAAAAGGAGTACTCAGATCGTGTACCGGACTCAGGAATTTTGTCCGCATGGATTGGAAGGGAATTCCGATGATTGTTTTTGACAATCATAATCATGCTCTCTATTTTTGGTATGAGGCATTATCGAGAGGAGATATCGGTCAAAAAAATACTCTCGTACATATCGACGAACACTCAGATTTGTGGGCAAACGACAATAATATAGAAAAATCCCCCCAAACCCCCCTTAATAAGGGGGGAACCGATACCCCCAGGGCACCTCGGGAACGAGGTGGGGGGATTATTGAACTCAAAAACATTTTTGAGTTTACCAATTACCAATGTAATGTTGGCAACTATATCCAACCCGCTATTCGCTCGGGGATAATAGAAACAGTCCTCAGAATCGAGGACACTATTGGTATGGAAAAATATGCTTCCTATGAGAAATGAAAAGATGAATCCATGATTCTTAATCTGGATCTTGATTTTTTCGCTCCGGAGCTCGACTATATCCCATTTGAGGACAAGAAACGGACAATCCTCCACTTTGCCCGACAATCAGACCTTATAACCATTGCTACGAGCCCATTTTTTATCGATCAAAAGCGGGCGATCGAGATGTTCGGGAGGGTGTTTGAGTTATAGTAATAAAAAATCTCCAGCGATCTGGAGATTTTTTATTACTATTTTTTTATGCTCATCTTATTTACTACCATCTGTTGAACGAGCATGAAGAGAGTTCCGATAAGCCAGTAGATTCCGACCCCAGCTGGAAAGAAAAATGTGGAAACTGCTATCATGACAGGCATTCCCCAGAGCATAAATTTATTCATAACACTCGGATCAGGCATAAATGATGGCTCGGCTTCGGTATATTTTCCGTCTTTTTTCTCGATGATTTTCTTCTCCATTTTTTCAAGCTTTTTTACATCATCTTCTTTTGGGAGAGAGAGCTTAATCTGAAGCCATTGCGCCGCACCAACGGTGATGGCGAGGATGGCTCCGATAACACCCCCAATAGACAGAAGGTGAATACCGAAAAATTCAGTATTAATTTTTGCTATATCAAAACTCGCAAGAGGAGAATAGAGATAATAGTAGTTAGAGAAATCAGTAATACCAAGTACCACCCAATAGAGAACGATGAGAAGTGGCATCTGAATGAGGAGTGGGAGGCAGGATCCGAGCGGATTTACCTGCTCTGCTTTGTAGAGGTTCATGAGCTCCATTCCGATTTTTGCCTGGTCACCTTTGTATTTTTCTTGAAGTTCCTTAATCTTTGGCTGAATTGCTTGCATTTTCTTGCTGTTGGCAAGGATATGGTGCTGTGGAACCAAGAGGATGAGCCGAATAATAACGGTTACAAGAATGATCGCCAGTCCAAAACTATATCCGGGAATGGTAGATATGAGAAATGCAAAAAGGTTATAGATTGGTGCATAAAATACATTTCGAAAGAGTGACCGAAAAAACCCTGGCACCTCGCCCATAGTGTCAGCATAGGAAGTTTTACCGTTTACTGTGAGTGCAAACTCATACTTTCCAGGTGTTTGAAAGAGTTTATAGAGGCCCGACATGTCGAGCTTTTCCTTTGCTCCGCTTTGAATAGTCAGAGTTTTACAAAAGTCTGTTGGTGGATTGGTAAGAAGGTTGTGATCTTTTTTGATCGAAAAATCACGACAGGTATCGATAATGATAGCTGTGGCAGTCGTATTTTGTACTTCGATCAGAGGTATATCAGGACTGACATACGATGTTCCTACATGGAGAAGCACCTCATTTGTTGGGGCGATGTTTTCTGCTGGCTTTGGGAGAAAATAATTAACACCAAGCAGGGTGATAAATAATATGAGGAGAAAATTTAAAAGGCGAGTATTTTGCATGAAAGAGGTGAGTAATGATAAATGAGTATATTGTATGGTGTCCCCGACACGAATCGAACGTGCGTCTAAGCCTTAGGAGTGCCTTGTTCTATCCACTGAACTACGAGGACAATTTTTTTTGCTTTTCTTGCTAAAATGGGTACTATCAGGACAAAAGAAAGCGACCGTACTATATGAAAAATATAAAAAAATGCAAATGCACTTAAAAACCTATTTTGATCGGGTGGAAAAGTTTCTCGAAACACCGTCTCTCCTTCCCAAGCTCATTATTATCTACGGACCGACTGCCTGTGGGAAAACGGGTCTTTCCATAGAACTTGCCAAGTATCTCAAAACCGAAGTCATCAGTGCAGATTCACGACAGATATTTCGGTATATGGATATAGGAACTGGGAAGGTGACAAGTGAGGAGATGCAATGAATTCCTCATCATATGCTCGATATACAGTCTCCAGATGAGGACTACTCGGTCGGGGCTTACCAGAAAGAAGTATTTCCCATTATAAATGCCATTCATGCTCGCGGGAAGGTCCCAATTTTGTGTGGGGGAACAGGACTCTATCTCGATGCTGTGGCGTTTCATTTTGATATCCCTCCCATGGAGCCAGATTGGGAGTACCGTAACTCGCTCGATCAGATTCGTCTGGAGAAGTGAAACGAATATCTTTGGAATATACTCCACGAAAAGGACCCTACATATGCACAAACCATTCACCCCAATAGTCACCATGCGGTGATTCGAGCACTCGAGGTTTTTGAAAAAACCGGCAAATCTAAATCGGAGCTTCTGTTGAAAAATACCCCATTGTTTGATGTACTCTTCATTACCCCTTACGATGGAGATCGTGCCAAACTGTATCAAAAGATCAATACTCGTATAGAAGAAATGTTTCGCAACGGTCTCGAGGCTGAGGTACGGAATATCCTAGAAAAAGAATACTCACGAGACTGTAAAGGTCTCTCTACAATCGGATACAAAGAGGTGATCGAATATATGGATAATAAGTGCACTCTCGAGGAGTGCATCTCCAAAATACAGCAATGAAATAGAAACTATGCCAAGAGACAACTCACCTGGTTTCGAAAATATGAATCCTAAAATAACCCAGAGTGTTCCGATTCTCCTGCCAAAAAACTTTACTTTTTGCATTCTCTGGATACAATGAAATGCAATACTTCTTTTTCTTCTGTATATGTTTTTTGATATAGCCTTTGCTGCAAATTCCGCCATGGATATAAACCAGGTGTATGAAATCGACGACATTATCCGTGTTGGAATCGCTCTCGTGGTTCTTGTTTCAGGTTTTCTTTCGGTTATTTTTATCCTCTGGTGAGGTGTCATGCTCATCCTTTCTGGGTGAAAGGACGAGAAAGTAAAGCCCGCGATCAATAGTATCCGATATGCGGTTGTCGGACTCATTGTTATTATTCTCTCCATATTCGTAGCACCAAAAGTCGGAGACCTCCTCGGACTCAATGTCTCTCAATATGTCTCTCCAAAAGTTATATTTTCAACGATTCAGGATCTTTCCGGAAAGTTTTTTGGAAACAAAAATGATATTGATCTCTCTCCAGGATCCTCCGGAGGAAATACCGTTCCTCCTGACTTTTCCGATTTGTAAAATATGATTACACAAAAACTCTTCGCATGCGAAGAGTTTTTGTGTTTTTATGGGAGTAATACTTTCACTACTTTCTCCTCTACCTCATGCTTCCCAAGCATACAATCATACGTAGTATACTGGTAATATTGAATCGTGAGAACATTTCCTGTGATTGCAAAATTCAGATCTTTGATCGGAAGGCTCGAGAGGGTTTCTTCTCCTGGCGGGTTATTTGAAAGTACACCATTCCAGTCGATTGAACCACTCCAGGTATTGGCTCCTGTGATATTGTGCGGATAAACTAAACCTCCCGAAAGAGTCGTGAGAACATTTCCTGTATTTGTCTCGAGTCCATCTCATTTATTGAAATAGTGAAAGGTGTCACTGTACTCGAGATTCGTCGTACCACTGAGGAAATTTATGGTAACGGTATGGTTTCCTGGGTCTGTTGGCACAGGTGCTATATTTTTTACAGTAAATTCATATGTGGTCCCAGTGGAAAATGATTGAATTCCGCCCGTGAGAGTGTATGTAAGTGTTGCTCCCGTGATAACAAGATCGTTTGAAGGATCTTGTATTACTCCTGTGAGACTAAAACTTCATGCTGCTATCGGTGACGTAATCGAGGAAATTCCAGAAAAAGCAAATTCTATGGTGTCACCTGAAAAATCTTTCGCCACTTTGAATTTGTGTGAGAAAACACTTCCGTTACCATCGCCATCCTCAAGACTGAAAATTTTCCCATTCCCGCTACTGGCAATGAGGAGTGTATCTCCACTAAAATAGAGACTGGTCGGCTTTCTAATGCCATTTTCTGGACCGAGGATCTTCACGATCCCACCTGAGGTGATATCGTACGAGAGTACTCGGTCATTCATAGTGTCCGCAACATAGAGGTGTGTCCCAGACAGGGCCAGGGCACTTGGTGATGAGAGTTCCGTATCGATCCCCGAGGCGGTGAGAGTGTTCCCAGGATAGGAGGTCCCAATGATTCTGGTAGCTCCCGAATACACGCTATTTCCACTAGATGAGATGGTATAAGTGGTACTGTTTGTGAGCTTTGGAACAGTAAATTGCCTGACTGATAGTCGCATAATCGTTCCTGTTTCTGATCCCATACCACTATAACTATCACAATAGCCCGTCTGGGTCCTGAGCCCCAGGAATGTTATAGGCAAACTGGATCCCCCAGTTTTCAGGAATATCCCCGTAAGATAGTCCCCACCAAAACTTGCTCCAGTTGCATAGACGCCACTCCCCATTATATTGCTTATTGTCCGAGTGAAACTCTGCTCAAAATCCTCATTTTTATTTCCGCGTTCGACCGTATTTTTTGCTGTCATATTGGATCCCAGTGAGCTCGAAACAAATATGACGATCCCCGTCATAAGAATCCCCGAAAGCGTTACAGCAAGCAACAGTTCCACCAGAGTAAACCCTGCTATTTTATTGATTTTGAGTAACATTGGTTCTATTTTTAGAAAACACCCGAGATTTATTGTAAAGACTTTCGATTTTTTTGCAAAAAAAAGAGATATGTGATACTTTATATGGAGTTTATATTCTTTTTGTTATCTACATGACGCAATTTTGAGAAAGATTTCCAGATCGAAGAGATAATTATTATTCTCATAATCATCCAAATGAACGAGGTTATGGTGGTAGTGAATTATTGGAATCACAACATCGTAGATATAGAGAACTACAATATCTTCATCAAAATGCTCCTAATGATAATGAAAAACTTCTTCTTTTGGGTCAGATGCAGGAAGTACTCAGGGGTATAAGAGCGATGGAGGAGAGTTTTCGCGGAAACATAAGAAATAGAGAGTCTCAAAATAATTATTTTCCATTTCAAATCAAGGCATGAAAAAAAGATTCGTA
>CAZRBF010000033.1:7390-12366 GCA_964598195.1 uncultured Candidatus Peribacteria bacterium | reverse complement strand
AGGGCGGACACGCAAGATACGGGATTATCAGGGCGGACACATCGGTCCGCCCCTACAAGAGATATAAATTCAGTGAACATTTTTTCGATTCCCATTGTAATTTTCCGTCTTTTCCATAGTATGTCGTGGTAACATATTTCCTCCTAAAAAAATCCAAAAGTGTTCATAGAAGTCATACCATTTGGTGGATCCATAGACGATGAGGGTCTGACCTACTTCGTACGTGATGAGCTTGCCGAGGCTATCCAGATCGGATGCCTCGTGGAGGTGCCATTTCGCAATGCCCTGGATTATGCAATCGTGACAAAACTTTTTCTCCCATCTCCTTCTAGGAGAGGGGCTGGGGGTGAGGTGGAAGATAGTGAGTGCTGGAAGAATCTAGGGGGTGAGGTGGAAAATATTCGTTCTATTGTCCGAATCATAACAAGTACTCCCCTGCTTGCCCCATATCAGATCTATTCTATTTTTGATAATGCCACGCACTATTTCGTTCACACCCACCACATTCTGTCACTTTTTCTCTCCAAAACTCTCGTAAAGTACCTGGAAAAACAGGATTTTAAAGCCCTTGCCAAATCCCCCTCTCCTTCTAGGAGGGGGGCTAGGGGTGAGGTGGAAGGGGTCGAGGGTGAAGTGAATAGCGAAACAAAAAACATAGATAACCTCATTCAATTCTATCACCACACAAAAAATACCCCATTTTTACAGACAATACAGGAACAAATAAACCTCCCCTCTCCTTCTAGGAGAGGGGCTGGGGGTGAGGTGGATACTCATCGTACGCTCATAGTTTTCCCTGATGATTTTTCTATCGAGGCCTATCTCAAAGCTTGTCCAGTAGATACCGAGAATACGCTTATCATCTACGATCGCCTCACCGAAACGAAGAAATATAAAGCCTTTATATCGGTGTATAATGGAGAAAAAAATATTATCATTTGAACCAGACGCATTCTTTATTATAATCTCTCGCAATATGATCGCATATTCTACGCAGAAGATGCGCTTCATAAAACAGCGATGCGGTTCAACCATACCTATAATCACCTAGAAATACTCAGAAGAATGGCTCCGAGAAGTCACCTAGAGATCACTATAATCTCCAGTCTCCCGAGTATTGAAAGTATGTACTACCTGCACACAGGAATATATAAAAAAATCTCATAAAAAAAAAATGGAAAACAAGCTCAATCACTTCATAAATCTTCTCCTCATACGAGCCTCTCAGGTAGACCGAGTTCGTATGGTATTTTTTGCATTTGCCTTCTTTGCTTTGCTTATTATCTGGACGACATTTAAATTTACTGTTATAGAGCATGATTATTATAAAGCACTTGCAGACAAGCAACAGATGATGACGGTCAAAAACCCTGTTTCCCGTGGGACGGTGTATTCAAACAATGACCCCGCATGAGTATTTGCCACAAGTACTGATCTCTCTGACCTCGCCATAGACCCGAAGGGGGTTGGATCAAAAGATAAACTCGAAGCATTTTTGACCGATGTGGTATTTGAAGATATATGTTCAGGAAAATCGGATGATCGCTGTACAGAAAACCTCTTTAACTACCTCCGGCAACTTCAAGATGAGGAGTTTATCGCTAATGATGCCAGTGTAAAGAAAAAAATTCGAGAGGATATACATAGAAAAATCTCCAAAGAGTTTATAGATTCAGTTATCGTCAAAGAGAATCTCAGTGAAAAAGAGGTGATCGATTTGAGAAATTTGACTGAGTGATCAGGGAGTTCTTTTGGTATCATAAACAACAGCCTCTATGTTGATCCTACGACTATTACAGACAGGGATAGTCTCGTTCCTGGACTTATGGATATACTGTCGCTTTCCAAAAAAGAACTCGATTTCAAGCTCTCGAAGCGTGCGGTTCAGTACGTAAAAATACTCAGGAAAATGGGTCTCGCAACTCGTGATATGATCGATACTCGCATAGCAGCAGAGAAGGTAAATATCGCTCAAGGGCGTATGCAGGAAGCAGAAAGCATCTCACACTTTTTCATCCTCGAAGCCAATCCGACTAGGTTCTATCCAGAAAAAAATATGGGTGGTCAGATTGTCGGGTTTGTGGACAATGAAAATGAGGGAAAATATGGAGTCGAAGGGTATTTTAATGAAGAACTCAAGGGAAAAGAGGGAGCTCGTATAACCAAGAAAGACATATCTGGACGTACCATTGGATCATTTGATCTCGGTGAGAGAAAGATGGTAAATGGAACCGATATCAAACTCACGATCGATCGAAATATTCAAAAAGAAGTCACTAAAATACTTTCTGATGGAGTCAAAGAATTTCGTGCCAACAAGGGTTCTGTTGTCATCATGGATCCAAAAACATGAGCTATTATCGCCATGGTGACATACCCGGATTTCGATCCAAATAACTTTGGAGATGTCTATGAACTTGAGCGAATGAGTTATTCTAAGTACCCAAATCCAAGCTTTGATCTCTTAGGGATTCCACTCTTTGTAGAAGACTCTGTGGCTGGCGTACCTATTTTGGTTGGAAAGAAGAAAGTAGCTCTCCGTATCGCGACCGAAGTAGAGATTGGAAACCGGGCGATACCAAAATATAAGTACAAAAATAATTTCGGACCATGAGTATATGAGGCAGATCCAGTGAGTTCACTCTATGAGCCAGGTTCCGTATTTAAGGCAGTCACCGTGGCGATCGGAATCGACACAGGAGACATCAAACCATCTGATACTTATACCGACAAATGATATGTGGAAATAGATCAGTACAAGATCAAGAATGTCTCGGCTGAATGTCTCGGGCGGCACACCTATTCTCACGCGCTCGACTGGAGTTGTAACGTTGGTATGATTGACATCGTTCAGAAGATCGGAAAGTCCCTCTTTTACAAGTACATAAATGACTTCTGATTTGGACAAAAAACGAATGTCACACTGGAGTGAGAAGTATTCGGGAAGATAGATCCCTATGAAAAATGGGCCCGAGTAAAGCTCTTTACTATGGCATTTTGACAGGGTATCACGGCAACAGTACTCCAAATGGCAACTGCCTATTCTGCTCTAGCCAATGGCGGAATCTACATGCAACCGTATATCGTTGAGAGCCTTACACTCGCCGATGGTACGGTGGTAAAAAACACCCCAACTCCACTTCGCCGTGTCATAAAAGAAGATACCTCCAAGAAGATTATCGCCATGCTCACCGAAGGAGCCAAAATAGGGTTCGCAAAAAAAGGATGAGTAGAGGGTTATGATGTTGCCTGAAAGACCGGAACCTCGCAGATTGCTGCCAAGGGAAAGTACGAAGTCGGGGAAGCAGGACATACAATAACCTCCTATGGATGATTCGCCCCAGCCTCCAACCCCAAGTTCGTTATGATAGTCAAGATCGAACGTCCACGCAGTGCTGAATACTCAGAAACTACATCTTCTGCTGTATTCTCAAAGATTGCAAAATACTTGTTTAACTATTATGGGATACCAAAGAGTCAATAATAATATACCTTGCATCTCTCGTAAAATAGATATAATACCCTATATATAATTAGCATCTAGATATATCTTAGCGTATGTACTTTCTCTCGGTTGATTTTTTTCACACTATCCTTGCTCTCCTCTTTCTCTTCATAACTTTTGGGGTGATATTTTTTCGGTACAACACGTATTTTTCTGCCAATAAAAAAACCACCAATTACACCACCAATAAAAAATGAGTGATAACACGCCTTGTGAGCCTCGTTCTCACTATCATTTTTCTCAGCACTATAATTCTGGAGCCAGCATGACTTATGGAAGGCTCAGAAATTACAAAAGAATGAATTGATTGTATATGGCTTCTGGATGTATCTGCAAGCATGGACGTAGTGGATGTTATTGACAATAACCAAACCGTCTCCCGGCTTACCCGTGCAAAATCAGTCATAGAAAACTTTATCATCTCCCATAGAGAAGCTCGATACGGACTCGTGATTTTTGCAGGAAAATCCCGCCTCGTCTCCCCCCTTACTTCTGAACATTCTTCCCTCCTCTCATTCCTTGCAAGTATAGATTCTAAAAGTATCTCTGAAGGTGGAACTGATTTTCGTGAAGCAGTAGCACTCTCTATAGAAAGATTCGAAACAAAAAACCCAATCCCGCATGCCATTATACTCTTGAGTGATGGTGGAGACCAAGAAGATGCACCAGATATGAATTCTATCAAAAATCTTTTTCAAAAAAAACACACCAATCTCATAACTATCGGTATCTGACAAACTAACCTTTCGCCTATTCCTGTTGGGAGAAACCCCTTCGGAGATACTGTTTACAAGAAATTTAATGGTGAAACAGTACTTTCTGGACTCACGAGAAAAACTCTTCAGGATCTGGCGAAAAATGGTTGATGATCCTACATAGAATGAGCCTCCATTGAAAACAGCCTTGAGAAATCCTTAAGTCGCATCTCTCGCCACCCGATCAAAGAGTCATGAGACAATGTAGATGATCTGACGGTCAGAATCTTTGCTATGCTCGGTTTTTTCTTTTTTCTTATGTTTATCCTATTCCCTTCTTCTCCCATTAAAAAATGAAACGCTATATAATACCACTTCTTGGCCTATTGCTCTTTATGGAGCTCTACAATGCTCAAACAATACAAAATGTTTTTTGGGGTTTTATTGGGGATTATGCTTACAAAAAAGAAGATTTTTCAAAAGCGGAGGATCTCTATGGTAGTGTTCTGAAAGATCATTCCTGAAGTATTCTTCTTGAAGCAGATGTGCTCTATAATCTCGGAAATACACTCTATAGACTTGGTGAAAAAACAAAGGATGACGAACGAATAAAACTCTGGAAAGAGTCGATTGGAAACTATACAAAATCACTTTCTCTTCGTATAGATCAGGATACAGAAGAAAATCTCGCTTTTGTAAAAGAGCGTCTAGGTAAAGAAATGAAAGAACAGGAAGATAAGAAAAAGAAAAAAGAAGAGGAAGAACAGAAAAAAGAA
>CAZRBF010000033.1:0-7290 GCA_964598195.1 uncultured Candidatus Peribacteria bacterium | reverse complement strand
AAGAAACATCTGGCTCATGAACAAAGGATATCCCATGAACAAAATCCCCCCAGTCTGCGGACACCCCCCTCAGTGAACCAAGCTCCCCCCGTCCTGCGGACACCCCCCTCACTGAGGGGGGTAAAAAGGAAAGCCCGACGCAAAAACCAAAATCATGACAAAACTGGTCAAATGGATGATCGTACAATCCCATCGGATGATCTACCAACGAAGACGCCTACTCGAGTCTTTCAGACGCTGATAAACAGGAGATACAAAAATACCTTGAACAACTCAAAAAGTTCGAAAAGCAAAACGGAAAGCTCTTAAATCCAGAAAAATCAAACGGAGTCTGAAGTATCTCCGATCAGATCCGTAACTTTTTCTGAGAAGACTCATTCTTTCAGGATGTTATGCCGACAAATGATGGGAAGAAAGATTGGTAGCACATATTCGACGAGAAGATGCAATTTGACTTTCTGATAATTATAGATATATTTGCTTCGCCTCATAAAGGGTAGGTTCATTTTAAAAACATTTTTTTGGAGTAAGTAAATGAAGAGATTTTGGATTTTGATTTTTGTGTTTTTGTTGTATGGATGTGGAGGTGGAGGTGGATATTCAGACGATCCAAATGCCCCACCGCCATTTAGTGTGAATAAGAGTGCTTTGAGCCCCAACGAGGCATTGCTGTACGAGAATACAATCAGTACAAGTGCTGATTTTACTCTCAGTACTACGGGCGATGTGACGATAACTGGCATGGTGCTTAAACGCATCGCAGGTACAGCGTTTATTGATCCCAATGTCCAAAAGCTGGATTTGCGCTACAAAATGCTTGCTGGTTCTGGAACGAGTGAAAATTACTTCACATATTTTGTTCATGGTGATGAGATAGTGTACAAAAATCTCAACATCGGCGTTCCAGCTGGTGCAAAAATGGATCTGAATTTCATCTTTGCCACGTATAAAACTCTCCCAGATGCAGACAAAACTCTGCAAATGGGTCTCGTCGAAGTTTCCTATAAAGTAGGAAGTGGAAAAGTAAGAGTTTATAATCCAGTGGATCTGAATTCGCCGATGTATACACTCAGTAAAACGGTGGTGGATAATACCATACCGTTCACGGTGAGCAAAAGTATTTTAAGTCCCTGTAAAGCATCGCTGTATGAGAACACGTCAAACATAAGTGCTGATTATACGGTGAAAAGCACAAGCGGGGTAGTTATAACCAGCATTAAGCTGGTACGGATTGCTGGTACCGCATTTCTGAGTCCTAATGTACAAAAACTAGATCTACACTATAAAATGCCTAGTAGCCCTGGAATGACCGAAGATCATATCACATCGTTTGTGAACGGTGATGAGATGATCTATAAAAACCTGAATATAAATATTTCAGCGAATACTACAGTGGATTTAAATTTTATTTTCACCACATTTAAAATTATACCAGATGTAGGCAAAACCTTACAGATGGCCATGACCGAAATTTCCTACAAAACAGGAAGTGAACCGGAAAAAGTCTTTAATTTGGTAAATATGAACTTTCCAATGTACACACTTGCCAAAGAGCCATACTATAGTACTATCTATCTAATGGAAGGAGTCGAACGATCTCCTGTCTGTCTTTAGATATTATGAAATATTCCCTCGAATACCACAAGTATTCAAGAGATACAAACACTCCCCTTCTACAGAAGCGGGAGTGTTTTTTTAGCAATCTTTACACTGTGTAAAGATTACAAATATCGTCAACATATTCTATCTTGAGGCAAAATTCATCAAAATATTTCCTAAAAAATATATATTCCATATAATCAAGCCATGAAAAAAATTCTCTTCGTTCTCATTCCTCTTATTTTCCTCGCATCCTGCGGAGAAAATACTCAAATACCCAGGATCGCTCCAGCAAGTTCTTCGGGGGTTATTTTGGCGCTTGGGGATTCGCTCACGATTGGATACGGACTCCCCGAAACAGAGAGCTATCCTGCTCAACTCGAAAAACGTTTGCAGAGCAAATGATACGCTTATACCGTTCAAAATGCTGGGGTTTCGTGAGATACCTCAGCGGGTCTTCTCTCTCGAATCGATTGGATACTGGAAGGTGAGACACCGATACTCGCGATACTTTGTATAGGAAGTAATGATGTATTTCAATGAAAAAATGTGGACGACATAGAGGCGAATATTCGCTCGATTATAGAAAAGCTCCAAGCGAAGAAGATACCCATTCTCCTCGCAGGCATGAAGGCACCATTCAATCTCTGAAAGACTTATCGAGATCAGTATGATGGTCTCTTTCTAAAACTCGCAAAAGAGTACAAACTTACATTTATGCCATTTTTACTCGAGTGAATAGCACTCGATCCGAAGTTCAACCAAGACGATCGGATCCATCCAACGTTCGCAGGATACTGAGTGGTGGTAGATAATCTACTACCAATTCTCGAAGAGAATAAACTCATTCAAAAATAATCTCACCCCCCCCATCTGATATTTCTGGTTGTTTTTTTATCGATTTTCCATAGAATGCCAAGTTAATATTATTCTGTCTTTTTTCTCTTATGATCTCTCTCAAACATATTTCTAAATCATATCAATCGTCGATCGATCGTGTCACACTTTTTACGGATCTCGATTGGGAGATATCCTCTGGTGCTTTTGTGGCACTCATGGGGGCGAGTGGAGCGGGAAAGTCATCGCTCTTATCCCTCATAGCTGGAATTATTCCTCCTGATGCTGGCAATATAGTACTCGGAGATATGGACATAACTCGTCTGACGAAAGATCAGATGATAGAATGGCGTGGAAAAAATATCGCATTTATTTTTCAGGCTTTCGAACTGATTCCGAACTTGACCGCCGAGGAAAATATAGATCTCGTTCTCGATATATCGCATGCGAAACGCCGATATTCTACAGAAAATATACTTGAGAAAGTCGGACTCTCTGGAAAAGGAAAGCGCTACCCGAAAGAGCTCTCCGGAGGAGAGCAACAAAGACTCGCGATCGCTCGAGCTTTTGTGGCCGATGTGCCCTATCTCTTTGCCGATGAGCCAACGGGTAACCTTGACGAGACAAATGCCCTTCGTATCATGGACCTCATAGATACGCTCCACCAAGAAACAGGCAATACCATAATAATGATTACTCACGATCCCGATATAGCAAAACGTGCTGACCAAATCTATAAACTTCAGGGGTGAGCTCTTCATATTCATACTCAATAATATCCTATGTTCAAGCTCTTTTCCCTTTTGTTTCGTCGGAACTTCCGCTCTATAGCGATCCTCTTTTGAGTACTCCTGTTATCGAGTGCTGGCTTTCTCGTGATGCGACAACTGACCGAAAATATCGAGCGCCTCGTATCCGAAAAAACTCAGCCCCTTTTTGGAGGAGATATCCGTGTCACTTTTAATGGATATCTGAGCGGGAGTCTCATAGAAAAGGTGACACCATATCTCTCATGAACCACCTATTCATTTGGTGAAAAAGTGGAGTTTTCGACGACACTTTTAGATCAGGAGGAAAAAACATGACTCTTGAAAGTAATCGCGTACACTGGGACTTATCCACAGAAAGGCATACTAAAACTCGAGGCACTATCGACCACGAATCAGTCAGGCGACTATATCGCTGCCACATCTGAAGTGATAAGTCGATTTGCTTCGGGCGGAAGTCTGATGCTCGATAATCGAGCCTTGAAACTGACAGACAAGATAATCGACTCAAGTGACCTCTGATTTTCTTTTGGACAAGAAAATAACCTCTTGCTCGTTCCGAAAGCATATCTTTCTGGGTCGACACTCATGTCATCAGGATCCAGATTAAGCAATACTCTCTTCTTGTCTCTTCCAGATATCAAAGAACGGACGCGCGTGACCAACGAACTCAAACAAAATCCCCTACTCAGCGACTATCGGATACGCAGCTATACCGAGAGATCAGAACAGAATATGGATACTACTAAAAATCTGACCAACTATATAGAACTCATACTCGTAGTGGCGGCGATATTTTCTGGTATCATCCTCAGATCTGCCCATATGGGACTATTTGCAGACCTCTCAAATACACTTCGCATCGTAGAGATACTGGGACTGTCTAGGCGCAGGCAGGTTATCATATTCATACTCTTGTATGCTGCTATCATACCGTCCGCTTTTATAATTTCTGTATTTATCTCGTACGGAATTATCATGGGTATTCAGAGTATTCCCGAGGCACGAGAATTCATATTTCTCTCGTCTCCAATAGGCTTTTCTTTTCAGGTATTATCGATACTGATATGCATGGCATTCTTGCCAGCATGGATAGAAAAATTTGAATATACAAATATAGCTCTCAAATACATGCCAGAAAGGATACGAACGTACCTGGCACCTCTCACGAACCATGAATCAATCATTGATTTTTTAGGTATATTATTCATTGTATGGAGTATATTTGAAGATATTTTTATGAGTCTTGCTATCGTCATTGGTGGTATGGGCATCTTCCTTTTACTCGCTGCAGTATTTTCTCTCATCTACAGATATGCATTGGTGCTCGTTCATCGGTATCGATATACAAGATTTGCACTTTTTGACGGTATTCGGGCGCTCTCAAGACCCCTCACGCCGAGCATACCCATAACAGTATCACTTGTGGGCATGACAGTATTTTTTGTAATCTTTGGACTTTTTTCTCTTTCATTTCGAGATAGACTCGTTCAAGATACGACAAACACTGCAAACATCTATGCGATCAATGTACTCGATAAAGATCGAGAGCAACTTGAAAAAGTTCTCTCTGGCACGACTATATACAGTATAATCCGAGCCAGAATTCACTCGATAAACAATCTCCCCCTCTCAGAGCACCTGAAGCGCAAAGAACCAAGCGGGGAGTTTAGTCGCGAGTTCAATATAACCACGAATGATCTCGGACTCCCCCTTATAAAAGGAGATCCTATTCTCGGACCAGGCGATCTATCGGTAGATGCTGACTTTGCCAAGAGGATCTGAATAGATATAGGCGACAAGGTTGAATTCAATCTCTCAGGGAAAAAGATCCCACTCACAGTGGCAAATATACGAAAATCTGTTCGAGAGGGATTCGGGCCATTTTTTTACTTTTCGTTTCAGCAAGAAGCATTTAAAAATGCACCAAAAACCTATTTTATCTCTGCATACAGCAAAGATATTGAGTCATGGAAAAAACTCATCCTTACTAACTCTGGACCTCATGTGACGTTCATAGATATCGAGAGTATTTTAAAGATAGTACAAGACATATCATCTCAGGTACTCTCGGTGATTGGACTGTTTTTCTTCACTATCAGTATTTTTTTCTTTTTCGCCATCGTGGCGCTCTTTGGGCAGATGAGAGCAATAGATGCACTCAAAAATCGTCTCTATACGCTCTTTGGCATGGTCAGAAAAAACGTCACATGGACGCTCTCGGTAACTCGCATAGCTATCTTTTGTATATCTGGTAGTATTTCTCTCCTCGTCGGTATTCCCCTCTCTCATTACATCATAGGATCCAGCAATTTCCTCACAGTCAACATATATTCGATAGTGCTCATAAGCTTCTTGATGATCACTATATATATCGTGCTCGCCCTATTTCTGAGGCCAAAGCGAGAAAGTCCACACAGATAAAATCATAATCAACGCATGATCAGAAAATACTACGTTGCTTCTCTATTGATCATCCATTGTACTGTGAACGAGCCAGGAATAATCCGTAGTAATATCCGGACAATTTTGACTTTAATCATGAAGTGTATTAGAATGTGTTTATTACTCATAAATAGTTTCTATGCAACAAAATAATTCCCTCTTTTTGACTGGGGTAGAGTTCTACAACGCAGGAGAATACGAAAAAGCTCTCGGCATCTTTGACTCATTCTCATCCGAATCTCCGAAAGATTCGGAAGTATTGCTGCATAAGTGAAATACTCTTGGGGCTCTCGGGAGATTTTCTGAGGCCATTGATTCTTTTAATGCCATCATAAATGCCGATTCATCGAATAAAATGGCAAAAAAGGCAAAAGAAATATTTGAGACTATTGCCCATCATTCTGAGAGCCATAGAAACTCGCTTTGATCTGCACCAATGGCGGCTATGCCGAAAAAAACGATGGCTACTAATATGGATGATGTAATGCCTAAGGATCAGTCATCAGGATGAGTCCCAATTGAGAACACTCCATCCGATATCCTCCACTCACCAGAGACTCAAATATTCTTCCAGAAAAAGGAACTCAAGCGACTCAATGTCCCAAAAATAATAAATAATTCACTCACCAATAGATACGACAAAGATGCCATAATTAACTATATCCAAAACGGTGACTCCTTTGGACTGGCATGATTCATAAGAAGTGTCATCCTCCGAAATACCATACTTTTGTATCTCGCAGATTCCAATATCCTTCCACCCCGTAAATATAATACCATCAGCTCTCAGATCGAGAATATAAATGCCGAGTTTGCTCTCGCATTTTTGGCATTCAATATCGGCGAACAGAAATACAATGAGGTTTTAATACATCTATGAGAGAAGCCAAATAACATAACGAAACTGAATCCTGAAAAGATTGTGGAAAAATCAGAAAAAATAGGTATTTTGACGGTTATTTTGAACTTTCTCCTCTCTCTCTTCTCTTTCGAAAAATCTTTTAGTAGCGAAGATAATAAGCTCCGATTTTTTAAATATCTCTTTCTCTTTTTTGGGTTTCTGGGCATGCTAACGCTCGTCTGATACGGGATCAAAAATGACCTCTTTAAGGTTGACATAAAAGCCACCCGAACAACTACAGCATCGGGAACGGTGGAGAGTGTGACGAGTGCAGGGAGGGATTTATAAGGGAAAGTATACTTTTTATAATCTCCCAAGAATCCCCTCCAATACCCTCTCCATCTTCTCTATAGAAGCAATTTCCACGTGCTCATGCACACTATGAACTTCGCGTACATTGGGACCGATAGATATCGCGTTTACTCACTCTCCAAGTCCTGATACCATCGCACCACACTCAAGTCCCGCATGAATGGCAACCACTTTTGGTGGTTTTCCAATCACTTTCTCGGTTTCTTCACGAACCACCTTTAGTAATAGAGAATCTGGATCATCTTGCCATCCAAGATACCCTCGATCGTGTGCCACTTCGTACTCTTGTGCGAGAAAGTGTGCTTTGGTTTCATCGAAGACTTTATAAAGATCAGTATTCATGCTGGAACGTGCAAGATACACAATCTCCAGAACCCCATTTTCTATCTTGATCGTCCCAAGATTCATGGAAGTCTCGACAAGATCTGG